>JBEKHI010000262.1:0-11986 GCA_050012355.1 Streptosporangiaceae bacterium | reverse complement strand
TGGCCGGTGAGCTGGGCAGCGCGGACACCGCGCGTGATCCCCGTGGGTTCGCCATCAAGTTCTACACCGAAGAGGGCAACTACGACCTAGTCGGGAATAACACCCCGGTGTTCTTCGTGCGCGACCCGCAGAAGTTCCAGGACTTTATCCACAGCCAGAAGCGGCGTGCGGATAACCACCTGCGGGACAACAACATGCAGTGGGACTTCTGGACGCTGTCGCCGGAGTCGGCGCACCAGGTGACGATCCTGATGTCGGACCGCGGTACCCCGGCCACCTGGCGGCACATGAACGGCTACTCCAGCCACACTTACCTGTGGTACAACGCCGCGGGCGAGAAATTCTGGGTGAAATACCACATCAAGACCGATCAGGGCGTTGAGAATCTGACCGACTCCGAGGCCAAGGCGCTGGCCGCTCAGGATCCGGACTTCCACATCCGGGACCTGTACGAGACGATCAAGCAGGTGGACTTCCCGTCCTGGACGGTCCAGGTCCAGCTGATGCCGTTCGCCGAGGCGGCGGACTACCGGTTCAACCCGTTCGACCTGACCAAGGTCTGGCCGCACTCGGACTATCCGCCGGTCAACATCGGCCGGATCACGCTCGACCGGAACCCGGAGAACTACTTCGCCGAGATCGAGCAGGCCGCCTTCGAGCCAGCCAACATGGTGCCCGGGATCGGCGCGTCACCGGACAAGATGCTGCAGGGCCGGCTGCTGTCCTACCCGGACACCCACCGGTACCGGATCGGCACCAACTACCTGCAGCTACCGGTGAACCAGCCCAAGGCCGCGGCCGTCCACTCCTACAACAAGGACGGCTCGATGCGCTACCTGAACCCAGGCGACCCGGTTTACGCGCCGAACTCCTACGGCGGCCCGGTGGCGGATCCGGCTCTGTTCGCCGACGACACCTACGAGGTGACCGGCGAGATCATGCGCACCGCCTACACCAAGCGCCGCGACGACGACGACTTCGTGCAGCCCCGCGCGCTGTACGAGAAGGCGATGACCGACTCCGACCGGGACCACCTGGTCACCAACATCACCGCGCACGTCAAGGCCGGCGTCCTGCCCGAGACCCGGCCGCGCGTCATCGAGTACTGGACAAACGTGAGCCCCGACCTAGGCGCCCGCCTAGCCAAGGAACTCAACGGCAGCTGAATCCGGATAACGCGAAGGATCGGTGTACCCCTGGGTACACCGATCCTTCGCGTTGTTGCAGGCGCGGGCCTGTTGTCACACCATGACCTCCGGAACCGTCATATGTGCGGAACACACGGAGGGAGATACACCATGGCTACTGGGACCAACGCGGCCAGGCACGGGACGGGCGAGGCGGACCTGACGATCATGCTGGCCGCACACGACGCGCTCCGCCGGGACCTGGTGCGGCTGGCCAGGGCGGCGGCGTTCGCTGACCTGCCAGATCCGGCGCGGCGGGCCGCTGTCGGGGCTGGCTGGGAAACGTTCAAGCACCAGCTGCACCTGCACCACACCGCCGAGGACGTGATCATCTGGCCGACGCTGCGGGACCGGCTCAGCCGGAGCCAGGGCGCCCAGTCGGTGCTCGACTCGATGGAGGAAGAGCACACCAGGATCGACCCGCTGCTGGCCGCGGTGGACCACGCCTTCGCGCACCCGGAGGACGGACGGCTCGGTGACGTCACCGACGCGCTCACCAGTGACATCCTCAAGCACCTGACCCACGAGGAACGCGACGCGCTGCCGCTCATCGGCGTCGCGCTAACCGCGGGCGAGTGGCGGAGTGCCGGGTTCAAGATGGCCCGCAAGAACGGCCTGTCCGCGGGCGGCGAGATGTTCGCCTGGCTCAACGACGGCGCCGACCAAGACCAGGCGGCCGCCGTCCTGGCGACGCTCCCGCCCCCGGCCCGGCTGGTGTACCGCGCGGTCTGGCGCCCGCGCTACGCCCGAACGCAGCGCTGGTAGTCGATGTGACATCGACCGGCATAGAGCCCGGTCGATGTCACATCGACAGCACTCGCTACGGCGCATCAGGCGGCAAAGTTCCCGATCTGCCTAGGATGTTCCCGTGACGGAAACGATTGCTATCAGCGGCGGGCGGGTCGTACCGATCGAGGGCGACCCCATCGAAGGCGGAACAGTCACGATCGAGGGCGGTGTGATCACCGGGGTGAGCAGTGACCCGCCGCCGGATGGCGCGGAGATCATCGACGCGACCGGGAAGTGGGTGCTACCAGGCTTTATCGACGCGCACGCGCACCTCGGCGTGCACGAGGAGGCCGAGGGCTGGGCGGGCCAGGACACCAATGAGATGACCAACCCGGTCACCGCCCAGGTCCGCGCGCTGGACGCGATCAACCCAGCTGACCTGGGCTTCCGTGACGCCATTACCGGTGGCGTGCTCGCGGTCAACATCAACCCGGGCTCCGGCAACCCGATCGGCGGACAGACCGTCGCGATCCGCTGCTGGGGCCGCACCGTGGACGACATGGTGCTGAAGTCGCCGGCCGGGCTCAAGTCCGCCCTCGGCGAGAACCCGAAGCGCGTCTACGGCGACCGCAAGGAGACCCCGTCCACCCGGCTGGGCATCGCCGCGGTCATCAGGCAGGCGTTCGTGGAGGCCCAGAACTACCAAGACAAGCTAGCTCACCATAACGACGATCAGCCGGTCCCCCGCGACCTCAAACTCGAGGCGCTCGGCCGGGTGCTCCGCCGGGAGATCCCGTGGCGCCAGCACTGCCACCGGGCGGACGATATCGCGACCGCGTTGCGGATCGCGGAGGAGTTCGGGTACCGGCTGGTGATCGATCACGGGACCGAGGCGCACCTGATCACCGACCGGATCGTGGCGGCGGGCGTACCGGTGGTGATCGGCCCGCTGTTCACCTCGCGGTCCAAGGTAGAGCTGCGAAACCGGTCGCTCGCGAACCCGGGCCGGCTGGCCGCCGCCGGGATCACGATCGCCATCACCACCGATCACCCGGTGGTGCCGATCAACTTCCTCATCCACCAGGCGACGCTGTCGGTCAAGGAGGGCCTCGATCCGGAGGTGGCGCTGCGCGCGGTCACGATCAACCCGGCCAGGATCATCGGCTGCGAGGACCGGATCGGGTCGCTAGAAGCGGGCAAGTCCGGCGACGTCGTGATCTGGTCGGGCGACCCGCTCGACGTGATGAGCCGCGCCGAGCGAGCCTGGATCGCCGGGCAGGAGATTTACCACTACGACTATGCCTCCCGCGAGGGAGTGTTCGCGGACTGAAACCGGTACCCCATTCCTGGTTCGGTTAGCAGGTAGCGCGGGGTGGCGGGTTCCGGCTCGAGCTTGCGGCGCAGCTGGGCGAGATAGACGCGCAGGTAGTTGCTCTCCGTCTGGTAGGCCGGTCCCCACACCTCGTGCAACAGCTGGCGCTGGGTGACCAGCTTGCCCTGGTTACGGGTGAGGATCTCCAGGATCTGCCACTCGGTCGGGGTGAGCCGCACCGGGACGCCGTCCCCCCTGAGGACCTGCTTGGCGGCCAGGTCAATAGTGAAGTGCGGGGTGGACAGCACCGCCTCGTCCGGTGCGGGCGCGGCCCGGCGAGCGGCCGCGCGCAGCCGGGCCAGCAGCTCGTTCATGCCGAACGGCTTGGTCACGTAGTCGTCGGCCCCCGCGTCGAGGGCGGCGACCTTCTGCTCCTCCTGGCCCCAGGCCGACAGCACGATGATCGGGGTCGTGGACCAGCCGCGGACACCGTGGATGACGTCGGTGCCGTCCATGTCGGGCAGGCCGAGGTCGAGGATGATCACGTCCGGGTGATCTCGCGCCACGGCCGCCAGGCCGGTGGTGCCATCCGCGGCCGTGATCACGTCGTACTCACGGGCCGTGAGGTTGATCCGCAGCGCCCGGAGTATCGACGGCTCGTCGTCCACGACGAGCACTCTGGTCACGATTCCGCCTCCACCGCGGGGGTGCCCGCCGCCATCGGCAGGGTCAGCCGGATAGTGAGCCCGCCGCCGGGCGTGGTGTCCGCCTCGATCGAGCCGCCCATCGCCTCCGCGAACCCCTTAGCCACCGCCAGTCCCAGTCCCACGCCCGGTCCCCCCGACCAACCAGCCCCGACCGACCTCCCGGCGGGGGTCTTGTTGCCCAGCCGGACGAACGGCTCGAAGATCCGCTCCTTCTCGTCGTCGGGCACGCCAGCGCCGTGATCGGCGATCTCCAGCTCGACGGCGGCGCCGGCCGCCCGCGCGGTCAGCTCCGGCGGACTGGCCGCGGGTGAGTGCCGCGACGCGTTGGAGAACAGGTTCGCGAGCACCCGCTCAAGCAGGCCCGGGTCGGCGAGGACCAGCGGAAGCTCGTCCGGCACCTTCAGCAGCAGCCGCGAATCCAGGCCGCGCAGCGCCAGCGGCGCTACCTCGTCGATCGCGGTGGGCCGCAGGAACGGCTGCAGCGAGCCGGTGTGCAGCCGGCTCATGTCGAGCAGGTTGCCGATCAGCTCATCCAGCCGGTCGGCGTTCTCCTCGATGGTCGCCAGCAGGGCGGCCTCGTCCTCGGGCGACCAGTCGACATCGGTCTGGCGGAGCGTGCTGACGCTCGCCTTGACCGACGCGAGCGGGGTACGCAGATCGTGGCTGACCGCCGCGAGCAGAGCGGTCCTGATCCGGTTGGCCTCGGCCAGCGCCTCGGCCTGCGCGGCCTGGGTGCGGAGCCGTTCCCGGTCGAGCGCGGCGGCCGCCTGCGCCGCGTAGCCTGCCAGCAGGGCGCGGGTCGCGGTGGGGCGCTGTCCGGTCACCAGTAGCGCCAGGTCGGCCCGGATGTCCAGCCGGTTCGCCGCTGGGATGGTGCCGGAGACGCCGCTTGACGCCACCCGGACCCAACGGCCCCCGGTCCGCTCGATCAGCTCCGCTTGCCCGCCGTGGGTCGACGTCAAGTGGCCCAGGATGGCAGCTGGTGAGTCCTCGCCGCCGAGCACCGTCTGGGCCAGGGCCAGCAGCGCGGCGGACTCCTGCCGGTTGCGGGCGGACTGTGCGGTGCGGCGGGCAGCCAGGTGAACCACGCTGCTGACCGCCACCGCGACCGTGACGAACAGCAGCAGGGCCAGCAGGTTCCTCGGCTCGGCGATGGTGAAGTTGTGCAGCGGCTTGGTGAAGTACCAGTTCAGCAGCAGGCTGGCCGCGATGGCCGCCCCAACCGCGGGCCAGAACCCGCCAAGCACCGTGATGATCACCACGGCCACCAGGTAGAGCAGCAGGTCGTCCGAGAGGTCGAGGTGGGCACGCTGCGCCGTGAGCAGCCAGGTCAGCAGCGGCAGCCCGGCGATGGCCAGCCCGAGTGCGGCCAGCAGCCGTCGCCGGCCGATAGCCCCCGACCTCACCGTTTGCTGCTGCTGCATACCTACCAGTGTGGACCGCCGGACGTAGTAGCGCACGCCCGCTCCCAGGGCAGCGCCGACGACGGCCGTGGCGGCCAGCGTGATCGCCCCCGGTTCCGCGATCGAGCCGGTCAGCCGCAGATCGGCGTAGGGCGGGCGGGAAAAGCCGATAACGGTCAGCCACCCGATGGCGGCCAGCGGTACGGCGGCGAGCGGCTCGGCCACGAAGGCCAGCACGCCGGTGATGGCCGCGCAGGCGGCCAGGACACCGGTACCGGGCAGCCGTCCGCCGAGGGCCGCCGCTAGCGTCCCTACCGCTAGGAAAGCCGCGAATCCGGCCGGTAGAGCGAACACGGCGGGCACCCGCCTGATCGGGAGCATGCCCTCACGGTGCCTGTACACCGGCGCCGCGGTCTACGGTCTTGACGCTTCCTTAACGCCGCCGGCAGAGCATTTAACGCGCCGCTAATCCCCGGCCGGGAAGAGCAGTTCGTAGGCCGGGTTGGTCATGACCGGATGAGCGTCATCCCGGAGGCCGACCCGGCCGGTTAGCCGCAGCCGTCCGCCCGCGACCACACCGGGGATGTGCGACCGGCCGTAGAACAGCGCGGTCAGCTGGCCGGTCCCGTCCGAGATCTCGCAGGCGAGCACGGAGTTCCGTTCCACCGGCCGGATCTCCACCACCCGGACCCGGCCCTCGATTGTGTACTTGCCAGGGCTGGTCAGCTCCGCGATGGGTGTGCCCAGCGACGTGGCGGACGCCCGGTGGACGGTGGCCCGCTTTTCGCGGGGCGACTCGTGCACCGCGGCCACCGCCGACTCCTCGGCGATGACGCGCGAGTCCTGGTCCGGCTCGCCAGGAACCACCCGCATCTGCTGGCGGGCCTGCAGCACCCGGACCCGGCTTTCCACGTCGTACGGGACGATGGTCGCGGCTGACCTGGGTATCCGGCTCACCACGGCGGCGATCTTGTCCGCGGTCCGGTCGTGCAACAGCCTCCCGAGCATCGCCGAGTAGCTCCGGCGCGGCAGCACCACGGTGACGTGGGTGGCGGGGTCGGCGGTCTCGCGCTCAACCAGCTCAGCGGCGGCGGCGGTGAGCCGCCGGTCCGCGCAGTCGATGAAGTCCAGTGGCACGCCGCGATCGCCGCGGCACCACTTTTCCCTGAGCTTGTCGGCGCGCGCGGTGTCGATGACGAAGTGGACCGCCCGCACGGTGGTGGGCCGCAGCGACCGTGCGTACCTGATGGCGGCCAGAGCGGCTAGGTCGAAGCTGTCGACGAACACGAAGACGGTCCGGCGCGAGTAGTGCGGCGCTGGCGGCGGCTCCTGATGGTCGGCGATGGTTTCGAGCACCTCGGATTCGGCGCTGTACTGGCGGTTCAGCCGGATCAGGGCCGGGACCCCGATCACGAACAGCACCAGCACGATCCAGGCGCCCTCGGTGAACTTCACGGTCGCGAAGATCGCCACCACGATCAGGGTCAGCGCGCCCGCCGAGAAGTTGATGACCAGCTTGCGCCGCCAGCCGGGCCGCCGGTGCGTCTGGTGGTACCTGGCCATCCCGAAGCCTGCCATGGAGAACGCGGTGAACACCCCGATCGCGTACAGCGGGACGAGGCTGTTGACGTCGGCGCCCCGGATGAGCAGCAACGCCACCGAGACCGTGGTCAGGACGATGATCCCGTTGGAGAAGACCAGCCGGTGCCCGCGCTTGAGTAGCCAGCGCGGCAGGAACGAGTCACCGGCGACATAGCTGGTCAGGAACGGGAACCCGTTGAAGCTGGTGTTGGCCCCGGTGTAGAGGATGAGCGCGGTCGCGGCCTGGACCAGGAAGAACAGCGCGTGACCGGCGAAGCTATGGCCGAAGACCTCGGTCGCTTCCTGGGCCAGCACCGTCGGGTAGCCGGATTCCCGTGGCGTGGCGTGCGTCGCGTGCGCGAGCCAGGAGATGCCTGCCACCAGGGTGCCGAGGATCAGGCCCTCCGCGATCAGGACCCGCCGGGCGTTCGGGCCCTCGGGAGGCCGGAACGCGCCCACCGCGTCGGAGACCGCCTCGATGCCGGTGAGCGACGCACCGCCGTTGGCGAACGCCCGCATCAGCGTGAAGATCATCGCGACGCTGATCAGGCCCGCGGTCCCGGAGCCGATGCTCACGGTGCCGGTGAGGTCGTGCACGTTGTAGACGGGGAGGTTGCCCAGCGCCTCCTTGATCAGGCCGATCACGATCATCAGGATCACCGAGCCGGCGAACAGGTAAGTCGGGATGGCGAACGCCCGGCCCGCCTCCCGGAGGCCCCGCAGGTTCCCGTAGCACATCAGCAGCACGACACCGATGGTGATCCACAGCTTGTACGGGCCGATGGACGGAAAGGCCGAGGCGATGGCGGCGGTACCCGCCGCGGTCTGCACCGCCACCGTGACCACGTAGTCGATGAGCAGCGCGACCGCGCAGACCTGCGCTATCCGCGGGCCGAAGTTCTGCCTCGCGACCACGTAAGACCCGCCGGGCCGGATGTAGACCATGACGATCTCGCGGTAGGACAGCACCACGAGCGTCATTACCAGCAAGATGACCAGGGTCATCGGCAAGATCAGGGTGAACGCGGCCAGCCCGGCCATGGGCAGCAGCGCGATAAGGATTTCCTCGGTGCCGTAGGCGGAGGATGAGATCCCGTCCGGGGACAGCACGCCAAGGGCGAGCGGCTTGGAGAGCCGTTGCTCAGCGAGTTCGGAATTTACGAGCGGCGGCCCCAGCATCCGCCGCTTGGCGGAGTACCAGAAGCTGTCCGGCACCTTGCTGCCGGGATCGGCGACAGTCGTCACCGTTTCCTTGGTCACGAGCCCGCACCCTCCAGCCGTATACGACGTAACACGGTATAACGGCAGGAGGGGCGAGCGCGAGGGTGCGATCAGGTCCCAGGGATCTCGTGCATCGCGGCTTGCTCGGCGGATTCGTCGTCGTTATCCGGATTCGCGTCGCTCTTGGCATCGGCTTCGGACTCGGCTGCCACCTTTTGCGGGTGTGCGGCGGCCCAGTCCTCGGCTGCTTCGGCGTCATCGTCGTTGTCCTCGGCGATGATCAGGCCGCCGTCCGGCGGGTCCTCGACGTACTGGTCGTATTCGGCGACCTCGGCCTCCTGCTCGTCGTCGCCAAGATCGTCAGGCCCGTAGCCTTGCTGCTGCCTTCCCATGGCAGGCTCCCTTCCCGTGATGGCGGCGGGTTACTCGCCCTTGGTGCCGCCGACTCCCGCGACGATCAGCTCGTACTTGGGGTTGACCATGACCGGGTGGCCGTCCTTGAAGCCGACCGGGCCCTTCAGCCGTACCCGCGCCCCGCACATGAGTCCGGGGATGTGCTCTCGTCCGTAGAACATAGCGGTCAAATCACCCGTGGAGTCGGAGATTTCGCAGACCAGGACGGAGTTGCGCTCGACCGGGCGGATCTCCACGACCCTGATCCTGCCCTCCACGATCGCGCGGCCCGGCTGCTCGAGCGACCCGATCGGGTTCACCCCCGCCGAGGGCTTCGGCCGGATATAGCCGCCCGCGCCTGGCAGGTTCGAGTCATCCGGGGTCGAGGCGGCTAGCTCGGCCGAAATGTCCGCCTCGGTCAGCGGCGCCGCGTCGCCCTTGGTCACGATGGGCTTGTCCGGGGTTTCGGGGGGCGCCTCCGCCGACGGCTCGGACGCGACGGCCGCCACCTCGGCTGCTGAGCGCTCCTTGGCGTTCTTCGCCTGGGCCTGCCGTTCCTGCAGGACGCGGACCCGGTTCTTCACGTCGTAGGGGATGATGGTGGCCGCCGCGTGCGGGACGTGGCTGACCACGGCCGCGATCTTGTCGGCCGTGCGGTCATGCAGTAGCCGTCCGGCCAGCGCCGAGTAGCTGCGCCGCGGCAGGACGACGGTCACCTGTGTTCCTGGCACCGCCGTCTCCTTGGCCACCAGGTCCTCGGCGGCCCGGGTTAGCCGGCGGTCCGGGGTGTCGATGAAGTCGATCGAGATGCCGCGGTCCGGCTGCCAGGAATTGCGCAGCCGCTCCGCCTGAACGCTGTCGATGACGAAGTGCACCGCGCGCAGCGAGGTCGGCCGCAGGCTCTTGGCGTACCTGAGCGCCGCGAACGTGGACAGGTCGTAATCGTCCACGAAGACCAGCACCACGCGGCGGGTGTAGTTCGGTTCCCGTGCGTCCGGTGGCAGGGAACGGCGGCGGCCCTCGATCCGCTCAAGCACCGACGCCTCGTCACGGTACTCGCGGTTCAGCCTGATCAGCGCGTACACCCCGACCGGGAACAGGATCACGATCAGCCAGGCGCCCTCGGTGAACTTCACCACCGCGAAGATAACCACGACGATCGCGGACAGCACCCCGGCCGAGAAGTTGATCACCAGCTTGTGCCGCCAGCCCGGCTCCTGGTGGGTCTTGTGGTACTTCGCCATCCCGAAGCCGGCCATGGTGAACGCGGTGAACACGCCGATCGCGTAGAACGGGACCAGCCTGTTCACGTTGGAACCGACGGCCGCGATCAACGCGATCGACAGCACGGTGAGCACGATGATCCCGTTGGAGAACACCAGCCGGTGCCCGCGCTTGGTCAGCCAGCGCGGCAGGAACGAGTCCTCGGCCACGAAGTTGGTCAGGAACGGGAACCCGTTGAAGCTGGTGTTGCCGCCGGTGTACAGGATGAGTGCGGTGGTCGTCTGGACCACGAAGTACATGAAGTGCGCGTCCTGGCCGAACACCATGTTGGCTTCTTGCGAGATGACCGTCGGGTAGCCGGACATGTACGGGATGGCGTGCGTGATGTGCGCCAGCCAGGAGATCCCGGCCACCAGGGTGCCGAGGATCAGTCCCTCGGCGACCAGCACCTTGCGGGCGTTCAGCCCCTCGGGCGGCTTGAACGCGCTGACCGCGTTGGAGACCGCCTCGATGCCCGTGAGCGAGGATCCGCCGTTGGCGAATGAACGCAGGAGGGTGTAGATGGCGGCGAAGGCGATGAGCCCCTCGGTGCCGGAGCCCACTCCGTAGGTGCCGTGCAACGTGTGTATGTCCTGCGCGTGCAGGTTGCCGAGCACCTCGCGGACCAGGCCGACCGCGATCATCAGCAGGATGGAAGCGGAGAACAGGTAGGTGGGCAGCGCGAAGGCCTTGCCCGCCTCCTTGATGCCGCGCAGGTTGCCGAAGCACATCAGCAGTACGACGGCGACGCAGATCTCCAGCTTGTACGGGCCGATCTCGGGGAAGGCGCTGGCCACGGCCGCGGTGCCGGCCGCGATCTGGACGGCGACGGTCACCACGTAGTCGATCAGCAGCGCGACGGCACAGATCTGCGCGATCCTCGGCCCGAAGTTCTCCCGCGCCACGACATAGGAGCCGCCCGGCCTGATGTAGACCATGACGATCTCGCGGTAAGACATCAGCACGAGCACCATGACGAACAAGACGACCAGCGTCATGGGCAGGATCAGCGTGAACGCCGCCAGGCCCGCCATCGGGAGCAGGGCGATCAGGATTTCCTCGGTCCCGTAGGCCGAGGATGAGATGCCGTCGGGGGACAGCACGCCGAGGGCCAGTGGCTTCGACAGCCGCTGCTCCCCGAGTTGCTCATTGACTAGAGGCGGCCCGAGCAGTCGCTTCTTCGCTGTGTACCAGAGGCCATCGGGCAGGCTGCTGCCGTCAGGGGGCGGGCTCACCGCTTCCGGGCCCCCGCGGGGGGCGGACTTAACGTCCGCTTGGGGACCTCTTAGCTTGGGCATTACCTTATGCGCCTTTCGTCCGCCTTGCTGGTTAGGTGACTTCATACCACCCGAAAACGGACACGGTGCGCCTGGTGCCTGGTTCGCCTTGGGGGGCAGTGAAGAGCGACCCGCTGAGGGATACCCGGGCTGCACGTGCTTCACCCCTGGGTAACGCAGCGGAGAGGGCTCGCTGCTAGGGGTGGCGGGAGGCTCGCTCTTCAGCGCTCGCGGCCGGCCCGCCCGGCGCTTCGCCTCCCGGCCCCCGCGTCGCCGCCGGCCCGCGCGGCATCGACTCAGCACAGCAGTCAGCTTATGTCAGAAAATGAACAGAAATTAGCCGCAAGAATTATAACGAAATGGACATATGGGGTACGTTTTATGGCACAAGCTGCGGGTTCGGGGGTGGGGCCCACGTGGGGAATCCGGGGGATATAGCGAAGCGACCCCGGTGCCGTAGGGCACCGGGGTCGCTCAGAGTGAAGCGCGGAGGATGAGGGATTTGAACCCTCGAAGAGTTTCCCCTTACACGACTTCCAATCGTGCGCCATCGGCCACTAGGCGAATCCTCCATCGCCAAGTTTACCGGAGATCCTGGCGGGTTGTGACATGCTCCGGCGCCGTGCACGAGTGGTGCTGGCGGCGACTAAACTGATGCGCAGCCCCTCGCGCGGCGTTTATCTTGCCAACCCCCCCAGGGCCGGAAGGCAGCAAGGGTACGCGAGCTCTGGCGGGTGCGCGAGGGGTCCTTCGCCCGTTCTGGCGAAAGTGGTGGACCAGGCCGGCGAGGATGGGGCCATGGCTGACTCAGCAGACAGTGCCACCCGGGAGGGGCGTGGTACCGCGCAGGCGGGGCTAGCGTTGTACCGCAAGTACCGGCCCGCCACATTTGCTGAGGTTCGCGGCCAGGAGC
>JBEKHI010000261.1:0-11997 GCA_050012355.1 Streptosporangiaceae bacterium | reverse complement strand
GCCGACCAGCACTACGCCGGCCGCGGCTGGTAACCCAGCCCACCGTTCCTGGTGGGTGCTGCACCACCCACACTCTTCGCTGGGTAGTGCAGCACCCACCAGCAAAACGCGCTACGGAACATCGGCTGCCGGCCGGGTGTTCTACTAGATGCGGGGTCGGTGAGTACCGCCCGAACATCGCGATCCTGAAGGAACTTACGTGCCCGTTATCGGAGTGCTTGCCCTGCAAGGGGATGTGCGGGAACACCTCCGCGCGGTCGAGGAGTCCGGGCTCCGCGCCGTCGCCGTTCGCAGGCCCGCCGAGATCGAGGCGGTGGACGGGCTGATCATTCCGGGCGGCGAGTCAACGACGCTGTGGCGGCTGGCGACGGCCTTCGAGGTGCTGGAGCCGATACGCAAGCTCATCAAAGAGGGCCTGCCGGCCTTCGGGTCCTGCGCGGGGATGATCATGCTCGCGGACGAGATCACCGACGGGGTAGCGGGGCAGGAGACCTTCGGCGGGATCGACATGACGGTCCGGCGGAATGCCTTCGGCCGGCAGGTCGACTCGTTCGAGCAGACGATCGACCTAAGCGGCGAGCCATTCCACGCGGTCTTCATCCGGGCACCCTGGGTGGAACGCGTCGGCGCCGGAGTCGCCGTTCTCGCCGCCGACAGGGGTAGGATCGTCGCCGTCCGGCAGGGACCGTTGCTCGCCACGGCCTTTCATCCGGAGTTGACCCCGGACCCGCGGATTCACAAGCTTTTCGCTGACATCGTTGAAGGGACACTACGTTGAGCGGCCACTCCAAATGGGCCACCACCAAGCACAAGAAGGCGGTGGTCGACGCCAAGCGCGGCAAGCTGTTCGCCAAGCTGATCAAGAACGTGGAGGTGGCAGCCCGGACCGGCGGCGGTGACCCGGCCGGCAACCCGACCCTCTACGACGCCATCCAGAAGGCCAAGAAGAGCTCGGTCCCGAACGAGAACATCGACCGGGCGGTCAAGCGCGGCAGCGGCCAGGAGGCCGGCGGCGCGCAGTACGAGTCGATCACCTACGAGGGCTATGCCTCCGGTGGTGTCGCGGTCCTCGTCCAGGTGCTCACCGACAACCGCAATCGCGCGGCCTCCGACGTCCGGGTGGCCTTCACCCGTAACGGCGGTTCGATGGCCGACCCCGGCTCGGTGTCGTACCTGTTCCACCGCAAGGGCGTGATCATCGTCAACAAGACCGGCAGCCTCACCGAGGACGATGTCCTCCTCGCGGTGCTTGACGCCGGGGCCGAAGAGGTCAACGACCTCGGCGAATCCTTCGAGATCGTCTCCGAGCCGACCGACATGGTGGCCGTGCGCAAGGCGCTGCAAGACGCCAGCATCGACTACGAGTCGGCGGACGCGGCGTTCCTGCCGAGCGTCGAGATTGACCTCGACGAGGACCAGGCCAGGAAGGTTTTCCGGCTGCTCGAGGCCCTCGATGACTCCGACGACGTTCAGGACGTGTACGCCAATTACAACGTCTCGGACGACGTCATGGAGAAGATCGACTAACGCCATCGCCACGCCGGGCCTGGTGCGGGACTTCGAGGGCGCTAGCCGGTATGTTCGGTAGCGAACAGATGTTCGCGGCGTGGAATTCGACGCGGAACCGATAACTCCGGAGCGCCCGTGACCTTCACCCACGCGCACGCGACCTTCGCGCGCACGCCGATCAGGGTCATGGGCGTGGACCCGGGCCTGACCAGATGCGGGCTCGGCGTCATCGAGGGGGCCCCCGGCCGGGCACTCACCCTGATCAAGGTCGGTGTCGTCCGCACCCCCGCCGACGATGACATCGCCGCCAGGCTGCTGGCCATCGAGGTCGAGATCGAGGACTGGCTGACCCGGTATACCCCGGACGCGGTCGCGGTCGAGCGGGTCTTCAGCCAGAACAACGTGCGGACCGTGATGGGAACGGCCCAGGCGGGCGCGGTGGCCATTGTGGCCGCTGCCCGTCGCGGGCTGCCGGTCGCGCTGCATACGCCCAGCGAGGTCAAGGCCGCTGTCACCGGAAACGGACGGGCGGATAAGGACCAGGTGACCGCGATGGTGACTAGGCTGCTGCGAGTGGACGACCCGCCGCGCCCGGCCGACGCCGCCGACGCGCTAGCGCTAGCCATCTGCCATCTGTGGCGCGGGCCTGGGTCCCCGATTGCCCAAGCGACGATTCGAGGAGCGAGATGATCGCGCAGCTAACCGGTACGGTCGCCGGGATCACCCCGGACGGAGCGGTGATCGACGTCGGGGGAGTGGGGATGCGCGTCCAGTGCACGCCTGACACGCTCGCCACGCTCAAGGAAGGCAGCACCGCGACGGTGGCGACCAGCCTGGTCGTCCGTGAGGACTCCCTGACGCTGTTCGGCTTCGGCACCGACGATGAACGCAACGTGTTCGAGCTGCTGCAGACAGCTAGCGGTGTCGGTCCGCGGCTCGCCCTGGCCATGCTCGCCGTCCACTCACCCGACGCGCTGCGCAAGGCCGTCGCCACCGAGGACCTGAACACGCTGACCATGGTCCCCGGCGTCGGCAAGAAGGGCGCCCAGCGCATCGTCCTCGAGCTCAAGGACCGGCTCGGTGCCCCCGGCGACGCCGCGACCATCACCAGCCCGAGGGCCACGGCCGGATCCTGGCGGGATCAGGTCCAGTCCGGACTGGTGAACCTCGGCTGGCCCGCCCGGGACGCGGAGGCGGCCGTCGCCGCGGTGGAGGCGGAATCGGAGGGGGAGACACCCGATGTGGCCACCGCGCTGCGGGCGGCGCTCAGGAAACTGAGCAAGCATGGATGAGGCCAAGCTGACCGCGGCCGAGGAAGCCGCGCTGGAGGCGCGCAAGCTCGTCTCCCCGCTGGCCGACGTCGACGACCGGGCCATCGAGTCCGCGCTGCGCCCCAAGAAGCTAGAGGATTTCGTCGGCCAGATGAGGGTCCGCGAGCAGCTCTCCCTGCTGCTGCGGTCGGCGCTACGAAGGGGCAGGCCACCGGACCACGTGCTGCTGTCCGGCCCGCCCGGCCTGGGCAAGACCACTATCGCGATGATCGTGGCGGCCGAGCTCGGCGCGCCGATGCGGATTACCAGCGGCCCGGCGATCGAGCGTTCCGGCGACCTAGCCGCCGTGCTGTCCACCTTGCAGGAGGGCGAGGTGGTCTTCATCGACGAGATCCACCGGCTGGCCCGCCCCGCTGAGGAGATGCTCTACCTCGCGATGGAGGACTTCCGGGTGGACGTCATCGTGGGCAAGGGCCCGGGCGCGACCGCGATACCGCTGGAGATCGCCCCGTTCACGCTGGTCGGAGCCACCACCCGGGCCGGTTTGCTCCCCGCGCCGCTGCGGGACAGGTTCGGTTTCACCGCGCACATGGACTTCTACGAGCCGCACGAGCTCGGCACGATCATCCGCCGGTCCGCCTCGCTCCTTGGCGTCCAGATACTCGACGACGCCGCCGACGAACTGGCTGGCCGGTCGCGGGGCACGCCGCGGATCGCCAACCGGCTGCTGCGCCGGGTCAGGGACTACGCGGAGATCAAGGGCGACGGCGTGGTCACCAGGGATATCGTCCTGACGGCGCTGGAGCTGTACGAGGTGGATACGTTCGGGCTTGACCGGCTGGACCGGGGGGTACTCGACGCGCTGATCCGCAAGTTCGGCGGCGGTCCGGTGGGGCTGTCCACGCTGGCGGTGGCGCTCGGGGAGGAGTCCGAGACCGTCGAGGTCGTCGCCGAGCCCTTCCTGGTGCGGCTTGGCCTGCTGGCCAGGACCCCGCGCGGCCGGGTCGCCACTAGGGCGGGCTGGGAGCACCTAGGGATGGAGCCGCCTCGTTCTGATGGAATGTCATCACTCTTCGACTAAGGCTCTAGGCTGTTGGTAGTTTAAACGCGCGCCGCTACACTTCGCAGGTTGGCACGCACAGTCACTTTGGAAGGATGCCCCGCTGATGGGCACTATGGCTACAGCCGCTGCGGCTACATCGAGCAGCAACCCCACGTTCCTGATCCTGATCGTGGTCGTCTTCGTGGGTTTCTATTTCCTGATGATCCGCCCGCAACGACAGAAGCAGCAGCGGATCCAGCAGCAGCAGAGGACGGTCACCCCCGGCGCCCGGGTCCGGACCACCGCGGGCATGTACGCCACCGTGATCGCGGTCGACGACGATGACGTGGTGCTTGAGATGGCACCCGGCGTCGAGGCCCGCTTCATGAAGCGGGCGATCATGGATGTCATCAGCGAGGGCGAGCCTTCGGACGACGCCCCCGAGGATGAGCCGGAGGAAGAAGACGAGCAAGAGGACTCCGAGCAGGAGACCACCCAGGACGTCGAGGACACCTCGGACACCGACGTCACCGAGGAAGAAGACGAAACCGCAGGCAAGCGAGACTGACACGTGGCTCCCCCATCCAGGAGCGTCCCCCGGCCGTGGCGGGCGCTAGCAGCGCTGGGCGTGATCGCGCTGATCATGCTCGTATCGATCACCAGTTCGAATACGTTGACCCCCGGCAAGTGGTCGAAGGATTTCCGGGTGGGGCTCGGCCTTGACCTGTCCAGCGGGACCCAGGTGACGCTCAAGGCGACCACGCTCAAGGGCGGCCTGCCGACCGCCGCCGACCTGTCGACCGCCCAGACCATTCTGGAGAACCGGGTCAACGGAACCGGTAACTCGGGTGCTGAGGTGAGCACCGAGGGCACCGACCTGATCAACGTCTCGGTGCCCGGCGGGTCCTCGTCTTCGGTGATCAAACTGGTCACCACCCCGGCCGTGCTGTTCTTCCGGCCCGTCCTGCTCGCCGAGGAGTACACGACCCCGACCCCCAGCACGTCCGCGTCGGCATCTCCGAAGGCGTCGGCCTCGCCGTCCGCCTCCGCGAAGCCGTCCGCGTCGGCCACGTCCACTGCCAAGACGACGGCAAAAATTGACCATAACGCCGCGTCCGCGTCCCCGTCGGCAACCGCTTCCGCCTCGACGACGCCCAAGGCATCGGCGTCGGCCACTCCCAAGGCCAGCGCGTCCGCGAGCGCGTCATCGACCGCGGCGACGAGCTATTACGGCGACAAGTCCGAGGTCAAAGCGGACGTATTCCAGCAGTTCGAGAAGCTGAGCTGCACGCCGACGACCTCGCAAACGAACGTGGACGACAGCTGGAAGACCAAGCTCGGGTACACCTCGGCCGACTACGACAACCCGGACAGCCAGGTCGTCTCCTGCGACTCCAGCGGTACCAAGTACGTGCTCGGCCCCGCGACCGTCCTCGGGGCGGAGGTGAAGTCGGCCGCTCCGGAGCTTGACACATCCGGCAGCTCCTGGGTGGTGAGCATCACGCTGAACAGCAAGGCGGCCGCCGCCTTCGGCACCCTCACCACCAAGCAGTACGCGGATTACCAGAGCTACGAATCCAGCGAGAACCTGGACGACTACTTCCTGTCGCAGACCGGTGTCGTGCTTGACGGTGACGTGATCGCGGCGCCAGCCAGCGAGGCGGCCCTCACCACCGGGCAGTTCCAGATCCAAGGTAGCTTCACGGAGCAGTACGCGACGTTCCTGACGAACGTGATCAAGTACGGCTCCCTTCCGCTGACCTTCAGCGTGCTGGATAGCCAGTCGGTCTCGCCGACGGTCGGGCACGACTCGCTTATCGCCGGCCTGATCGCCGCGCTGATCGGTTTCGTCCTGGTCATCGTGTACTCCTTCGCCTACTACCGGGGCCTGGCCATCGTGTCGGTGGCCAGCCTGCTGATCGCGGCCGGGCTCGCCTATCTGGCCGTGGTGCTGCTGACCAAGTACCAGAACTTCGGCCTCGAGCTCGCCGGCATCGCCGGCCTGATCGTCGCGGTCGGCATCACCGCCGACTCGTTCGTGGTGTTCTTCGAGCGATTGCGCGACGAGGTGCGCGACGGAAAGTCGCTGCGGCCCGCGGTGGAAAGCGGCTGGCGGCGGGCACGACGCACCATCCTGGTCTCCGACACGGTGTCGTTCCTCGCGGCGCTCGTGCTGTATGAGCTAGCCATCGGCGAGGTGCGTGGTTTCGCCTACACGCTGGGCCTGACCACGGTCATCGACGTGGTGGTGGTCTTCCTGTTCACCAAGCCCGCGGTGACCCTGCTGGCCAGGACGAAGTTCTTCGGAAACGGCCATCGCTTGTCCGGGCTGTCGCCGGACCGGCTGGGCGCCAAGACACCGTGGCGATCGTCGGTCCGCCGCCAGCCGGCCGGCCGGGCGAGCCGCGCTCCTAGTTCTTCTGGCTCCGGCCCTGCCAGCACCAGGGAGGCATGATGTCCCGCGTGGGCAACATCGGCGGACGGCTTTACCGAGGCGAGGTCTCGTTCGACTTCGTCAATCGCCGGCGGTTGTGGTACACGATCTCCGGCGCCATCCTGCTGGTGAGCTTGATCGCGCTGGCGGTGCGCGGGCTGAACTTCAGCGTCGACTTCACCGGCGGCGCGGTCTTCACCTTCATTGATCACGCGGCGTCGGCCCCTCAGATCTCGAACGCGATGGTCGCGGCCGGTATCACCGGCGCCACGGTGCAGACTGTCGGTGTCGGGTCGCATGCCACCTGGCAGGTGACGACCAAGACGCTCACCACCAATCAGAGCGATACCGTGCAGGCGACGCTCTCGCACGTGCTCGGCATCTCGCAGAACAACGTCGGCGTCCAGCTGGTGGGGCCAAGCTGGGGCGGCTCGATCACGAACAAGGCCATCGAGGCGCTGATCGTCTTTCTTGTCCTCGTGGTGATCTACCTGTCGATCGCGTTCGAGTGGAAGATGGCGTCGGCGGCGTTCATCGCGTTGCTGCACGACATCATGATCACGGTCGGCGTCTACGCGCTGACCGGTTTTCAGGTCAGTCCCGCCACGATCACCGGGCTGCTCACCATCCTCGGGTACTCGCTGTACGACACGGTGGTGGTGTTCGACAAGGTACGGGAGAATACCGCTGGCCTGCTGACCACCCAGAAGTCGACCTATAGCCAGGCGGCCAACCTGGCGCTGAACCAGACCCTGGTCAGATCCATCAACACCTCGCTCATCGCGCTGCTCCCGGTCGCCTCGATCCTGTTCATCGGTGGCGGGATTCTCGGCGTGGGCGAGCTGAATGACCTGGCGCTGGTGCTGTTCGTCGGCATGCTGTCCGGCACCTACTCCTCGATCTTCATCGCCACCCCGGTGCTCGCGCAGCTCAAGGAGCGCGAGCCGCAGTTTAAGGCGCTCGCCGCGAGGCTCGCCAAGCGCGAAGCCGGCGGCCGCGCCGCTCGGCGCGCTCCTGCCCGGGCCGGGGCGGGTGTCGCCGGGGCCGGTGTCGCGAGCGCCAGCGTGTCCGTCGCGTCGGCATCGGCGCCAGTCGGCAGCAATGATTTCAGCGCCGAGAGCGACCGCGACGTACCGGACGCCGACGGCGGGCCGGATGCCGCCGAGAGCCAGGCCGTCGGCTCAGCGGTGCCGCCCGCCGACGAACCGGCCCGGCAGATTTCCCGGCAGCAGCCACGGCGTAACACAGCCGCGCAGCGGCGTCCGAGCGGTGGCAGCCGCAGCAGCGCACGGAAGAAGCGGCGGTAGCACCGGTATGTCATCGGACGACCTCGGCACGCTGATAAAATCCCGGATCCGCGATATCTCCGACTACCCGCAGCCGGGGGTGGTGTTCAAGGACATCACCCCGCTGCTGGCGGACGCGGCGGCTTTCTCGGCCGTGGTAGACGGGCTGGCGGCTGGCCACGGGCCGGTCGACAAGGTGGCGGGCATCGAGGCGCGTGGTTTCATCCTCGCCGCCCCGGTGGCGCTGCGGCTGGACGCTGGATTCGTGCCGGTGCGCAAGAAGGGCAAGCTTCCCGCCGCCACCTACTCCCAGGATTATGAGCTGGAGTACGGCCGGGCGACCCTCGAGGTGCACCAGGACGCGTTCGCTCCCGGGGAGCGGGTACTGATCGTGGACGACGTGCTGGCCACCGGCGGGACGGCCCAGGCCACCGCCGATCTGGTCGGTATGTCCGGCGCTATCGTGGCCGGGATCGCGATGCTGATTGAGCTGTCTTTCCTCAACGGCCGGGAAAAGCTCCCTGGCCTGGACATACGCTCCCTGTACATCGTATAGCCCGCTGGGAATCCCAAGGGTGGCATCCGTCGTTACAGTTCATCAGTAGACTGATGATTCGGCAGATGTAAGGAGCGCGAGTGCCCGGTGAGGTAGTCATGACCGGCACGGCCAGCGCCGAAGCTGCCCGGACCGGGGAAGTAGCGGACGTCGCTGACGACGAATCCCGCGAATCTCCCACTGTCCAGCCAGCCGAGACGCCGGATGCCATGCCTGGTGCAGTGCTGCCCCCGGCCGTGTCCGACCGGACCAGTTCCGCGAAGACGAGCCCCGCTAAGACCGGGGCCGCTAAGCGGACGCCAGCTAAGCCCCCGACGGTCAGGACGAGGGCCACGGGCAGCGCCCGGCCCCGTACCTCGGCGGCGGAAGCGCGCGAGGCGCGAGACGCGCCATCCCCGGGCGTCGGGGTGCGCCGGCGGCTGGCGCGGCTTGGCGCCCCGCGGGGGACCGGTGTGAACCCGGTACTCGAACCGCTGATCAAGACGGTGCGCGCCACCCATCCCAAGGCCGACATCAGGATCATCGAGCGGGCCTACGAGGTAGCGGCTTACTGGCACCGGGAGCAGAAGCGCAAGTCCGGTGACCCGTACATCACCCACCCGCTCGCGGTGGCGACCATCCTGGCCGAGCTGGGGATGAACACCGATACGATCGCCGCCGCGCTGCTGCACGACACGATCGAGGACACGCCGTACACGCTGGTGGAGTTGCGCGGCGAGTTCGGCGAGGACGTGGCGGCGCTGGTCGATGGCGTGACCAAGCTGGACAAGGTCAGGTACGGCGACTCCGCCGAGGCGGAGACCGTGCGGAAGATGGTCGTCGCGATGTCACGTGACATCCGGGTCCTTGTCATCAAGCTCGCTGACCGGCTGCACAACATGCGGACCATCCGCTACCTGCCGCGGCACAAGCAGGAGCGCAAGTCGCGCGAGGTTCTTGAGATCTTCGCCCCGCTGGCGCACCGCCTCGGGATGAACAACCTGAAGTGGGAGCTGGAGGACCTCGCCTTCGCGACGCTGTACCCGAAGCGGTACGACGAGATCGCCAGGATGGTGTCCGAGCGCGCGCCGCGGCGTGAGACCTTCATCGAGGAGGTCAAGGCCGACGTCTCCACCGACCTGCACGAGGCCAGGATCAAGTCCTCGGTGACCGGCAGGCCGAAGCACTATTACTCGATCTACCAGAAGATGATCGCCCGCAACGTCGGCTTCGACGACATCTATGACCTGGTAGGCATCCGGGTCCTGGTCGACTCGGTGCGGGACTGTTACGCGGTACTCGGCACGATCCACGCGCGATGGAACCCGGTCCCCGGCCGGTTCAAGGACTACATCGCGATGCCGAAGTTCAACATGTACCAGTCGCTGCACACCACGGTCATCGGGCCGGGCGGCAAGGCGGTGGAGCTGCAGATCCGTACCTGGAGCATGCACAAGCGGGCCGAATACGGCATCGCCGCGCACTGGAAGTACAAGGAAGAGACCATCTTCGGTGCCGGTCATGGCGGGGCCAAGGACGAGGCGCAGGAGATGGGCTGGCTGCGCCAGCTCGTCGACTGGCAGAAGGAGACCGAGGACCCGGCCGAGTTCCTCGACTCGCTGCGGTTCGACCTCGCGGCGGCCGAGGTCTACGTGTTCACCCCGCGCGGTGAGGTGATCGCGCTTCCGCAGGGCGCGACCCCGGTGGACTTCGCCTACTCGATCCACACCGAGGTCGGGCACCGCACGATCGGGGCGCGGGTCAACGGCCGTCTGGTGGCGCTGGAATCCACGCTGGACAACGGCGACACCGTCGAGATCTTCACCTCCAAGGCGCAGGAGGCCGGGCCGAGCAGGGACTGGCTGAAGTTCGTCAAGTCCGCGCGGGCCAAGAACAAGATCCGGCAGTGGTTCTCCAAGGAACGACGGGAAGCCGCGGTCGAGGCCGGCAAGGACATGATCGCCAGGATCATGCGCAAGCAGGGGCTGCCCGTGCAGCGTCTGGTGACCGGTGAGTCGCTGCTCCAGGTGGCGCGTGAGCTGCGCTACCACGACCTGTCCGCGCTGTACGCGGCGGTCGGCGAGGGCCGGGTCAGCGCCCAGTCGGTGGTGTCCAAGCTGGTCCGCTCGGTCGGCGGCCTCGCTGGCGCGCAGGAGGACATCGCCGAGACCACGCTCCCGGTCAAGGTGCCGCGGCCGCACGCCCCTGGCGACTCTGGCGTCGAGGTCGAGGGCGCACAGGACGTCTGGGTGCGGCTGTCCAAGTGCTGCACCCCGGTACCGGGCGACGAGATTCAGGGCTTTGTGACCCACGGGCACGGCGTTTCGGTGCACCGGGTGGACTGCGCCAACCTGGAGCACCTCACCGAGACTCAGCGCGAGCGGCTGGTGCCGGTTCGCTGGGCGCCCAGCGAGGCGTCGGTCTTCCTGGTGAACATCCAGGTCGAGGCGCTGGACCGGACCAGGCTGCTGTCGGACGTGACGCGGGTGCTGTCGGACCAGCACGTGAACATCCTGTCCGCCTCGGTCACCACGACCAGCGACCGGGTAGCCGTCAGCCGGTTCACCTTCGAGATGGGCGACCCCAAGCACCTAGGCGCGGTGCTGCGAGCCGTCCGCGGCGTAGACGGCGTATACGACGTCTACCGCGCCCCGAGCTAACCGGCGCGCCGTACCCCCTGACCCCATCGATGTCCCATCGCTAGCGTCATAGGCCCATCGGTGGGACATTCATGGGGCGCGAAGATGCTCAGCCGCTGAACTCCGCGAGGGTGCGCTCGGCCTCGGTGAGCCAGGAACGGCGGGCCTCGAGGGCTTCCTCGGCGTCCTTGACGGATTTCTCGTCGCCGCGGGCCTGTGCCTTCTCCAGTTGCTGCTCGAGGCCGGTGATCGCGGTGCGGAGCTGGGCCACCGTGCCCTCGGCGCGGGCTAGCGCCTCCGGGTTGGTGCGGCGCCACTGGGCGTCCTCGGCCCGGCGTACCGCCTCCTCGACCTTGCGCAGCCCGGACTCCAGCCGGTCCCGCAGGTCGCGTGGCACCGGTCCGGCCGTCTCCCAGCGCTCCTGGATGGAGCGCAGCACGGTCCGGGCGCCGCGCAGGTCGGTGACGGGGACCAGCGCCTGGGCCTCGGCCAGCAGGCTCTCCTTCGCCGTGGCGTTGTCGCGTAGCTCGTTCTCCTTGGCGGAGTAGATCTCGGCGCGGGCGGAGAAGAACCTGTCCTGGGCGTCGCGGAACCGTTTCCACAGCTCGGCCTCGACCTCGCGGCTGGCCCGGCCGGCTTCCTTCCAGGCCCGCATCAGGTCACGGAACGCCGCCGAGGTCGGCCCCCAGGCGGTGGAGGTCGACAGCGACTCCGCCTCGGAGACGATCTTCTCCTTGCGGAGCTTGACGCTATCGCGCTCGGACTCCAGCGCGCTGAAGTACTGCTTGCGCCGCTTGGCGAACTGGTTCCGGGCGGCGGACAGCCGCTTCCACAGCACCGCCTCGGCGGCCCGGTCGGCATGCGGCGCGGTCTTCCAGGCTTCGAGCAGCTCAGAGAGGCGCTCGCCGCTGATCTTCCACTGGGTGGCCTCGGTGGCGATCTGCTCGGCCTCGGCGACGATCCGCTCCTTGATCTCCTTGGCCTGCTCCCTGGCGTGCTCACGGGCGGCCTTGACCTCTTCGCGCCGGTGCCCGACCCGGTCCCGCAGTGCCTCGAGCCGGGAGCGGAGCCCGTCCAGGTCACCGAGAGCATTCGCGTCCGAGACCGAACCCAGCAGCCGCTCGACCGTGGACTGCGCAGCGGCTGGCGTCACGTCGGTGGCTGCCAGCCGCTGCTCGAGCAGGGTGACCTCGGTTTCGAGTGATTCGTACTTGCGGCGGAAGAACGCCAGGGCCTCCTCTGGGCTCCCCGCCGCCCATGAGCCGATGACCCGCTCGCCAT
>JBEKHI010000260.1:0-12031 GCA_050012355.1 Streptosporangiaceae bacterium | reverse complement strand
GCGCGACGAGGTGGTCGGTGTAGTCGTCGATCTCCAGGTCTCGGGAGGTCAGGGTCGTCCACCCGTGGCCCGGGTAGTCGTAGGCGATGACCCGGTACTCGTTGCTGAGTGCCCGCAGGTTGCGGGTGAACGCCTCCAGGTGCCCGCCCGTCCCGTGCATCAGGATGAGCGGCGGCCCGGCCCCGCATTCCAGCACCCGGGTCGACCAGGCCCCGGCCGCGACCTGCCGAATCGAGTAGTCCAGGCCCTCCAGCTCAGTCCAGAGCGTCATCCGGTGTGCTCCAATGTCCGGTCTGAGTCGAGTGCGCCGATCACGGCGTCGAATGCCCGCACCATGTCCGAGGCCGCGTACGCCTGGCTCGCCCCGGCGACGATACGGTCCGGACGGATCAGCAGCACCGACTCAAGGTGACCGTCGAACCAGCACTTGAGCGACCCATCCAAATCACCTATGACCATAACGTCGGTTTCAGAGTCTTCCCAGTTCAGCTGCACCACCGGACGGATGGTCACCAGCCGCGCGCCGGTCCGCTCCAGCCGCCGCTGGGCGTCGTCGTCGAGGATCGCCCGGGGATCGTTGTTCCAGGCGATGAGCGCGAACCACGGTCCGAGCGCGTCGTCCAGCTTGACCTCTCGGGCCGTGCGCGTGCTCACGGTGGGCTGGATGAACAGCCGCCCGACCGGGCTCGGAGCACTGACCGCCCCGGTTGCGGTCAGTGCTCCGGTGGTCAGCACCGGCATCGGCTTGAACCGCATCGTCACGACGTACGTCTTGACCTTCGGGATCGCCGAAAGCGAGCGGAAGAAGACGTTGCGCAGCCCGGCGGCATAGCGGTTGGTGATGGACACCGCCCGGCCGACCCAGGTGGACAGGCCGATCATCGCGCGGACGTGATCACGGCGCTCGGTCTCATAGCTGTCGAGAAGCTGTTCACCGGCCAGGCCATTGATCACCATCGCCAGCTTCCAGGACAGGTTCAGCGAGTCGCGGATGCCGCTGTTGTACCCCTGGCCCTGCCACACGGGCATCACGTGGGCCGCGTCACCGATGAGGAATACCCGGCCGGACCGGAAGTGCTCGGCCATCCGGGAGTGGTGCGTGTAGACCCGCCGGCGGATGATGTCGATGGTGGCCGTCGGCGGCACCAGCGGTTCGAGCAGCCGGGCGACGAACTCGTCGGTCATCGCGTCCGCCTCGGTCTCCCCCGGCTTGAGCATGAACTCGAACCGGCGGATGCCGTGCGGGATGCTGATCGACACGTACGGCCGCCGCGGGTCCGCGCAGACATACGAGCCGGGGCGGCCGAGCGGGTCGTTACGTACGTCGATGACGAACCAGTTCGCGACGGCCGACGTGCCGTCGAAGGAGAGGCCGAGCGTCTTGCGCGTCGTGCTGCTCCCGCCGTCCGCGCCGACCACGTACGACGCGCGCACCTGGCGCTCGCCGTCCGGCGTGGCGACTGTCAGGTCGACGCCGTCGGCTTGCTGGTCGAACCCGGTGACCCGGGACGACCAGCGCACGTCCACCGAATCGAACCGCGACAAGCCGTCCAGCAGCACCCGATCGGCGAGCGGCTGGACGAACCCGTTACGCCGCGGCCAGCCGAACTCAGCGGTTGGCGGCGCGAGCCGCGCGAGGTCACGCTGCCTGGCGTCGACGAACACCAGGAGCTGGTGCGGGACGGTGTGCTGGAGCACCGCGTCCACCAGGCCGGCGTGCTGGAACGTGCGCAGCGTCTCGTCGTCCATTCCGACCCCACGCGGGTAGTCGATGAGCTCAGAGCCCGACTCGAAAACCCGGACCCGCAGCCCGTGGACGCCGAGCAGGTTGGCGATCATCAGGCCCGCCGGCCCCGCTCCGACCACGGCGACATCGATCGGATCGCTGGGCTCCTGATCGGACATCGTTATCCTCGTGTGCATTATATGAACACTTGTATTCACTAACTGATCAAAGCCTGTAATACCGATAGGCTGGTGTCAAGCGTGGATTCGGAGACAGACGTGAGCGAGTTGAAGCCGCAGCGGCGAGGCAGGCGCGTCAGCATGACGCCTGGCGAACGCGACGCGTTTCTCACCCAGGCGCATACCTGCCGAGTCGGGACCACCGACGCGGGCGGCAACGCCCACGTGTCGGCGCTCTGGTTCGTCTGGGACGGCACCGCCCTGTGGCTGAACTCGGTCGTGAAGAGCCAGCGATGGACCAACCTGGCGCGGAACCCGCGGGTGTCGGTGCTCGTCGATGACGGCGAGGAGTACGGGGAGTTGCGGGGTGTCGAGCTGATCGGCGAGGTCGAGGTCGTCGGCGAGGTTCCCCGCATCGGGAAGCCTCGCCCGGTGCTGGAAGCGCCGGAGCGGATGTTTGCCGCGAAGTACGCCGACGGCACGTTCAGCTATGACGGCGGACATGCCTGGCTGCGACTCGTGCCCGACAAGATCGTCAGCTGGGACTTCCGGAAGATAACGCGCTGACGGGCGTGGCGGTAGTCACGGCGAAGCCGGCGATGTACTCCGGTATCGGGCGGTAGTACCGGTAGGTCACCTCATAGCTTCCGCCTGCGGCGAGCGCCGAGTACGCCGCGACCCAGGTGCGGATCTCGTGCGCCCCGCATCCGTGTTCGCCGATGCCGTCGTTAGTCCAGTTATCCAGCTCGCCGAGGACACCGCTGCTGACCAGATCCAGGAACTCCGTGTCCCACTCGGGACTCAGCGCCCGGCGGTCGCTGGTCCCGGCCGCCAGCCGCTGGCCCTCGGCGATCACCCCCGAATGCTTGCGCTCCGCCTCCGGCTGCGTGAGCGGGCGGCCGGACACCAGACGTTCGGCGATCGGCGGCGGCGCTGTGTCCAGGCCAGGTACCGGCGGGTCGTGCGAGAGACCGCCCGAGCCGACCACCAGCGCGCGTTCGTCGCGCTGGGCGAAGAACCGGCCGACGGCGGCGCCGAGCTGCCGGGTCCGGGACAGCGGACCCAGCGGCGGCGCCGCGGAGTTGATGAACACCGGGATGACGGGCCTAGCGTCGAGCGTGCCGAAAAGCGCGTGCAGCGGCTGTGCGGTGGCGTGGTCGAGCTCCATGCGATGGGAGATCGCCAGGTCGATGCCCTGGCCGAGCACGGCTTTCGCGCAGTCATCCGCGAGCGCGGCCGGGACGTCGAGCGGCCCGGCCAGGCTGTGGTAATCCCCAACGGTGCTGGCCGCTAGGCCGAGGCAGAAGGCAGGCATCAGCCGGTAAAAGAAGCCGTTGTAGTGGTCCGGCACGAACAGGACGACGACCTCGGGATCAAAGTCCGCGGCGAACTCACGAGCGGCGCGCAGCGCGGCGCCGACATCGCGTTCCAGCTCTGCTTCCTGGGTGGTGATATCGAGCAGCGGGCTGTGGGACATACAGACCAGGGCCAATGGCATCGTTACCTCCCAAGGTGTGCCAGGTAATGGCCGGCCCAGTCCATCAGCGTGCTCGGCACGTAGTAGCCGGTCTCGTCGTTGATCGCCGCCCAGTTCGCCGCGATGTCGTCCACCGTCGCGTCGGGCTGCAAATAGCCGGGAGTCACGCCCACGAACAGCCTCGCGAAGCGGCCGGCGCCCGCCACGTACACCTCGCCGCTGACGTCGCAGTCTTCGTGCGCCAGGTACGCGACCATGGGCGCCACGAGCGCCGGGTCCATCGCTGGCTGCGGCTCGCTGTCGCCCGCGAGCCGGGTGATCGCGTTCGGCGCGATGCAGTTGATGTTGATGTTCGCGTCCCCCCGGCCGACGGTCAGGCTCTTGGCCATGCCGATCATGGATGCCTTGGCGATGGCGTAGCCGAGGTTGCCCGGCAGCCCGAACATCCCGGCCGAGGTGGTGAGCACGACGCGGCCGTAGTTCTTCTCGAGGAAGTGCGGCCAGGCCGCGTGCAGCGTGTTGAACGCCCCCCGCACGTGCACGGCCCAGTGCGCCTCGATCGTCTCGATGGTCGCCTCGGGCAGCGAACCCCACACCATGTTGCCGGCGTTGTTCACCACGATGTCGATGCCGCCGAACTCGCGCACCGCGGTGTCCACGACCGACGCACCGCCGTCGACCGTGGCAACGTCACCGTAGTTCGCCGCGGCCATGCCGCCGGCTTTCCTGATCTGCTCCACGACCTCGTCGGCCGGAGCGGTGTCTGCACCCTGCCCGAGCGTCGAGCCGCCCAGGTCGTTCACCACGACCTTCGCCCCCAGTTCCGCCAGGTACAGCGCGTACGCGCGCCCGATGCCGCGGCCCGCTCCCGTCACCGCCGCGACCCGCCCGTCAAGTCGCAATCCACTCATCTCCTGTTATCAGCCCAGAAAGCCCTGGTAGCCGCTGTCGATCGCCCTAGCCATGAACTCGTCGAGCTTGGGCCGCCCGCCCGGGTTGAGCAGGAACCGCTTCACCTTCCCAGGGGTGTTGCCGCCGTAGTACTGGCCGCGCTCGTCGAAGGAGGAGTACGGCCGGTATTTCTCGATCATCGCCATCCAGGCGGCTTCGTCTTCGGCGGGAACCTCGATCCGGCCGAATCCGTGATCGCGGGCGTAGTTGATCAGGTTCTGCGTGAAGTCAACCTGGAGCGCGCCGTAACGCGGGTTATTGCCGGAGGCGCCGTGCGGGCCGCCAGGGAAGAAGAGGTTCGGGAAGCCGTGGGTCATGATCCCCAGATACGTCAGTGGCCCGTCCGCCCAGTAGTCGTTGAGCTTCAGTCCGCCGGTGCCCACGATGCCCATCCGCGCCAGCGCGCCGGTGCCGAAGTCAAATCCGGTCGCCCAGATGATCATGTCGAACTCGCGTAGGCCGTCGGATGTCTCGATCCCGGTCTCGGTGACCTTGACGATGGGGGTCGCGCGCAGCGAAACGTTCCGTTTATTGAACATCTCGTAGTAGCCGGTCACGTAGGGCGGGCGCAGGCCGCCGTAGAGGTGGTCCTTGGGCACCAGCATGTCCGCGGTGGCCGGGTCCTTGACGATGCCGCGGATCTTCTCTTCGAGGAAGTCGCACCACTGCTGGTTCGCCGCCTTGTCGAACAGCAGGTCCTTGTAGTTGGCGGTGAGCTTGGCGAAGCCCGGGGCACTCCAGATCGTCTCGTAGAACGCCCGGCGCTGCTCTTCGGTGTCCTCGAACGTCTTCCGGTCATGCGGCTTATGCAGGAAACCCGAGACCGAGACGTCGAGCTTCGCACGGATCGGTTCGAAGTTCGCCTTCAGGTACGCCTGCTGATCCGCCGTGATCGGGTGGTTGTTCAGCGGCGTGGCCCAGGTCGGAGTGCGCTGGTAGACGGTCAGGGACTCAACCTCGTCCGCGATCTCCGGCGCGATCTGAACGCCGCTTGAGCCGGTGCCGACGACGGCGACGCGTTTGCCCTTGAAGTCCACCGGCTCCCTCGGCCACCGGCCCGGGTGGTACGCCTCCCCGGCGAAGTCCTCGCGGCCGGGCACATCGGGGAACTGCGGCACCGACAGCACCCCCGTCGCGCTGATCAGGTACCGGGACTGGATCTCGAACCCGTCCGCCGTTTTTACCGTCCAGGATTCCTGGTCCCACCCGGCGGAAGTCACCGTGGCGCCGAACCGGATATGTTCCCGCAGGCCGAACTTGTCCACCACATAGTTCAGGTACCGCTCGGTTTCCGGCTGCCCGGCGAACTCCTCCGACCAGTCCCACTCCTGCCACAGCTCTCTGGAGAACAGGTACCCGTAGGTGTAGCTCTCCGAGTCAAACCGGCAGCCGGGGTACCGGTTCCAGTACCAGGTGCCGCCCACGCCATCGCCTTGTTCAAGCAGCCGCACCTGGTAGCCCGCCTTGGTGGCAGTGTAGAGCTGGTAAATACCAAGGACGCCGGCGCCCACGATCACGATGTCGGTTCGCATGATGTCCCTCGCTAGGGCGCGGCGTAGCCGCCGTCGACGACGATCGCCGAGCCGGTCGTCCAGCGGGAAGCGTCACTGGCCAGGTACGAATACACGCCGACCAGGTCGGCCGGCGAGCCGAGCCCGAGCGGGTGCTTGGCCGCGATGGCGTCCACCGCCTCGGCGGGCAGGCCCGTGTGCATCGCCGACAGGAACGTGCCGGGACAGACGCAGTTGACCCGGATCCCGTCCCGCGCGTACTCGACCGCCGCCACCTTCGCCAGCTGGATGACCCCGGCCTTGGTGACGCCGTACGGGGCCGCGTGCGACCAGGCCGTCAAGCCGGCCACCGAGGCCGTGAGGATGATCGACCCCGACTTTTGCTTGCGCATCACCGCGACGGCCGCCCGGATGCCGTTGACCGGGCCGAGCACGTTGACCCGGAACGCCCGTTCCCACTCGGCGGTGTCCAGGTTGTGGATCCGGCCGCTTGGCTGCAGGATGCCGGCGTTGCTGATCAGCACGTCGAGCCTCCCGAAGCGGTCCACCGCGCGCTTGACGACCGCCTCGACCTGCGCGAAGTCACTGACGTCGGCTTGGACCACCTCCGCCCCGACATCGGCGACGGTGTTCAGGTCGCTCAGCACCAGGTCCGTCCGTGGCTCGCTAGCGAACTGCCGGGAGATGGCGGTGCCGAGCGTTCCGCCGGCGCCGAGAATCACGACCACCCTGCGTGCGTCATCCATAAATCCGTGAACTCCAGCTTCCGGGAGTGAAACCGGCACCTTCCGTCGTCGTAATGGAGCGCATCGGAATACCGTCCCACCATCGCGACCGCCCAGCCAGGTGCCCCGAGCACGACAAGATCGCTAACCGCCACGGCCCGCCCGTCCCCCCACTCCGTCACGTGGGTGTTGACGACAAGATGCCGGGTACGGTGCGGCTTCAGGCCGGAGAACAGGTTTCGGATCGCATCGTGCCCGGCCGCCGTACCAACGACAGGAAGATCAACCAAACCATCCGGACAAAACGTCGCGACCACATCTTCCACCCGGCCGTCATCCACCGCCATGGCGTAGGCCGCGATAGTGTCACGCACCCCGGCGGCGACGTCGGCGAACGTTGTCATTGGTCAGACCGTCGCGACCGGTGTGAGCGGGCTCCCCGCGACACCCGGCAGCCGAAGCGGCGGAGCCGTCAGCAGGAAGCGGCTCCGGTTGTTCTCCCGCAGCCACGTCGCCAGGTCGTGCAGGTACCACAGTTCGCCGAGCGGGATCCCGAGCTTGAACAGGCACAGGTGGTGGACCGGGATCAGGGTGTGCGGCTCTTTGCTCGGTGCGTGCCAGCCCTCGACCGCGTAGTTGTCCGCGATCAGCGCCGACATCCCTGACTCGGTGATCCAGTCCAGCACCTCGGGGTCCTCACCGTCGAGGTACGGGTACATGGCCTGGATCTTCGCGGCGTCCGGGTGCCGGTCCCAGGCGAGGATCTGGGTCGCGAATCCGGTGTGGATGAGGACCATGTCGCCGGGCTCGATCACCACGTTGTCCGCGGCCATGATCTCTTTGATGATCTTCATGTTCACCGGCGTCCACTCCGGCGTGTTGCCAAGGTGGTGCGCCACGTCGATCAGCACGCCGCGGCCCTGCACCCCGTGCGCGGCCATGTGCTCAAGACCGAGGTGCCGGGCGAAGCTGAGGCTGCCGCTGCCATCGCCCTTGGCGTCGGGGGCCGGCCCGATGACGTCCTCGCCGGCCTTGAAGCCGTTGTAATACAGCGGCTCGGGAACGCCGTCCCCGTCGGCGTCGAACAGAGCGCCCTGGTGGACGAGCGCGTCCCACTGCGTCGAGTACTGCAGCCAGAGCGTCACCACGTCGTCGGACCAGACGTCGATGTAGGACGGGTGAATCGAGTCCTTCGCGACGACGTTATAGAAGGTATCCGGCTTGTACTGGAGGTCCTCGGTGGGGCGGGTGATCGGCGGGTACCGCCGCTGGTTCAGCGCGGATCCGCCGGGGAAATCGAGCGGCAGGCTCAGGCTGAAGGTGACGCCCGCCCGTACCTCGCGCACGGCCTGGCGGACCTTCTCCGGCGTCAGGAGATTGATCCGCCCGAGCTCGTCGTCCTCGCCCCAGTCGCCCCAGGTCGAGCCTTCAGGCCGCCGCACCCACCGCTTCGCCATCCGTGACTCCTCCTGCTCCGGAGCTTACGATCCGAGCAAACCACTTTTTGTACCGTCCGGTCAATACAACGTATCGTGTGGGGATGAGCGTGGCCAAGGACAAGCACGGCAAGAGCGCCAAGTGGCAGCAACGCCGGCAGGCGATCGTCGACGAGTCGGCCAAGGTGTTCGCCGAGCGCGGCTACCACGCCACCAGCACGACGGAACTCTGCGAAGCCAACGGGATCGGCAAGGGCGCGCTCTACTACTACATCGGCTCCAAGGAGCAGTTGCTGGCCGCCATCCACGACCGGGTGATGGACGAGGTCATGCTCGGCGCGGACCGGGTGGCGCTGGCCGGCGGCACCCCGCCGGTGCAACTGGCCATGCTCGGCGAGGAACTGCTGGACGTCATCTTCCGCTTCCCGGACCACGTCTGGGTGTTCCTGCACGATTTCCCCGCGCTGACCGGCAAGAACGCCGAGATCTTCCGGCAACGGCGGCGCGCCTACGAACAGCGGGTGGAAGCCGTGTTCGCGGCGGGCAGCGAGTCCGGTCACTTCCGGCCCCTCGACGCGCGGCTAGCGGTCGCGGCCTGGCTCGGCATGCATAACTACACGTACCTGTCGCTGCGCGCCGGCGGCCGCTTCTCGGTCAAGGAAGTCGCCAAGTCCTTCGCCGACATCTTCATCTGGGGCATCGCCACCCGCGACTAGCCCCGGAACCTGCCCCATGGATGTCCCACCGCTGGGCCTATAGCCCCCTCGGTGGGACATCCATGGGGTGGCATGAAGCGCACCCAGGTCCCTTCAGCATTGCGGTGGTTACCTAGCTGTGTTCTTATTATGTACCGACCAGTCAGTGAAGGAGCCGGATGGACTTCACCCTCACCGAGCCCGAGCGCGAACTGCTTGAGCTTGGCCGCGGCTACGCGGAGCGGGAGATCGCGGCGGTGGCGCCCCAGGCCTGGCACGACGAGCGGTGCCCCACCGAGGTTCTTCGCGGTCTGGGACAGCTCGGGCTGCTCGGCCCGCTGGTACCCGAGAAATGGGGCGGGATCGGCGCGTCGACCGCCGGCTTCGTGGCGCTGCTGGAAGCGCTGGCCACCGTGGACCCGTCGGTCGCGGCCGCCTGGCAGGCCCATTCGACGATCGGCACCCTCCCGCTGCTGCTTTTCGGCTCGGACGAGCAGCGCGAGCGGTGGCTGCGCCCGCTGGCCGAGGGAACCAAGCTCGGCGCCTTCGGGCTCACCGAACCGGGAGCGGGCTCGGACGTGCGTTCGCTGCGTACGACGGCGAAACGAGTCGACGGCGGGTGGCTGCTGAACGGGCAGAAGGCCTTCATATCGAACGCGGGCACCGACATGAGCTTCGGCGTGACGCTCCTCGCCCGCACCGGGGAGAACGCCTTCGGCAGCTTCATCGTCACCCACGGCACACCGGGGTACACCCTCGGGCCGAAGCTGCGCGGTATCGGCTGGAAGGGCCTCGACACCCGGGACCTGTTCTTCGACGACGTCTGGGTGCCCGACGATCAGGTCGTGGGCGAGCCCGGCAATGGCCTGGCGCAGTTTCTCGGCTCGCTCGAAGTGGGCAGGATCTCGATCGCCGCGCTCTCGCTCGGCACCGCCGCCGGAGCACTGCGGCTGGCGCTTGACTACGCGCGTCAGCGCGAGCAGTTCGGCGTGAAGATCGCCAGCTTCCAGGCGATTCAGTTCAAGCTCGCCGACATGGCGACGGAGATCGAGGCCGCCCGCTGGCTCACTTACTACGCGGCCGCGCTCCGCGACGCCGGCCAGCCGTTCAGGAAACAGGCCGCGATGGCCAAGCTCAAGGCCAGCCAGGTCGCCACGGCAGTGGTCAGCGAGGCGGTGCAGATCTTCGGGGGCGCCGGTTACCTGCTGGAAAGCGACGTGGCCCGCTTCTACTGCGACGCCAAGATCCTGGAGATCGGCGAGGGCACCAACGAGATCCAGCGCCTCGTGATCGCACGAGAACTGGGCTGCGGAGGATTATCAACCGTGTTCAACCTCGCCCGATCCCTTGACCGCAACGCCGGGCTCTACCCCGACGATGACGCGGTGATCTTCCGCGACACCCGGCTCACCCACGTCCAGCTGCGCGACCGGGTGACTGCCCTGGCCGCCGCATTCCGAGCGGCCGGCGTCAAAAAGGGCGACATCGTCGCGCTGCTGCTGTCCAACCGTCCCGAGTTCCTGGAGAGCGCGCTGGCGGTGAACCGCATCGGAGCAGCCTTCCTGTCGCTCAACGTCCGGCTCGCCGGACCTGAGCTCGAGTACATCATCACGCACTCCGGCGCCGTCGCCATCGTGACCGAGCCGGCCTTCGCCGCGCCGGTCACCGACCTGCGCATAACGGTCGTGACGCTGCCTTACGAGACGCTGATCAATGACCACCGCGGCGCCCACGTGCCGGCGGTCGAAGTGGGCGAGGGCGATCTGCACCGCCTGATGTACAGCTCGGGGACGACGTCGCATCCCAAAGGCGTGCCGATCAGCTACGGCAACTTCTACTGGAAGTCGATCGCCCACGTGGCCGAGTTCGGTATCAGCGCCGCCGACCGGACGCTGATGGCCGGGCCGATGTACCACGTCGGCGCGTTTGACCTGCCGGGCATCGGCACCTGGTGGGTGGGCGGCAGCCTGGTGATCCTGCCGCGCTTCGAGGTGCCCGATCTGCTCGCCACTATCGAGCGCGAGAAGCCGACCAACGTCTGGCTGCCGCCCGCCATGGTCAACGCGATCCTGCCAGCACCCGAACTCGGCCAGTTCGACACCTCGAGCATCCGCTTCATCACCGGCGGCGGGGAGAAGATGCCGGTGACGCTCATCGAGCGGCTGCTCGCGGCGTTCCCCAGGGCACGGTTCGCCGACGCCTACGGCCTCACCGAGACGGTCTCCGGCGACACGTTCAACGACCAGGCGCACACGCTGTCCAAGATCGGCTCGGTCGGCAAGCCGGTGCTGAACCTCGATCTCAAGATCCTCGGCCCCGACAACCTCCCGGCCGAGACCGGCGAGATCCTGCTGCGCGGCCCGAAGGTGGTCTCCGGCTACTGGAACAACCCGGAGGCCACGGCGGCCGCGTTCACGCAAGACGGATGGTTCCGCACCGGGGACATCGGCCATCTCGACAAGGACGGCTACCTCTATATCGACGACCGCAAGAAGGACATGATCGTGTCCGGCGGAGAGAACGTCGCGACCTCCGAGATCGAGCGCGTGCTCTACGAGCACGACGCGGTCCTCGAGGCGGCCGTGATCGGCATGCCGGATACCAGGTGGGGCGAGGTGCCGCGCGCCTTCGTCGTCGTAAAAAACAATATGACCATAACGGCGGATCAACTCAGCACGCACTGCCGTGCCCGGCTGGCCGGCTTCAAGACCCCCAAGGAGATCGTGTTCCTCGACGCGCTGCCGCGTAACCCCTCCGGCAAGGTACTCAAACGTGAGCTCCGCGATGGCTGACCGCGCATTGCCGACGGACAGCATGCTGGAGGCTTACCGCCGGATGGCGCTGATCCGGGTGTTCGAGGAGCGGGTGTCCGCCCTGTACCGGGACGGCGAGGTCCCCGGTTTCGTTCACCTGTCGATCGGCCAGGAGGCCTCGGCGGTCGGTGCTTGCTGGCCGCTGGCGGACACCGACGTGATCACGTCCAACCACCGCGGCCACGGTCACTGCCTGGCCAAGGGGCTCGCGCCCGAACCCATGATGGCCGAGTTGCTGGCCCGGGCCACCGGAACCAACCAGGGCCTGGGCGGGTCGATGCACATCGCCGACCCCGGGCTGGGAATCTTCGGTGCCAACGGGATCGTGGCCGCCGGGGTGCCGATCGCCGCCGGGGCCGCGCAAGCCATCCGGCTACGGGACCAGCGCCGTGTGGTGGTGTCGTTCTTCGGCGACGGCGCGGTCGCGCAGGGCGCCTTCCACGAGGCGGCCAACCTGGCGTCGTTGTGGAAGCTGCCGATGGTGTTGTTCTGCGAGAACAACGGGTATGCCGAGTTCT
>JBEKHI010000259.1:0-12057 GCA_050012355.1 Streptosporangiaceae bacterium | reverse complement strand
GTGCGCGAACTGCAGCCCGAAGGCGGCCAGCTCGTTCTCGAAGCCGAAGTCCTCCGCCGCTGGCAGGACGCGGGCGATGACATCGCTGGAGACACCCGGTTTGATGGCGGCGATCGCCGCGTCCATCCAGTCCCGCGCCTGTTTGTAAGCGTCACGCTGGCTTTCGGTCGCGCTGCCGACTCCGAAGGTGCGGTAGTAGCAGGTCCGGTAGCCGTTGAAGGAGTGAATGATGTCGAAAAATGCCTGGTCGCCGGGACGGATAATGCGGTCGGTGAAGTTATGCGGATGCGGGTTGCAGCGCTCGCCCGAGATCGCGTTGACCGCCTCCACCTGGTCACTGCCGAGCTCGTAGAGCCGCTTGTTGGCGAGCGCGACGATCTCGTTCTCGCGTACCCCCGGTTTAAGCGTCTCGACGATGTCCTGATAGACGCCGTCGACCATCGCCGCCGCCTGGTTGAGCAGCATGATCTCGTCTGGCGATTTGATGACCCGGGCGTCGAGCATGGACTGCTGCGCGTCGCGCACGGTGATGCCCTGCCGCTGGAGTTCGAACAGGAACGGGGGCTCCACGATGTCGATGCCGAGCGGAGCTTCGGCCACCCCGGCCTCGGTCAGCAGCGACTTGATCTCGGTCACCGCGTCGTGCATCAGGCCTGCCTCGGGAGCAACCGCGCCACGGAAGCCGAGGAACCCGGCCCGGTAGTTCTCTTCCGGAAGCCACTTCGAGTACAGCTTGTGGTGCCGCACGGCTGAGCCGAAGTCCCACAGGATCGGATCGCGGTCCCGCAGCAGCAGGGCGTAGCGGATCATCTTGTCGCCGAGCGCGCCGCCGATCCAGGTCTGTGTCGTGTAGCGGATGTTGTAGAAGTCGAAAAGCAGGAAAGCGCCGCACTCGCTTGCCTCCAGCGCCGCCTTGGCCCGCGCGATGCGGTGCTTGCGCAACCGGCCGAAGTCGACGCGTTCCTCGTAGTCGACCCCCATGTGTCCGGGGGCACCGATGCTGGTCATAAGTTTCCTCCGAAGATCTCGGGATGCTTCTCCAGTTCCAGCCGGGTCCGGCGGATGTGCGTCACCAGCACCCGCTCCGCGTCGTCCTGATCCTGCCTGCGGATGCAGTCGAGCAGCAGCCGGTGCTCCAGGTGCGTGACCTTCAGGCCGTCCCGCGCCGCGAGCCGGGAGAACTCACGCCGGTAATGCTGAGTCGTGTTCCACATGCGGTGGATGATCTGCCACATCTCGCTCGACGCGGCGCCCGCGTAGCTGGACAGATGGAACTCCCGGTCGTCGCGCAGGAACGCGTCGAGATCGTTCCCGCGCGCCTCCATCTCGTCGACGAGTTCGCCAAGACGGCTGATCGCGGCGAGGTCAAGGCGCGGCATGCTGGTGCGCAGCAGCAGCGGTTCCAGTCGCTCCCGGATGAGGTAGGTCTCGGCGCACTCGCTGAGGTTCAGCTTGGTGACCCAGGCGCCCGAGTTGGCGACGAGGGTGACGAGCCCCTCGGCGGCGAGCATCCGCAGCGCCTCGCGCGCGGGGATGCGGCTCGCGCCGGAGCGCGCCGCGAGGTCTTCCTGCCTGATGCGTTCGCCGGGCAGGTAGCTCCCGTTCAGGATCGCGATGCGGAGGCTGTCCGCGATCCGGTGGCTGGCGACGTTCTCGGTCATTGCGCCGGATGCCCGGGATGCCAGAGCCTGACGGCGGCGTCCTTCTCGTAGGCCTTCCCGGCCGGATAGCTCACGAGCTCGAACTGCATGCCCCACGGGCTGAGAAAATACTGCCAGCGCTGTCCGGCCGACGCGTTGCGGCTGGCGACCGGGCCGGCCATCAGCCGCACGCCGTTGGCCCGCAGGTAGCGGATCGCCGCGTCCATGTCGTCGACGTAAAGGGCGATGTGATGGCCGCCGATGTCGCTGTTGCGCGGCTGCGGGCGCTGGTCAGGGAGCGGCTCGTACTCGAAGACCTCGAGGTTGAGGCCGAAGCCGCACCGGTAGAACCGGATCTCCCGCACGACCGCGCGCGGGTCGACGCCTAGGTGATCGAGCATCCAGTCGTCGTCATGCCGCATCGCGGGCAGTGAGTAGACGTGGACGCAGCCGAGCACGTCCACGAAGAAGGCGTGGGCCTGTTCCATGTCCGGGACGGTGATGCCGATATGGTCGCCGCCCCGCAGCCCAGGAATGCCTGCACTCAAAGAGTCACCCCACGTCGTTATGGATGTATCCAATATGCCTGGATCTGGAGATACTTTCAAGAGATTGACGTTGATATGGATACATTCACGACCGACGGAGCCTTCGCGATCCGTAGCGGCCGAGAGCCCCTGTTATGCTCCGGCCCATGGAGCTGAATGGGACTACGGCGATCGTTTCCGGCGGTGCGAGCGGACTGGGCGAGGCGACGGCGCGAACGCTGGCCTCGGCTGGCGCGCTCGTCGTGGTGGCGGACCTGAACGAAGACCGGGGTAAATCGGTTGCTGAGCAGATCGGCGGCCTGTTCGCCCGGGTTGATGTGTCGGACGAGGCTCAGGTGCAGGAAGCGGTGGACGTGGCCGCGGCGGCGGGACCGCCGCTGCGGGTCGCGGTGAGTTGCGCGGGCATCGGCTGGGCCGAACGGACCGTGGCCCGTGACGGATCGCCGCACAGCCTGGCGAACTTTGCCAAGATCATCGGAGTCAACCTCACCGGGACATTCAACGTCATGCGGATCGCGGCCGCCGCGATCGCGCGCACCGAGCCGGCCGACGCCGATGGCCAGCGCGGTGTGATCGTCAACACAGCCTCGGTAGCCGGCATCGAGGGCCAGACCGGCCAGCTCGCCTACTCCGCGTCCAAGGGCGGCATCATCGGCATGACAGTCCCGGCCGCCCGCGACCTGTCCGTGATCGGCATCCGGGTCAACACCGTGGCTCCTGGCATCATCGACACGCCCATCTACGGCGGCATCGCGGGCCAGGACCGCGACGCCGAGGAGTTCAAGGCGAAGCTGTCGGCACCGGTGGTGTTCCCGAAGCGCATGGGCCGCGCTGACGAGTTCGCTCACCTGGTCCGCACGCTGGTCGAGAACGACTACATGAACGCCGAAGTCGTCCGTTTCGACGGTGGCATCCGGTTCCAGCCCAAGTAACCTCAGCTACCCGTCCGGCGCCGCATCTCCCGCTCGAGACGGGAGTGCGGCGCTCTGACCAGCGCGTATGGCCACATCGCGGGTAAATAAGGTAATCTCCGTCGAGGCTTGGGACCGTCCTCAGGGCGGTTGGCGAGCCCCGTGCGTGCCCTCCCGAGACCGCCCCCCGTACGAGACCATTTTGTTATCCGAATTGGGTAGATCCCTTCAAGCCGGGTGACATGGAACTGTTGGCAACGTTTGGGTGGGTGAATGGGCAGTATCGCCGGGTGCCTCGCACTGGCGGAGGGCACGAGCCCCGACGCGGGCTGGGTGGATCGCACGATCCGCCGGATCGCGTATCGCGGGCCGGACGACGAGGGACGCTACAGCGACGACCGGGTAGCCCTCGCCGCGGGCGTCTCGCCGGGTGCCCGCAGGCCGTCGCCAGCCGGTGACCGGGCGAGTGCCAGCCGGCCGGGGCAGCCAGTGCATTCCGCCGACGGCCGGTACGTGCTCGTCTTCGACGGCTTCCTCGCCAACTATCAGGAACTCAGCGACCGGCTGCGGGCCCGTGGCGTCATCCCGCGCACCGGATCCGACGCGGAAGTACTGCTCGAAACCTTCGCCCTCGAGGGCAAGAGCGCGTTGCGTCAGCTTCGCGGTATGTACGCCTTCGCGCTGTGGGACAGCCGCGACAACGAACTGCTGTGCTGCCGTGATCCGTTTGGCATCAAGCCGCTCTACTACTCACTCGGCACGGGCCGGTTCTTCCGGTTCGCGTCCGAACGCAAGGCGCTCGCCGGCGCCGGCGATGTGACGTCGATCGACCCGGACGCGCTGCGCCGGTACCTTTCCTTGCAGTACGTGCCGGCTCCCGCGACGATGACGCCGCCAGTGCGGGCACTTCCCCCCGGGCATTTCCTGGTCGCCCGGCCGGATGGTCCGGTGGACGTGTTCCGGTACTGGCGGGCCAGCTTGCGTCCCGCCAAGTCGCCGTCGCCGGAGACACCGGAAAAAATCCTCGAGGTGCTGCGCGACTCGGTGGCCGTGCATATGAGGGCAGATGTCCCGGTTGGCGCATTCTTGTCGGGCGGGATCGACTCCGCGGCGATCTGCGCGCTGGCCGCCCAGATCAGGCCTGGGATGATGACCTTCACCGTCGGATTCGACCGTGAAGACTACAGCGAGATCGAATACGCCACCGAGACCGCGGACGCGCTGGGCGTGAAATCGGTCCCCTACGTGATCACCGCGTCCGAGTTCGCCGCGCGGCTTCCCGAGATTGTCTGGCATCTCGATGACCCGCTGGCCGACGCCGCCGCCATCCCGCTCTGGTTCGCCGCGCGCGAGGCCCGCAAGCACGTCCAGATCGTCCTATCCGGCGAGGGAGCGGACGAGCTATTCGGCGGGTATGGCGTGTACTACCAGCCGGGCGTGGTCCGGGCCGGGCAGTCACTGCCCGCCGGGATGCGCGCCCCGATCGTCGGTGCGGCCTCGCGGCTGCCCGCCGGGGTGCGGGGCAAGGGCCTGCTGCACCGGATATCCACGCCACTGCGGGAACGTTACGTCGGCAACGCGCGCATCTTCGACGACGACCAGGTTGACCGGCTGGTGCGATTCGGCGACGGCTACGCGTCCGACGTCGCGGCTCCGATCTTCGACCAGGCGGAAGAGATGGGCCTCGACGACGTGAGCACCATGCAACTCGTCGACATCAACACCTGGCTTCCCGGCGACATCCTGGTCAAGGCCGACCGGGTAAGCGCCGCGCACGGCCTGCAGCTCCGCTCGCCCTATCTGGACCGTGAGGTGATGGCGGTAGCGGCCCGGCTGGCCCGAGCCGAGAAGACCGCCGCGGGCACGACGAAGTTCGCGCTCCGCGAGGCGGTGGGCGGGCTGCTGCCGAGGGAAGCCACCGAGCGCCCCAAGTTCGGATTCCCCGTCCCGCTGGGGGAGTGGCTAACTCGCGAGCTGGGCGGTTTCGCCGAGCAGATCCTCGTGGAGGCCCATACCGACGAGTGGCTCAACAAGCGTGCCGTGCTGGCCGAGTGGCAGCGCTTCCAGTCCGGTGACCCGCTGGTCCAGTGGCGTCAGGTGTGGACGCTGCTGGTGTTCTCCCTGTGGCACCAGATCTATGTGGAAAAGCTCTACGACCCCGAGTCCCTCGGCTGGCAAGGCGCGTAGCCGTCTGCGTCGCGGTTACGCGCCGGCGGATTCGGCGGGAGTGGGGGTTACCGGGTCCCCGCTGATCTGCTCGCGGATCCGCTTGCGGCCGCGGTGCAGCCGGGACATCACCGTACCGACCGGGGTGCCCATGATCTCGGCGATCTCGCGGTACGGGTATCCCTCGATGTCCGCGAGGTACACCGCGGTGCGGAACTCGTTCGGCAGCCCGCGCAGTGCCCGTAGCAGGTCGGAGTCCGTGGTCCGGTCCAGCGCCTCAGCCTCGGCCGACGGCACCGGAGGGGCCAGCCGGTCGGCGGACATCTGCCACTCCTGCAGGTCGCCGCCGAGCGCCTGCTGCGGCTCGCGCTTGCGCTTGCGGTAGACGTTGATGAACGTCGTGGTCAGGATGCGGTTCAACCACGCACGGAGGTTGGTGCCGGGCCGGAACTGATGGAACGCCGCGTACGCCTTGACCGACGTCTCCTGGACCAGGTCCTCGGCGTCGGTCGGGTTGCGGGTCATGCGGAGCGCGGCCGGGTACAGCTGACTCAGCTGCGGCACAACATCCCGTTCAAACCGCGCGCGGCTCTCCGCGGGGTCGGCCGCGTGACCGTGGGTGGCATCGTCGACGCCTTCGCTGGTGGCGATGGGGGCCTCTTCTTCGTTCCGGCTCATGTGCGCTCCGGTGGTTCGATCCGTCCGTCACCCATATAGACGTACGGGAGGCCGCGGACGGTCCGGTCCACGACCAATTAGTTTTTAAGATATGTCGCGACTTGTGATCGCGCAAGAGATTGCGTCGTTCGCTGCCTTACGTGTCGCTAACGTCACACCCGGGCAAACTGGCGTCGAATCTCTCATACAACAGGGTCCCCGGCTGTGCTGGGGAAGTACTCCAAGGTTCCTGAAAGTCAGCTCAGATCCAACTGCTGAACCACATGTGGGACAACCACGAGGAGTACGGGATGATCGATCCGGCCAGGATCGGATAAAAGTAGCGGAACATCAGCAGCACCGCCAGCAGGTAGGTGCCAACGATCGAGGCGCCGATGGCGCGCCGCATCGAACTCGCCTTCGCCGGTCCGATGATCAGCCCGATACAGAGCACGATGGCGATGATCATGAACGGCAGGAAGTCCAGCGCGTAGTAGTAGAACTTGGTCCGCGACACGAAGGGGAACCAGGGCAGCCAGCCGACCGCGAGGCCGAACAGCGCGGCCCCCGCTCGCCAGTCGCGCCTGGTCAGCCACCAGCCAAGGCAGAACAGCAGCGCCGGGACCGAGGCCCACCAGATCAGCGGGTTCCCGATCGCGAGAACCTCCTGGGAGTACCCCACCTGGCCCTTCGGGCAGGCCACGGTACCCGCGACATTCGACCAGCACTCGTAGTAGTAGGCGATTGGCCGGGCGATGACGATCCAGCCCCACGGCTGGGACATGTACGGCTGATAGGCATGCAGCGTCGAGTCGAACTGCCACATCGACTTGCTGTACTCAAACAGCGAGTACAGCGCGGAGATCACCGGGGTGTGCACGCCGTGCTGCGCGGCGTACTGCCGGTCGTAGCCCTCGCTGGTCACGAACCAGCCGGTCCAGGTCGCCAGGTAGGTCACCAGCGGAATCGCGCCGAGCGTCACCGGCAGCCACTTGCCATCGCCGACCAGAGTGCCGCGCCAGTACCCGGGCAGTCCGGCCGCCCGGCGCGCGCCCGCGTCCCAGGCCAGGCACAAGAGGAAGAAGCCCAGCAAGAACCAGATGCCATCCCACTTGACGGCACAGGCGCAGCCCATGCAGAACCCGCAGAGGATCCGCCACTTCCTGCTGCCGAGCCGGGGGCCGCTGCCGTCGCCTTCCCCCTGCGACGCGATCAGGTCCGCCAGCCGGGCACGTGACACGTCTCTATCGATCACCAGGCAGCCGAACGCGGCGAGCACGAAGAACATCAAGAAGATGTCCAGGATCCCGGTGCGCGACAGCACGAATTCCAGGCCGTCAAGCGACAGCAAGAATCCGGCGATACAGCCGAGCAGAGTGGACCTGGTCATGCGGCGGACGATCCGGCACAGCAGCAGGATCGCCAGCGTGCCGAACACAGCGGTCGAGAACCGCCAGCCGAACGAGTTCAGCCCGAACAGCCACTCGCCGATCGCGATCAGCCATTTGCCGAGTGGCGGCATCACCACGTACTCGCCGTAACCGCCGCCAGTGCACATGGCGAAGATGTTCGTGTCGTGCTGCTGCGCGATCATCGTGTTGAGGTTCGAATTACTCGATGTGCACAGCTCGACGCCGTGGTGCAGCAGGCTCCAGGCATCCTTGACGTAGTACGTCTCGTCGAAGCTGACCGCGTTCGGCACCGATAGCCTGTCGAAGCGCAGGAACCCGCCGAACAGCGTGACCAGCAGCGGGCCAGCCCAGCCCCACCATTTATCGGTGGGCAAGGGCGACGCGAGGCGAGCGCCGAGCGTCCGTGCGCGGTCGCTTACGGAGCGCGATCCGGTAGCCTCGCCGCTGGCCTCACCTGGGGCCGGCTGGCTGGCCTGGGTAGCGGTCATCGGGGTTATGTTAGTCGGAAGGGACGCCGTGATGGAAAACAAAACGGACACTGGAACCCTGATTCTGGCGGCCGTTCCGATCGGGCGTCCCGACGATGCCGCCCCCCGGCTCGCCCGGGCGCTGGAAACCGCGGACATCATCGCGGCCGAGGACACCCGGCGGCTTCGCCGCCTGGCGGCCAGCCTGGAAGTGACGATCACCGGGCGAGTGGTCTCCTATTACGACGCCATAGAGACCCGCCGCGCCGCCGAGCTGGTCACCCAGCTGGAGGAGGGCAACGACGTCCTGGTGGTCACCGACGCCGGGATGCCCGCGGTCAGCGACCCCGGCTACCGGCTGGTCGCGGCCGCCGCCGCCAGCGACATAAGAGTCACGGCTATCCCCGGCCCGAGCGCGGTGACGACGGCGCTGGCCGTCTCGGGACTGCCATCCGACCGGTTCAGCTTCGAGGGATTCCCGCCGCGCAAAGCAGGGGAACGCCACCGCCGTTTTGAAGAACTGGCGGTTGATCCTCGGACTCACGTCCTGTTCGAGTCACCGTACCGGCTGGCCAAGACGCTCGGTGAGCTGGCGGAATCGCACGGGGATGACCGTCCCGCCGTGGTGTGCCGCGAGCTCACCAAGACCCACGAGGAGATCGTCAGGGGCAGCCTGGGCGAGCTGACCGCCTGGGCGGACGGTCAGTCAGGCCGTGTCCGAGGCGAGATCACGCTGGTCGTCGCCGGCCTCAGCCGCCGGGCGGCCCGTGCCAACCAGGCCGCCGCGGAGCCGGCCGACCGCGGGGCCCGCGGTGATCGCCGCCGCCAGGCAAGCCAGCGGGACGGCGGGTAGCACGTACCGGTAGTCGAAACCGGCGGTGGCGGCCGGCACCACGATCATCCCCAGCGATACTCCCCAGGGCAGCAGCGCGTACCGGCCTCGCTCCCGACAGGTCAAGACCAGTCCGGCCAGACCCATCAGCAGGATCAGCCCGTAGACGGTGCCGGGCAGCCAGACGTACCGCTGGTAGCCGCGGATGATCCCGGCGAACGGGTTCACCACCTGCGTCGATGGGTTCCCGCGCACGTAGTAGGCCTCGTACGAGCGGTACCCATGGATGCTGGGGGTGGCGTAGGTCGGGACCGCCACCGACGAGTAACCGAAGAGGTACTCGTCGTAGGTCGCCGCGTCGGGGTACGGCGTCCGCGACCAGCCGAACGCCTTCCAGGTGTCGTCGAACACCGCCCGCGCGTAATCCAGCGGCTGGGACTCGATGGCCCGGATCGCGAACTTCCCGGCGAGCTTGTTCGTCGCCGGGTTGAACGGATCGGAACTCGCCCGCACCAGCGGCGAGTACGACCGCCAGATGTACTCCTCGGCGGGCGGGCGTTTCGCTGGCGGCACGGTCGTGCACAGCGACCGGAGTTCCGGCGTGAGGGTGCCCATCTGGGAACACTCGGCGAACGTCATGACCCGTGAGTACAGGAAGACGCCGGTGGAGTCGGTCATCGCGAACTGCCCGTAGCTGGCGTCGAACCAGCCCGCGTAGCCGACCACCGGCAGCGCGCAGGCCACCAGCAGCGCGCCCACGACCCGCACCCTCCCGAGAATGTCCGGAGAATCTGTCGCGGGGGCAGCAGATTTTACGGACGTTTGCCGGCTCCCGACCAGCAGGAAGATTACGAAGACGACTAGCAGGGGGAGCGCGGCCGACCGGATGACGTCGGCCACGCCGATCAGCAGCCCGGCCACAGCGGCCCGCCGCCAGCCAACGGAGTCCCGGGCCAGCAGCAACACAAAAATTGCCACGACGATCAGGAGCTCGAAGGCGACGTCGGTCATGATCAGGTGCTCGAGCTGGATCTGGAACCCGTCGTAGAGCACCGGTACCGCGGCCAGCACGGCGATCCAGGTGCGTGCCCGGAAGCGCTCCCTGGCTAGCCAGTACACGAGAAAACCGACCGCCAGGCCCGCCAGATGTTGCAGTATTGTTACCAGGGCGAGGCTGTGGAACGGCGACAACAGCCAGAGCAGGACCGGGTAGCCGGACACGCGCTGTGCTTCTGGTTGCAGCAGCACCGCGGCCCGGACATAGCTGAACGAGTCGTTGAACCAGGACTGCCACCGGTACCCGAGTTCCGCGTCGGCGCGCAGCAAAAGAGCGGGAATGGCGACGAGGATAAACAGCCGATGGCGCCTGAGCACGCGCACTACCCTAAGGTAACGCGGAGCCTAAGAACGGGAGCCAAGGAAGATGGGTGCAGTGTGGAGCTGACGGTGGTCATGCCCTGCCTCAACGAGGCGGAGACCGTGGCGACGTGCGTGCGCAAAGCCGTGGCCTTCATTGAGACCAACGGCATCGACGGTGAGGTGCTGATCGCCGACAACGGCTCTACCGACGGCAGCCAGGCGCTGGCCGAGCAGGCGGGTGCCCGGGTGGTCGACATCGCCGAGAAGGGCTACGGCAACGCCCTGATGGGCGGGATCGCCGCTGCTCGCGGCGAGTACATCATCATGGGCGACGCCGACGACAGCTACGACTTCACCAACCTGATGCCGTTTGTCACCGCGCTGCGGGGCGGGACTGAGCTGGTGATGGGGAACCGGTTCCGCGGCGGGATCGAGCCGGGTGCCATGCCGCCGCTGCACAAGTACCTGGGCAACCCGTTGCTGAGCTTCGTCGGGCGGCTGTTCTTCCGCAGCCCGATCCGTGACTTCCACTGCGGGCTGCGCGGCTTCCGGAAAGATTCCGTGCTCAAACTCGGCCTGCAGGCCACCGGCATGGAGTTCGCCAGCGAGATGGTGGTGAAGGCGACCCTGGCCGACCAGCGGCTCGCCGAGGTCCCCACCACGCTGGCCAAGGACGGACGGTCCCGGCCGCCGCACCTGCGGAGCTGGCGGGACGGCTGGCGCCACCTGCGGTTCCTGCTGCTGTACAGCCCGCGCTGGCTGTTCTTTCTGCCGGGGCTCGTGATGCTGATCGCGGGCCTGGTCATCGGCGCCCTCGTGCTGCCCGGGCCGCTGCGCATCGGCTCGGTGACGTTCGACGTGGACACCTTGGTCGCGGCCTCCGCCATGGTGGTGATCGGCTTCCAGTCCGTGCTGTTCTGGCTGTTCACCCAGGTGTACGCGGGCTCGGAGGGGTTCTTGCCCGAGGAACCAAGCGTGCAGCGCATCCTCGGCAAGCTGTCACTTGAACGCGGCCTGGTCATCGGCCTGATCCTCGGCCTGGCCGGCCTCGGCGGGCTGATCTTCTCGGTGGTCTACTGGGACGGCGCTGGCTTCCACTCGCTCAACTACGAGCACAGCCTGCGGATCATGGTCCCGTCGGTCACCGCGCTGATCCTGAGCTGCCAGCTGGTGCTCGGCACGTTCTTCCTGTCGATCCTGGGTATCAAGCAGACCAGGCACCGGCCGCTCGCGACCGTTAATGAGAGCGACCAGCCGGTCTCAGCCCCTACGCTTTAACCATGGGTAAGCACATCCTGGCCGCACCGGCCTGGCCGTACGCCAACGGCCCTCGTCATATCGGACACGTCTCGGGCTTCGCGTTGCCCTGCGACATGTTCAGCCGCTTCCAGCGGATGTCGGGTAACCAGGTGCTGATGGTCAGCGGCACGGATGAGCATGGCACCCCGATCCAGGTGCAGGCCGACGCGGAGGGCATCACCGCCCGTGAGGTCGCGGACCGGTACAACCAGGTGATCGGCGAGGACCTGACCGCCCTGGGCATGACCTACGACCTGTTCACCAGGACCACGACCCGTAACCACTACGCGGTCGTCCAGGAGATCTTCACCACGCTGCTGAAGAACGGGTACATCTTCCCGCAGACCGCGATGGGCGCGATCTCGCCGTCCACCGGCCGGACGCTGCCCGACCGGTACATCGAAGGCACCTGCCCGATCTGCGGCTTCCCGCACGCCCGCGGCGACCAGTGTGACAACTGCGGTAATCAGCTTGATCCGGACCAGCTCATCGATCCAAAGTCGCGGATCAACGGCGAGACGCCGCTATTCGTCGAGACCGAGCACTACTTCCTCGACCTGCCCGCGTTCGCCGAGGTCCTTGGCAGCTGGCTGCAGACCAAGGCGGGTGACTGGCGGCCGAACGTGCTCAAGTTCTCCCTCAACCTCCTCGGCGACCTGAAGCCGCGCGCGATCACCCGCGACCTCGACTGGGGGGTTCCGGTCCCGCTCGACGGCTGGAGCGACCGGTTGGACAAGCGGATCTACGTGTGGTTCGACGCGGTGAT
>JBEKHI010000258.1:0-12155 GCA_050012355.1 Streptosporangiaceae bacterium | reverse complement strand
AAGATGCCCTGGTCGCCGTAGTCGGTGGCGCCGTCGACGGTGGTGACGGTGCCTTCGCCGTTGTGCTCGTTCCACCAGTCGATGTTGGACGCGCCGTTTTCCAGCCAGGTCATGTACATGTCTGCGCCGAATAGCGCGGCCGGTTGCGTGTCCATGTCGATCGTGGAGTTGGTCTCGGTGACGATCACCGGGACATTCCTGACCCCGGCGTACTGCGAAAGCTCAGTGTGCAGGGTCGACATGATGCCGGAAATGTCGGTGGGGTCGGTGAGCATCCCGGCGGTGGTGGAGCCGCCCGGGTAGTAGTGCACGATCACGCACTGAGTGCTCGCCCCGAGAATCGACAGCACCGTCTGGTTCCAGCTTTCCGGATACTGGGCGTTCGTGACGCCGTCCGGCCAGAAGCCCGGAGTGGTCAGCACCGCGCACACCTTGGCGCGCGGGTTGACGGCGTGAATCGCGGATTGGTAGCTGAGGACGTTGTCGGCGTAGGTGGCCGGCCCGCAGTCGTAGGTCTGGCTCGGCTCGGACCCGATGGTGACCGGGCTGCCCCCGAGAGAGGTGTCGCAGTGCGCGTCGGTTTCCCAGTTGGCGCCGTAGGTGCCGTTGCCGTAGACCTCGTTGCCGATCTCCCAGTACTGCACGTTGTCCTTGGCGGCTGCCCGTACCCAGGCCGCGGCCAGCGCGGTACTGCCGGTGCCGTAGTTCACCGTGATGATCGGCGCCGCGCCTGCCGCGTTCGCGGTGCCTATGAAGTCAGCGAAGCTCGTGTTAGGAGCGACGAACCCGCCGTCCACCGCGGTCTGGGTCTGCCAGTCGTAGATGTCGGAGTAGGAGCCGCCCGGGTAGCGAAGCGCATCGATTCCGGCCGCCTTGAGCAGCGGCGGGATCGCCGCATCGTTCATGTAGGTGTCATAGACGGCGGTGTTCAGCCCGATCGCGTGCGCGGGAATCGTGCCGATGCGGGCCGCCGCGTTCACCGTGACCGTCGCGTCGCTAGTGGCAGCGTGCGCTGCGGTAGCCGACGTAGTCGCCGCCACGCCAGTGGCCACCAGCAGCACCGTTCCCGCGACCATCCCGGACCAACGTCTGCGCATCATTCCTGGCCTCCTCGCCATCGAGTCCGACTTTCGAAGCGCTTCGACACACGTAGCTTCCGCCAGACTTCGCCTCCTGTCCAGCCGTTCGGATAACCCGCAGGATTCCTGCGATGACGCGCGTGTCCGTAAAGGCGCGTTTGTCCAGCTGGCCGCTAAAGTTACTGCCAAGCAGCATGAGTCTCGGGTGGGTGCTGGGGAGCGAATGGTGGCGAAAACACGGCCGGAGGTGCTCATCGGAGGCCGCTACCGTTTGCTGCGCAAACTGGAGTCCGGCGCTGGCGGGTTCGGCCGCGTCTGGCGCGCTCATGACCAGTTCCTGCGCATCGATGTGGCGCTCAAGGAGATCTATCCGCCCGGCGCGGGTGGCGAGGACCGCGCTACCTGGGCGCAGCGGGTCAGGCGTGAGTGCCGCACCGCGGCGCGACTGCGAGACCACCCGAATATCGTGCCCGTTCACGATGTCCTGCTCGAAGACGGCGTCCCCTGGATCGTCATGCGGCTGCTGCATTCCTCGCTCGCCGACCGGGTACGCACCGGGCCGCTGACCGAAGAACAAACCGGGCCGGTGGCCCGCGCCTTGCTGAGCGCGCTGGGCGCCGCGCACGCCGCGCGCATCGTGCACCGGGACGTGAAGCCCGCGAACGTCTTGCTGTCGGAGTCCGGCGAGGACGTGCTGCTTGGCGACTTCGGGATCGCCTGGAGCCTGGACGAGCAGCGGATGACAACGACCAGCAGGTTCTTCGGGACGCTGGAGTACACGGCGCCGGAGCGTTTCGACGGCGAGGACGGCAACCCGGCCAGTGACATGTTCTCGCTCGGGGCGACGCTGTACCGGGCGGTGGAGGGGGTCTCGCCGTTCGGCCGTAAGACGGAGAACGAGACGAAGCAAGCCGTCTTCGACTACCGGCCGCCGGTGCCGTCCCGGGCCGGCCGGCTCGCGCCGCTGATCATGGAACTCCTTGAGAAGGACCCGGCCGCGCGCCCAGACGCCGATTCGGCGCTCACCCGGCTGGATAGACTCACCGCCCTCCCGGTCCGGCCCACTCCCGCCAAGACGGCCCCGGCCCCCATGCGGCCACCCCCGCAGGCACCGCCGCCGGAGGAGCCTCCCAAGCGGGCGTACTGGGTCTTGCTGGGACTGCTGGCCGCGGTCGTGCTCGCGTTTCTCATGTACCACGTGACCATTGAGTTCGTCAGTTACGTCACCGGCACCTGGCACTGGTTACCGAGACTGATATCAGGTATTCCGTAGCTCTATTTCCGCTTCGCCACCCGCTCAAGTACGGTGCGAACCGGAGAACCTGACGGAGGTGCGATGGAGTCCTGGATGCCCCGGCGCGTGGTGACCGGACACGACGAGCAGGGAAAGTCTGTCTTCCTGACCGATGGTGCGCCGCCGGTAGCGAGCACCGCGCCGGACGGGGCGGGCTTCTTCGAGGTCTGGTCGACCAGTGGCGCCCCGGCGCCGATCACCGCGGCCGAACCCGACCCGGCGGCGGGCCGGGCGATCAGCGTTCCGCCGCCCGTCCGCGGCACGAAGATCCGGTTCAACTCGTTCCCGCCTGGCACCATCTCCCCGGTGCACCGCACCCAGTCGGTCGACTACGGCATCGTGATCGAGGGTGAGGTCGTCCTCGTGCTCGACGACTCAGAGACCACGCTGCGGGCCGGCCACATAGCCATCCAGCGAGGCACCAGCCACCGCTGGGAAAACCGCACCGGCGAAGTGGCCCGCATGGTATTCGTGCTGGTCGACGGGCAGTTCAGCGAGGACCTGCTCGCCACCCTGGACGACGAGGTGCTCGACTCGCTGCTGCACGACCCGTTGGCACACTAAGGCCCAGCCAACACGCACCGTAATTGCCATCACCAGTACCCGCTTGTGACGTACAGTAATCGCTGCACGTCAAAGAGCTACTGGATGATGGAGGGAATCATGGCGCTGAACCGAATTCTCGCGTTGCCTCTGGTTATCGGAGGAATCATCACCGGCGCCGCGATCCCGGCGCTGGGCGCGACGTCCATCCCGCTGCCCACCGCACCGTATCCGCTGCTGAAGAGCGGACCGGTCGCCGTGCCCGGGGTCGGGGCCGTACCCGGCCCGAAGAAGGCGGCACCCAAGAGCGCGGTGCTCGCGATCTCCGTCGGCGCGGCGACCACCCCGTACAAGGCCGGTGCCGGGAACGAGTACACCGTCCTGGTGCGCAACACGGGCACTGCCGAGGCCAGCAACGTCCCAGTGCTGCTCGCGCTGCCGCCTTCGGCGAAGTTCGTGGCGGCCGACGCGGGCGGGATCGCCGAGTACAGCGGGGTCGTCTGGATCGTCGACATCAAGCCCATGCAGCAGGTGGCGTTGCACGCGGAGGCCATCGCCGGGCGGTCCGCGCAGGACATCGAGGCGGTCGCGGCCACCGCGTGCGCGCTCAAGACGACCGCCACGAAACAGGTCTGCGCTTCCGCCCTGCTCCCCGTCATCCCGCAGGCCATGCCAGCGGTCGTGATCAAGCCCCAGCACGCGGTGAAAGACCACCGGGGCCACCGGTTTGGCCGGCGGATCCGGTCACGTCGTTAAGCTAAGTCTCATGCCTGCCCACGAGAACCTGCTCGGCGGACCGCCGCCTACCTACCTGCCGGACAACCCGCAAGCGGACAAGATCCTCGCTGAATCCGGTCCGGAGGAGGCGGCGAAACGCTACCCGACGTACTCCCACGCCTGGGGCGTGCTCGCCGAGCAGGCTCTCGACGAGGGCAACGTTCTCGCCGGTTACGCCTTCGCCCGCACCGGCTATCACCGCGGGCTCGACTCGCTGCGCCGCAACGGCTGGAAGGGCCACGGCCCCATCCCGTGGGAGCACGCGCCCAACCGCGGCTTCCTGCGCTGCCTGGCCGCGCTCGCCCGCGCCGCCGGGGAGATCGGCGAGACGGAGGAGGCCGACCGCTGCTGGACGTTCCTCGATGACAGCAGTCACGAGGCGTACGCGGCACTTCGGATAGATTCCGGGTCTATGGGTACATAGAGCCGGGAAGCCGAACCCTGGGGAGGTAGTGCTATTCCATCGCTCGCCAGTCGCAGCCGGACAGCACTACTCATCCTTTTCACGTTCCTGGTCATCGGCGTCGCATCGATCTGGCTGGCGCTCCGGGTCACCCCGCTGCAGACCGTGCAGGCGGCTGGACAGACCGCCCAGATCGGTGCCACGATGCCGGACCTGTCGCTGCGCGGGCCTGGCGAACTCGACCTGTTCGGCCAGGCCATGCCGACCAAGCCGGACTTCAGCGGACCGATCAGGCCGCGCCTTCAGCTGACCCACATCACCATCAACCAGCAGGTGGTGCAGACGCTGCGCGCGGACGGGCCGCACAAGGTCGAGCTGTCGCTCAGCCAGCAGCTCGCGGCGGGCTGGACGCATTACTTCATCTGGGAGACGCTGATCGTCGCCGGTTTCGCCTTCGTGGGCGTGATCGCCGTCGTCGGCATCGCCCGGCGGCATAGCGTGTCTCGCTGGCGGGTGCTGCGGATCGCGATCGCCGGCCTGGTGTTCGCCGTCGCGCTGAACGTCGGGAGCGTGCTGCTCACCGCGTCGTCGACGCCGGCCGTGTTGCGCAGCGTGAAGACGCTGGATGACCTGGTAGGAGTGGATCCGGTCAGCAGCGCGATACCCCAGCACGCCAAGGCGCTTCCCGGTGTCCAGGCGGTCGTGATCGGCGACTCCACCGCGTCCGGCGACGGGCTGCCGCTGGCACCCGACGCGACCCCGCTGGAGACGGCCTGCAGCCGCTCGCCGGAGGCGTATGCCGATGACCTGGCCACGGTGAACGACTGGACCGTGCTCAACCTGGCGTGTTCCAGCGCCACGATCACCAACGGCCTGCTCGGCGCGCAGGTGCTGAACAACGGATCGATCGCGCCGGTCCAGTTCGTCGAGGCCGAACAAGCGACCCAGGCCAAGGTGATCATCGTCAGCGTCGGCGCTGACGACGTGCAGTGGTCGATCATGACCCGGCTGTGCGCGGCCAGCACCGTGTGCGACGACAAGATGTCGACCGCCTACTTCACCTCGCTGCTCGACTCGTTCACCCGCAGCTACTACCAGCTTCTCGGTGACCTGGCCAACCTCCCGCAGCATCCAGCGGTGCTGGTGAACGAGTACTACGACCCGTTCGGGCCGGATGTCAGCTGCCTGAGCCAGTACGGCATGACGCCAGCCAAGGTGAAGGTGCTGGTGGCGCGCCTAGGCCAGCTGAACACGGTGCTCGAGCAAGGCGCGCAGGCATTCGGCTTCGGCGTTGTGCAACCCGACTTCGCCGGGCACCAGTTGTGCGCCACCGACCCGTATGTGCAGGGCGCGAATGATCCGGCGCCGTTTCACCCGACCGCCGCCGGCCAGCTAGCCATCGCGCTCGCCGACCAGCAGGCGCTGCCCAGTCTCACCCCCTCGCCGATAGTGGTCCCGACCCCGGCAAGCTCACCGTCCTCAGCGGTAGCTCTCAGCCTTGAGCCATAACGACGGACGGCCGGTCTCCCGCGCCTCCGCGCCCGCCCGGCGCCCGTACGACCCCAACGATGGGCCATCGATGGCGGAATAGCCCCAGTAATGGGTCATCGATGGCATTGCGAAAACCAGCGATCTGTGCATATTGCCCCTCTCGGCGGGGTAATGTTCCGGGCATCAGCGATTGAATCGGCCTGACGCGCCTCACTGCCCGCAGCAGTCAAACACCCCAAAATGGCGTCTCTGTAGTCAGCCGTAACTCATTCATCAATCGCGTACCAATCGTGACCGTTTCGGCACGGGAAGTCGCGCGGCGTGTAAGTATCGCAATCAGCAGTGCCGCTCTCACCATGAGGCAGCACGAAGCCGTGGCTGATGCAGAGCCCCAGGGGTAAGTTGTGCCAACCGCCAATGCGCGACGCGTGACCTTCGCCGACGTGTTCGCGGTGCACGAGTTCCGTGCACTGTGGATATCCAATGTCCTGTCCATCATCGGTGACCGGCTCGCGCTGGTCGCACTCACCATCCTGGTTTACGAGCGGACGCATTCGCCGCTCTTGGCGGCGGTAGCTTACGCCGCCGGATACATCCCGTGGGTCATCGGCGGGCTGCTCTTCGCTCGCATTTCCGACCACCGGCCGAGACGCGCCGTGATGGTCACCTGCGATCTCATCCGGGTGCTGCTGGTCGCGGCGATGCTCGTGCCGGGTGTCTCGGTCGCCGTCCTGGTGGGCCTGCTGTTCGCGACGACGATGTTCGCCCCGCCGTTCGAGGCGGCGCGTTCGGCCATCGTGCCGGACATCCTGGAGGGCGAGCGATACGTTCTCGGCATCGCGGTTATCCAGACGACGTTCCGTACCGGGATCGTCCTGGGCGCCGTGGCCGGCGGAATCGCGGTGGCGCTGGTGGGACCGCGACCAGCCCTGGCGATCGACGCGGCGACGTTCGCGGCCTCTGCGCTGGCCATCGGCCTGGGCACTAAGCGCCGGCCCGCGGCCGCCCGCAAACCGGAGGATGACAACGGTCCGATCGCGGAGGTCCGTAGCGGATTCAGCCTCGTGTTCGGCAATCAGGGGCTGCGTACCTTGGTGCTGTTCGGCTGGCTGGTCACGTTGTATGAGGTTCCCGAGGGGATAGCGGCGCCCTACGCGGCGGCGTTGCATGGCGGCGCGGTGATGACCGGACTGCTGATCGCGTCGGGCCAGGTGGGCGCGATGCTGTTCACGCCCTACTTCACCGGGCACGTGGGCCCGCGCCGGAGGCTGCGCTGGATGGGGCCGATGGCGGTCCTCACCTGCGCGGTACTGGTGGTGGCCGTCATGCGGCCTGGGCTGTACATGTCGATGGCGATCTTCGCCGTTTCCGGGACGTTCGGCATTTACCAGATCGCCGCGAACACCGCGTTCGTCGCCCGGGTGCCGAACGAGCGCAGATCCCAGGCCTTCGGCGTGGCCAACGCGGGCCTGATCGTCGGCCAGGGCATTCTCTTCCTGCTCGCTGGCGCCGCCGCGGAGAAGTTCCCGCCCGCTGAGGTGGTCGCGGTGTGCGGCGGGCTGGGCACGGTCGCCGCTGTGATCCTCGCCCTGCGGTGGCGCGGAATCTCGCCGGTCGTGGGCCGGCACAAGGCACGGCAGGCACATTCCGGCGGCCGCCGCACCCGCGTCCCGGCCCCGCGCCCGGTTCTCGCCGCCGCCGCGCTAGCGGCCCCGGTCCCGGTGACCCACAGTCCCGAGAGTCACAGTCCCGCGAGTCACAGTTCTGCTAAGGCGCGGCAACCATACGCACCGCCCAAGGCCCCGCCGTTGCCAATGCGCCGCCCGGCCCCGGTCCACGCACGATCCCGGACCGGAAGCTAAGTCCAAAACGACGCGGGATTGTTCTCAGCGGTCACCGAAAACAACCCGCCATCGTGGTGAGGCTAATCTACCCGCGTTGCCTAAATGGCAATATATTGCCATTTAATCGCGCGGTAGTGCGGCCAAGGCCCAGCCGAAGCGCGGCCCCTTTGGTGGTGGGTGCTGCACTACCCAGCCTCTTTGCTGGGTAGTGCAGCACCCACGAGGAAAAGCTCAGGCGGCCGTCACTCGCTCGGGTGCTCCGGTCGGGCTGCCCACTCGCGGTGCCTCGGGATTGACGATCACGATGTTGGTGCGGGCGGTGCGCCACAGCTCACGGCTGGCGCTGTCGTCCATCAGCGCGGACAGGCCGCCGTGGGTCGGGGCACCGACGACGATCGTGGTCGCGCCGACCGAGTTGGCGTACTCGGCGACCATCCGGCCGGCGTCGCCGTGATCGGCCGTGTGCAGCAATAGCTGGCCAGTGGCCTGGATGTTTTGCGCGGCGAGTTGCTTGAGGTGGGACGCTATCAGCGCGCCCGCGCCATCCGCTGATTCGGTGTCCACGGCGGTTTCTGGTGTGACCGCCGATTCTCGCGCGTGCACCACGTGCACGGTCCGGCCGTCGATGGCGGCCAGCCGCGCTGCCGCGCTGGTGACCCGGTCCGCGATCGGCGAGCCGTCCACCGCCGCGACGATCACGCCCGGCCCGGTGCCCGCGCCCCGCCCGGCGCCCGGCGACCGCGCGGGCTCCGGACGCGACGTCGCCGCGGCGATCTCGACGGACTCGGACTGCGCCCGCTCGGCCTGTGCCAGCAGCCGGTGCGCGGTCGTCAGGATCACGATGCCGAGCAGCACCACGCCGGTCGCGATGTAGAAGGGCACGTGGATGTTGAAGGCGATCACCAGCCGGCCCGCCGCGTACGGCGCCAGGCCGCCGCCGATGAACCGGACGAAGCTGTAGGCGGCCGACGCGACCGGCCGCTCCACCGGGGAGACCGTCATCACCGCCTGGGTGGTGACCGTGTTGTTGATCCCGATGAAGACACCGGAAAGGATCACCGCGACGATCAGCACCGCGCGGGTGTCCACCCAGATCGCGATAACCAGGATGACCACGGCGAACGCGAACAGGTTGGCGTACATGGTCCGCGCGATGCCGAACCTGGCCTGCAGCCGCGGCGCGCCGAACACGGCGAAGATCGCGACCAGCACGCCCCAGCCGGTGAACACCAGGCCCAGCTTGATGGGGGACAGGTCCATCGGGAACGGTGCGTAACCGAGAAGCGTGAAGAAGCCCCAGTTGTAGCAGAGCGCGGTCAGCGACAGCGTTAGCAGCCCACGGTGCCGCAGCGCGCGCAACGGCGCCGACAGCCCGGTTTTCTTCTCGGGCTTGGGTATGGGCCGCACCAGGGTGATCGTCGCGATCAGCGCGATCGCCATCAGCGCCGACACCCCGAAGAACGGGCCGCGCCAGCTGATCGATCCGAGCGTGCCGCCCAGCAGCGGCCCGATCGCGATGCCGACCCCGAGCGCGGTCTCATACAGCACGATGGCGCCGGCGAAGCCGCCGCTGGCGGAGGCGACGATAACCGCCAGCGAGGTCGCGATGAACAGCGCGTTCCCGACTCCCCACCCGGCCCGGAACCCGATGATGTCGTTGATTGAAGGCGACGCGCCGGCTGCCGCGCTGAACGCGACGATCAGCACCAGACCGACGATCAGCGTCTTTTTGGCGCCGATCCGGCTGGACACCCAGTTGGTGATCAGCATGGCGACCGCGGTGACCACCAGATAACTGGTGAACAGCAGCGTCACCTCACTGGGGGAGGCGTGCAGCTGAGATGAGATGGCGGGCAAGATCGGGTCGACCAGGCCGATGCCCATAAACGAGACGACGCAGGCGAGGGCGACCGCGAAGACCGCCTTCGGCTGACGGAACGGACTCACCGTCGAACCGCTCATCGAAAAGTACTCCTACTCTCTGGACTGCATGCTGGCGAGCGTGTCGATCACCGGTAGCGCGGCTTCGAGCGCACGCCGGTCCGCCTCGCTGAGCCTGGCGAGCATGCCGCGCAGTGCCTCCGCGCGCTGCTCGCGCCGCCGCCCTAGTTCGGCCCGGCCCTCGGCGGTGATGGAAACGAGCACGACGCGGCCGTCGGCCGGATCCGCGGTCCGGGCGACCAGACCGGTCTCCTGCAGGCGCGCGACGAGCTGTGTCATCGCTGGCTGCGTGACGCTGCCGGTCTCAGCCAGCGCGGTGAGACGGCACGGCCCGGAGCGCTCGAGCTCGGACAGCGTCGTGGCAGCGGTCAGCGACAGTCCGCGCGCGGACGTTACCGACCGCAGCAGCCGCACCAAGCGCTCGAACCCGCTGGCCGCCGCTACCGCCAGATCCGTCGCCTCCTGGCCCGCTGCCGCCCGCTCCAATTGCATAAGTTACTTATATCACTTGCTTATGTATCGGGCAACCGGGGGCCTGCTAACCCAACGTAATCACAAGGAAACCTAAGGGTAAAAAATGGGCATCTGGGGGTTGATGTCCGTTTAAGCGGTGCGAGATAGTTTGGGTATGACAGATTTGTTTCGTTCGGGGCGTTCCGAACTGAGCAGACGCGCGCTGATGCGCGGCATCGTGGTCACCTCTGCTGGCATCGCCGCCGGCGGATCCCTGCTGTCTTCATCGGCGGACGCGGCAACCGTCGGCACCAATGGCATAACTGCAACCACGGCCACCACCGGCACGAGCGTCACGTACGACCAGTACTCGCTGATGCTGAACGGTGAGCGGATCTTCGTGTGGTCCGGTGAGTTCCACCCGTTCCGGCTGCCCAGCACCAAGCTGTGGCCGGACATCTTGCAGAAGATGAAGGCCAGCGGCTACAACGCGGTCTGCGCCTACTTCAACTGGAGCTACCACTCGCCGGCGCCGGGCGTTTACGACTTCACCGGCGTCCGTGACATGGACCTGTTCCTGCGGATGGCCGAGGACGCTGGGCTGTACGTGGTGGCCCGCCCGGGGCCCTACATCAACGGCGAACTGAACGCGGGCGGTTTCCCCGGCTGGCTCACCACGGTCTCCGGCACGGCGCGGTCCGACAACGCGAACTACCTAGCAGCCGTCGCCGAGTGGTACGACGCTATCAACCCGATCCTGGCGAGGCATCAGCTCACCGAGGGCAACGGCACCGTGCTGCTGTACCAGATCGAGAACGAGTTCGCGAGCACAGTGCCCCCACCACTGGCAACACCACCGGCAGCGACGACTACATGGCCTACCTGTACTCGACTGCCATCACCGGCGCGGACGCCTGCGACCTCGGCACCCTGGCCTTGACTAGCCTCGGCACCGTCTCCGGCGGCGTGAGCTAACACGCGAAACGTCCGTGGAATCCGCCGCTCCGACGGGTTCCACGGACGTTTGCGCTGGTCACCGCCGACGGCGAGCGGCCATGATGATTAGCACGACCACGGCGAGGATCCACCAGGGGCCGAAGAACCATCCTGGGCTGAAAAATCCCCAGAAAACGTGGTTCGCGATCGACAAGCCAATGAGGATCAGCGCCACCGTCAGGACCACATGCAGCGGGCCGCGGCGGCGGCCCTGGTAGGGAGCGTCGATCCCCGGCTTGCCATAACCTTCGTCGCCTGTAGGGGCCCCCGTGCCCGGCAGATCATCGAAGAGTCCCTCGAAGTCGGCATGGGTCTTGGCGCTCATCGCGCGGGAGACCCGCTCGTCGTACTCGGCCTGGTCGAGCCGGCCGTCGGCGAAGTTCGTGGCCAGCCGGTCGGCGACCTCGGCGCGCTCGGCGTCCGAGACCCGCATGTTCTGCGTGTTCATTAGTGGTCTTCCTTGCGTTGGAAAGAGCCGAGCAGGTCGCTGGCGATGGACTCGTCGTGGCCGTCCTCCGGGATGAGCAGGAAGCCCGCGAGGTACAGCGGGATCCCCGCGCCGCCCATCACTGTCAGGACGGCAAAGCCGATGCGGACCACAGTCGGGTCCACGTTGAGGTAGCGGGCGATGCCAGCGGCGGTGCCGGTGAGCACCCGGTCGTCGGCTGACCGCCGTAGCGGCGACTTGGTGGAGGTCATGTGCTCAGTGGTTGTGTTCATGTCATCTAGCGTGCGTCTTTACCACGCACCCGCACATCGGGCACGACCCTGATCCGGTCCCTGATACCCGGGTCCGGGCCTCAGGGACACCCCAGGGATCTCCCGAATGGGCAGCTCGGGGCCAGCGGGGCATGATGGAGATATGAGTTTCCAGACAGGCCCGGGCTGGTCACGCCGCCGTGGGCCGTTGTGGCGCCGCTACTCGGTCGAGGGACCGCCGCGCCGCGACCCAGATGGACGGCTGCTCGGCGGCGTCGCCGCCGGCTTCGCCCGCTGGCGTGGCTGGAATCCGACGACCATCCGGCTGATTTTCCTCATCGCCGTCCTGTTCTCCGGGGTGGGGGTCGCGCTGTACGTCGCGGCCTGGCTGCTGATTCCGGCGGCGGGGGACGACACGAGCATCTGGCACAAGGCAAGGGGAGACTCCCTCGGGTTCGCGCTCGCCGCCGCCGCGGCGTCGGGGCTTGTCTTGGTCCTGTTCGTGCTGGGCGCCATTAACAACGGCTGGCTCATCAGCTGGCTATGGCCCCAGGTCGCCTCCGCCGCCGGGCTTGTCCTGATCTGGCGGAACTCCAGCCAGGCGGAGCGGGCCAGCCTGCACCGTCTCGTCGAGC
>JBEKHI010000257.1:0-22330 GCA_050012355.1 Streptosporangiaceae bacterium | reverse complement strand
TCCAGGACGGCCCGCAGCACGGCGGTCGCCTGCGGGGACAGGTCCGCCCGCAGCTTGCCGGCCCCGTCGATGGTCTCATCCAGCTGCAGGTGCCGGTCGGCGAACGGGTCCTTCCCGTCCTCGTCCGGCCGGGTCTTCTTGTACTCCTCCAGCAGCTTCGCGCCCAGCACGTTCAGCTCATGTTCCCCGCAGCCGTGCACCGCGGCGGTGATCAGGATGCAATCGGACTCCCGCTGCAGGTCCTCAGGCAGCTTGCCCGTCCACCCGGTGATCAGCCGGGCGAAGGACTCGCTGATATCCCCGCCCGCCAGCGCGTCCGCGACCACCGGGTGCGCCGCCTGGATCCTGGAGTCCTTCGACGCCGCCCGGGCCGCCGCCTTGGTCATCCGGCCCCGGTGCCGCAGCCACGCGGCCGCACTCTTGCACCCGTCCGCCTCGGGTCCCCCAGCCGCGTCGAACGCGGCCAGCGCCGCCGCCCGCACCGCCGAGGTCCGCGCGGTCACGGTACCCAGCCCGGCCAGGATCTCCTGCTGCCCGGAGATCCCCAGCGCGTGCAGGTCGGCGGCGGAAAGGAAGGCCAGGGCGGCGGTCATCATCCCCAGCGCATCCGCCGCGCTCCGCGGCACCACCTGCTCGGCCTGAGTACACATCCCCCGGTCACCCCCTTTCGCTAACTACTTCGAAGATAGCACGTAGCACATGTAATGTCTACAACGAATACTCGACCCGAACGCACGCGCAACACGTTGCGATTGGCAACGAGTTGCCACTCCACCAGCCGTCTTGAAACAACCCGTCACCATGCGGATACTGAGTGTTATGATCCGGTGTGGCTTCCCTCCGGCTCATGCTCGCTGCCGGACTACTCGCCGCCCTGTCCCCCGCCGCCGCCCAGCAAACGCCCGCCGCCCAGCAAACGCTGCGGGTCGCGTCGGCCACCGGGTTCTCCACGTTCAACCCGTTCCTGGCGTACTTCCAGGGCGACCTGGACATCGTCGGCGACATCTACCCCTCGCTCACCAGGCCGGGACCCGACGGGACTCCGCTGCCGTACCTCGCCACCAAGTGGACCGTTTCCAAAGACCAGCTCACCTGGACCTTCACCATCCGCAAAAACCTCCGCTGGTCCGACGGCACGCCGATCACCGCCGCCGACGTCGCGTGGACCTACAACCTGGTGCTCACCAACGCGGAGGCCGCCACCGCGAACGGTGAACTGCTCGCCAACTACCGGTCCGTCACCGCGCCGGACGCGAGCACGCTCATCGTCATCACGAAACGCCCGCAGGCCGACCTGCTGGACACCTCGATCCCCGTCGTTCCAGAACACATCTGGCAACACCTTTCCGTCACCACGATGAACACCACCGCCCCCATCGTCGGCTACGGCCCGTGGACGCTGACCGGCTACGTACCGGGCCAGTACGCCACCCTCACCGCGAACAGGGACTTCTATCTCGGCGCACCCAAGTTCGGCGCGCTGATCGACCAGTACTACTCGAGCGAGGACGCGGCGGTCGCCGCGCTGCGCAGCGGGCAACTCGACGCGATCGGCGGCACCCTCACTGCCACCCAGTACCAGGCGCTCAGCGGCGACGCCGGACGGATCGGCCGCTACCCCACCGCCCCGGCCGGCTGGACGGCGGTCGAGATCAACCCGGGCGCCCGCACCCAGTCCGGCACGCCGCTCGGCGACGGCAACCCGGCCCTGAGCGACCCGCGGGTCCGCGAGGCGATCGCGCTGGCCATCGACCGGCCGATGCTGGCGGGCCGGGTGCTCGACGGGCTCGGCGCACCGGGCGGCGCGTACCTGCCACCCGCGTTCCCGCAGTGGCGCTGGACACCCGCCAGCCCGCAGGCCTACGACCCGGCCAAGGCGAGGGAACTCCTCGATGAGGCCGGGTATCGCACCGGCCGGCCGCTGACACTGCGGCTCGGCATCCACTCCGACCTGGCCGCCGACGCGCAGATCGCCCCCTATCTGCAGGAATGGCTGGCCGCCGTCGGCATCAAGGTAACCATCGAGTCCATGTCGTTCGCGCAGCTCAACTCGGTGCTGCCGAAGGGCGACTGGGACATGCTGATGGACGACTGGGCCACCGGCCCGGACCCGAGTTACCTGCTGAGCGTGCAGACCTGCGCCGCGCTGCCCGGCCAGGCCAGCCCGGGCGACACCGACGCGTTCTTCTGCGACCCGGCCTACGACAAGCTCTACGGCGACCAGCTCACCCAGTTCGACCAGGCCACCCGGGCGCGAACCGTCGACGAGATGCAGCAGATCCTGTACGACGCGGACACCGACGTGATCCTCTACTATCCCGACGCGCTGAACGCGGTCCGCACTGACCGGGTCAGGAACTTCATCCAGGGGGACCCGCAAGGGGGCTTCTACCCGGTGCAGGACACCTTCGACGACTGGCGGCTGGCCACGCCGGTGACCGGCGGTGCCGGCGGGGATGGGTCAGCGCCGTTTTGGACAATGATTTTTTTGATCATAACGGCGGGTGCGATTGTGGCGGTCACCCTGCGTCGGCGCGCGACCAGGGACGAACGCGAGTGACCACTTACCTGGCACGCAAGTGCGGCGCGGCCATGGTCTCGTTCGCAGTGCTGCTGGTGATCGGGTTCGTGATCTTCACCCTGATGCCGTCCGACCCGGTCGCCGCGCTCACCCGCGGCCGCCCGGTCAGCCCCGCGCAGCTGGTGTTTCTGCGGAAACAGCTCGGCCTCGACCAGCCGCTGTATGAACGGTTCGCCACGTTCGTCGCGCACACCGTCAGCGGGAACCTCGGCTACTCGTGGCAGTTCCAGCAACCGGTGTCGACGCTGATCGGGCAGCGGATCGGGCCGACCTTGCTGCTGACCGGGACGTCGATGGTGCTGGCCGCGACGATCGGGCTGTGGCTCGGCCTGCACGCGGGCTGGCGGCCCGGCGGGCCGCTCGACAAGACGACGTCGGCGGTGAGCCTCACGTTCTGGTCGGTCCCGACGTTCTGGCTCGGACTGATCCTGCTGGTGGCCTTCACCTCCGGCCTCGGCCCCATCCCGTCGCTGCTGCCCGCCGGGGGCATGTCCACCCCCGGCACTCCGGGCGGGCTGGCGCCGAGCCACATCCTGGACGTCGCCCGTCATCTGGTGCTCCCCTGCGTCACGCTCACCGCGGTGATCATCGCCCAGTACGTGACGATCATGCGGTCGTCGGTCATCGACGAGCTGGGCAGCCCGTACCTGCTCACCGCGCGAGCCAAGGGACTGCGCGACGCGAAGGTCCGCAGCGGGCACGCGGCGCCGAACGCGCTGCTGCCGACCGTCACCGTCATCTTCCTGCAGCTTGGCGGGCTGGTCGGCGGCGCGATCACGGTGGAGACGGTGTACTCCTGGCCGGGGCTCGGCTACCTCACCTATCAGGCGCTGCAGATCCCCGACCTGCCGTTGCTCGAGGGCACGTTCCTGGTGTTCGGCGCGTCGGTGATCGCGATGAACGCGCTCGCCGACGTCACCTACCGGTACCTGGACCCAAGAATCAGGAGGCTGTGAGGTGCGCGCCGGACTGACCATCCTGATCGTCTTCGCGGTGCTCGCGATCAGCGCGCCGCTGTTCATTCACCCGAGTGACCTCAGCGTGATCGACGCGACCGGCGCACCGCTGGCCCCGCCGAGCCTCGCTGATCCGCTCGGGACCGACCAGGCGGGCCGCTCGGTGCTGCTGCTGGTGATCTGGGGCGCCCGTACGTCGCTGACGATCGGGTTGCTGGCGACCGCGCTGACCATGTTCATCGGCGGCGCGATCGGCATCGTGGCCGGTCACTTCCAAGGTGTGACGGGCCGCGCGCTGATGCATCTCACGGACTGGTTCCTCGCGCTGCCCGGCTTGCCGCTGGCGATCGCGCTGGCGGCGGTACTCGGCCAGGGCGACACGTCGATCACGGTGGCGATCGCGGTCACCGCCTGGACACCGGCGGCGCGGCTGATCCGGGCGCAGACCCTCAGCGTCGAGGCCCGCCCGTTCATCGAGCGCGCGCGGGCGCTCGGGGCCGGGCACCTGCGGATAATGAGCCGCCATGTGCTGCCAAACGTCGCGCCGCTGCTCCTCGTGTCCGCCACTCTCACGGTGGCCAGCGCGGTCCTGGCCGAGGCCACCCTGACGTTTCTCGGCCTCGGTGACCCGGCCGGAGTGTCCTGGGGGTCGATGCTGAACCAGGCGTTCGAGCAGGGCGCCGTCACCCGGGGCGCCTGGTGGTACCTGCTGCCGCCGGGGGTCGCGATCCTGCTCGTCGTGCTCGGCTTCACGCTGACCGGCCGCGCCATCGAACGCCGGATCAACCGGGAGGCGGCCCGGTGAACCTGCTCGAGGTACGCGGGCTCACCGTCGGGTATGGCGCGGAGCCGGTGGTCCGCGACGTCAGCCTGGACATCGCGCCCGGCCAGGTGCTCGGCCTGGCCGGGGAGTCCGGATCTGGCAAGTCGACGGTCGGGCTGAGCGTGCTGCGGCTACTCCCCCGGCCCGCGAACGTGACCGGCGCGATCGTGTTCCGCGGCGAGGACCTGACTGAGGTCAACTGGGGCCGGATCCGCGCGATCCGCTGGGCGGGCGCGTCCATCGTGTTCCAGGGCGCGCTCAACGCGCTGAATCCGGTCAAGACGATCGGCGCGCAGCTGGCCGAGCCGGTGCGTGTGCACGGTTCCGGTCAGGGCGTCGCCGAGCTGCTGGAATCGGTCGGGGTGCCCGCCGCGCGGGCGCGGTGTTATCCGCACGAGCTGTCCGGCGGGCAGCGGCAGCGAACGCTGATCGCGATGGCGCTGGCCTGCCGGCCTGATCTGATCATCGCCGACGAGCCGACCACCGCGCTGGACACGATCATCCAGGCGCAGATCCTGTCGCTGCTCACTTCAGTGGTACGCGACAGCGGCGCCGGGATGCTGATGATCTCGCACGACCTGGCGGTGCTGTCGGAGGTCTGCGACGACCTGGCGGTCATGTGCGATGGCGCGATCGTGGAGACCGGTTCTGCCGACGCGGTGCTGCTCGACCCGGCACATGACTACACGCGGACGCTGACCGCCGCGTTCCCCCGGCTCGGTGATCCCGCCGCCCGGCTCGCCCCGCCGACGGCTCGCCGGGAACCGCTGCTGGCAGCGCGCGACCTGCGGGTCAGCTTCGGCCAGTCCCGCGCGGTTGACGGGGTGAACCTCACCATCGGCGAGCGGGAGATCGTCACGCTGATCGGTGAGTCCGGTTGCGGCAAGTCCACGCTGGCCCGCGCGCTCACCGGCCTGATCCGCCCGGATGCCGGCTCGGTCAGCTACCGCGACGAGCCGCTGCGCTATGGCTCAGCGGCATTGAAACGGCACCGACGGCACGTGCAGCTCATCTCGCAGGATCCCGGCGGCGCGCTGAACCCGCGGCGTACCGTCTTCGACGCGGTCGCCGAGGGACCCCGGGTACACGGGATGCGGCAGGGCCTGACCCGCCGGGTCTACACCGCGCTGCACCGAGCCGGGCTGAATCCGCCCGAGCGGTTTGTTTCCCGGTACCCGCGTGAGCTGTCCGGCGGGCAGCAGCAGCGGGTGGTGATCGCCGGGGCGCTGGCACTCGACCCGGAGGTGATCGTCGCCGACGAGCCGGTGTCCGCGCTGGACGCGCCGGTACGCGAACGCGTCCTGCGGCTCATCTCCGACCTGCGCGATACGTTTGGCCTGTCAGCGCTCATCGTCAGCCACGACCTCGGACTCGCGTGGACCATCGCGGACCGCGTCGCCGTCATGTACCTAGGCAGGATCGTCGAGTCCGGCCCCGCCGAGGAGGTCCTGCAGTACCCACGGCATCCGTATACACGCGCGCTGCTCGCCGCGATCCCGGGTTCCGGCACCCACATCGCACAAGGTCTGCGAGGCGAGCCGCCCGACCCCGGTTCGATCCCACCGGGATGCCGGTTCCACCCGAGGTGCCCCCGCCGCGAGCCGATCTGCGAGACCGTCCCGCTCCCCATCCTGATCGGCGACGGCGTGGCCTGCCACCTAGCCGACAACCCCCCAGAAGAAACCTTCCTGTCCTGAGCTCTGGGCCCCACGGTCCACGTTGATCATGATGGATCAGGCATCGCCGGGGCTGATCAGGCGGAACCGTTCGGTCACGACCAGCGTGTCGTCGTCGATCGCGGGCGTGGCGCCGAGGAACTCGGCCACTCCATCGCTGCGGAAGAAGTCTTCGTGCGCACGGCGCCATTGCGCGGCGTCGGCGTAGCCGCGGCCTTCAGCGCGCGCATAGTCATCACCGACCGTGCTGATCGGGACCACGCCTACCTCGGTGAGCTCGATAACGGCGGCGGGCTGTCCGGCAGAGTCGACCACCGAGAAGCGCTGGCCTGGCTGCGGAACCGGTTCGCCCGCATGCTCATGGATCTGGAGCAATCCCGTCAGAGCGGTCTTCTCCCCGGCCAGTATGGCGGCCACCCCGCTGTCTCGCAGCGGCCCCGGGAAAGCCAGCTCGAGTACGGGCAAGTCATCGGAGGTCATGACACGAAGCTATCCCCGCTCACCGACGGCGGCCTAGCGGGCACCTAGGCAACGTTCAGGCCGCTCTGACCCGCGGCGCTTAGCTTGCACGGACGTGATTGTCCGTCGAGCCGAGAGACCTATGACCACCTCCGAGACCGCCTCTGGCACAGTCGGCACCCCGTCCGCGGCAGCGCTGGGCGACGATCCGTGGTGGCGACCGCGGCGAACCGATCTGCTCGCGCTATACGTGTGGGGCGGCTCACGTATTGTCATGCTCGCGATCAGCCTGGCCGCGCTCGCGAACCAGCGCGGGACATCGTGGCTTAACTTGTGGCAGCGCTGGGACTGGGACCGCTATCTGACGATCGCGGAGTACGGCTACACCAGTGGCAAGGGCCCGGCCTACGACTCGGATATCGTCGCGTTCTTCCCCGGCTATCCGATGGTGCTGCGCGTGGTCCATCTGGTGGTGCGCAACTGGGTCGTGTCCGGGCTGCTTATCTCGCTGATCGCGGGCGCCGTGGCCTGCATCGCCCTGGCACGGCTCACAGAATTCGAATGCCGCGGGCGCGACGATTCCCGCCGGGCCGCGGTGACCGCGGTGCTGATACTGGTGTCCGCGCCCGCCGCGGTGTTCCTGGCCGCCGGGTACACCGAGTCGCTGTTCCTAGCGCTCGGGATTCCCGCCTGGCTAGCCGCCCGCCGCCGCCACTGGGTGCTCGCGGGCGTGCTGACGGCGCTGGCCTGCGCGGTGCGGATCGACGGCGCGTTCGAGGCAGCCGGCATCGCGGTGATGTTCCTGCTAAGCCGCCCGAAGGTACGTGACTGGGCACGCTCGCCCGCCCTCCTGCTGCCGCTGGCAGCGGTCGTCGGGTACATGGCGTACCTGAAGGACATCACCGGCGACTGGCGGGCCTGGTTCCACGCCGAAGCGCAGGGCTGGTCACGACGGCTGACCAATCCGGTCGCAGCGTTCCGCAACTCGTGGAACAACGCGTTCGGGTCCGGGTTCATGTCTGGTGGTACGGCTTCCAGGCAGAGCGGTGGGAAACCCGGCGGTTCCGCGCCGCAGGGCGGATTCGGACAGCAGGGCGGCTTCGGGCGCGGGGCTGGCGGACCGGGCGGCGGCGCATCGCCCGGCGGTACATCGCCCAGCGGCGGCTCGGCAACGGGCCAGCATGCCTTTTCTGGCCACGGCCTCGGCGGCGTCGGCACGTTCGGTCCGTGGCCGTTCCGGCTGGACATCCTCGTGGTGTTCGCCGGCCTCGCGTTCGCGGGGTGGGCCGTGTTCCGCCGCCGCTGGGCCGAGCTCACCTACGTCGGGATCGCGGTCGCGTCCCTGGCGACGTCCACCTATTACATGTCGGTCGCGCGCGAAGCACTGCTGTGGTGGCCACTGTGGATCGCCCTCGCCATCTGGCTCAGCCACCGCCGCTGGCTCACCGGGCTGTACCTCGTGGTCTCCGGCCTCATGATGGTCGGCATCTCCTGGCTCTTCCTGACCGGCGGCTGGGCCGGCTGAGTGCGGCAGCGGACCCCAGCCCGCACCACCCACCGGATGCGCAGGCCCTGGTGTTTCGTTATCAGAAACAATAGCCTGGGCCAGAGCGCTGATCCGGCTGTGGCCGGGCGGGCTGCCGCTGGCTTCGGCGGTAACTGAGAAGCGAGCGGGGAGGCCACAGTGATCAAGCGCAGCCGTGAGGCGGACGCCTTCATGGCGACGATTGGCGATGCCGCGCCGGAGGCGGTGAGTGCCTGCGACGGATGGACCACGCACGAGATCGCCGCGCACGTGACCGGCATCGCCGTGGAGGTCAGCCGCCATCTGGAACCGTACCTGCAAGGCGATCCGGTGCCACCGACCCGGAGCTTCGAAGAACGCGAGGCACCGTTGCAGGCGACCGGGCACCTGGCTTTGCTGAGCCGGCTCGATGCCGACGAGGAACGGATGCGTGGCCTGGTCGATGACGTGCTCAGCCGCGAGCCGGACGCGGTCATCCCGTGGACCGGCCGGCGCATGGCAGTCGCGAAGTTCATTCCGCACCTGCGCAACGAGCACGCTCTGCACCGCTGGGACGTCGCCGGCGACGATGAGACCAGCCGCCAGCTCCTTGGCGCCATGGACCTCGTCGGCCATTCGGTAGGTGAGCTGGGCCGGATTCTGCTCGCCGCCGGGCGCCGCCACGACCCTGATCCGGACTCCGACTTCCACGTGCGGCTGCGCTCCGAGGGACAGCCCGACCTGCGGGTTGTCGTCGAGAACGGCGACGCTACCCTCGCGTGGGCCAGTGATGAGGCCGACGAGGCCTCGGTCGATTTCGACGATGACGCGCGTCAGCTGTTCATCTGGGGACGACGCCCAGACCACCGCGGCCGGCTCCGCAGCCATCTCACCCAGCCCGATCTCGCCCGCCTCCAGGTGCTGCTATCCGGTTACTGAACCGGGCCGCCCGACCCCGGCTCGATACCATCGGGATGCACCTGTCACCTGGACGAAGGGACATTCCTGGCGTGAGTGACGTCGCCGCGTTCGCCGCGGACCTGATCCGGTTCGATACCACCAACCGCGGCGGCGGTGACGGGTGCGAGCGGCCGGCGGCTGAGTACGTCGCGGCCCGGCTGACCGAGGCCGGACTCGAGCCGGTCCTGCTCGAGTCGGCGAAGGGCCGGGCCAACGTGGTGGCCAGGATCGCCGGCCGGCACCCGGGGAACGCGCTGCTGCTGCACGGCCACCTGGACGTAGTGCCCGCCGAACCGGCCGACTGGCTGGTGCACCCGTTCTCCGGCGAGATCCGCGACGGCGTGCTGTGGGGCCGTGGCGCGGTCGACATGAAGGGCGCGGTCGCGGTGCTGCTCGCCATCGCCCGGGACCTCCCGACCCCCGAACACGACATCGTGCTCGCGTTCACCGCCGATGAGGAGGACACCGCCGAATTCGGCGCGCGGTTCCTGGTCGAAAAGCACGCCGACCTGTTCGAGGGGTGCACGGTCGCGGTCGGCGAGTCGGGCGGCTTCACCTTCCACGCGGGCAACGGCGTCCGGCTGTACCCGGTGGCGTCCGCCGAACGGGGCACCGCCTGGCTGCGGCTGACCGCCCATGGTCATGCCGGTCACGGCTCCAAGCCGAACAAGGACAACGCGGTCGCCCACCTGTCCGCCGCCATCACCCGGATCGCCGAGTACGAGTGGCCGATCCGGCTGATCCCCACCGTCCGGGCCGCGATCGACGCGATCGCCGCGGCCACCGGGACCACGCCGGATGACCTCGGTCCCGCTGGCGCCCTGGTCAAAGCCACCATCCGCAACAGCGCCAACCCGACGATGCTGCGCGCCGGTTACAAGGTCAACGTGATCCCGGCCGAGGCCACCGCGTTCGTGGACGGCCGGGTGCTGCCCGGCTATGAGGACGAGTTCGCGGCAACCCTCGACGAGCTAACCGGCCCGCAGGTGGACTGGGAGTACGCGCACCGCGAGGTCCCGCTCGAGGCCCCGCCGTTCCCGCCGGCGATGCGCACCGCGATCGAGGCCGAGGACCCAGCCGGCATCGTCGTGCCCTATTGCATGTCAGGCGGCACCGACGGCACCCTATTGCATGTCAGGCGGCACCGACGGCAAGCAGTTCGCCCGGCTCGGGATGGACTGCTACGGGTTCACCCCGCTGGTACTGCCGGAGGGATTCGACTACTACGCGATGTTCCACGGCACTGACGAACGCGTCCCTGTCACAGCTCTAGAGGCGGCCGAGCGCATCGTCAGGCGGTATCTCAGCCACGCGGGCTAAGACCTCAGCGCGAGGAAGAAATCCACTCGGTCTGGCAGCGTGGACAGGTCGCGGCCGGTCAGTTCCTCGATGCGGCCGATGCGGTAACGGACCGTGTTCACGTGCACGTACAGCCGGGACGCACAGGTGTTCCACGAACCGTCGCAGTCGAGGAACGCGCGGAGCGTCGGGAGCAACTCGGCGCGGTGCCGCGCGTCGTAATCGATGACCGGGCCGAGCAGCCGGTCACGGAAAGTCCGCAGCACCGGGGCCGCGACGCTGGCCAGCAGCAGCTCATGGGAATCGGCCTCGGCGCTGGTCGCGACCGCCACCGGCCGGGCGTCGGCGCCCGAGGATGCCCGCAGCGCCGCCAGCCGCCGCGCGCTGCTCGCCTCGCGCAAGGCACCGGCCAGCCCGGCGCAGCCGTCGGCGGGTGCGCTCACCCCGGCGGTCATCGGAACGGCCGCGGTGTCCCGCAGCCAGTCAGGGAAGGGCAGGGTCTGCGGGGTCTCCAGCACGAACCCGGCGACCTCATCCCCGCGAGTCGCGACCAGCGCCCGGCCCGCGTAGCTGGTGAGCAGGTCCTCGGCCACCTCGAGTTCCACTCCGCCGAACGCGACCGCCAGATAGCGGCCGTCCGGCGGCAGTTCCGCGGTGCGCAGCAGCGACGCGACCTCACCGCCGCCGGTGGAGACCTGGGCGACGATCTCATCCGCGAGCCTGCGCCGCATCCCGGACATGCTGCCGTTCGCCCGCCGGGCCACCTCGTCGGTCACCGCGCCGAACGACGTCTCGGCCGGGACCGCGAGCAGCGTGACGTCATGCCGCCCGCAAGCCGCGATGACCGACTGCGGCACCACGCCCAGCGCCTCCCCCGCGCCCAGCGCGACCGCGCCGGCCCTGGCCAGCGCCCCGACGAACCGTTCCGCATCGGCGGGACCGCGGCACCAGAGCAGCCCGGACAGCACCAGCTCCCCCGGCGCGATGTAGCGGGTCGGATCCGGCAGGTCGGTGGTATACACGTGCCTGATAACGCGGTCGAGCCCACCGCTAGCGGCGAGCAGCCGTAGCTGAAGCCCCGGCACCTCGAGCAACTCTTTGATCCGCACCGGACACCCTCCGTTGACGACGAAGGACACGCTAACTCCCCAGTGTTTATCGGAAGCTACAAATTGGCTAGCCCTGTGTTACAAAGGATTCATACATCCGGCGACTTACCGGCGCCCGTTTTGCTTGGTTAGCTAGCGGCATGACCCCTGGGGTAGCGGTGTTCGATGCCGACGTGCGCGCTGCCGTCGAGGCCGCCTACGCCAAGCTGACCTGGGACGACATCGCCGCGGTGGTGGCCGCGCACCCCCGGATCGGGGAACATTCGACGACCGGTGAGCAGGCCGGCGTCACCGACGACACCCGCCCGGAACTCACCGCCGCCAACCGCGCCTACGAGGAACGCTTCGGCCACATCTTCCTGACGTGCGCCCAGGGACGCAGCGGACAGGAGATGCTCGCCGAACTTCGGCAGCGCCTTAACAATGATGATGAGTCAGAACGGCGGGTCGTCACTGCCGAGCTGCTCAAGATCGCTCTGCTGCGGGCCGGGCGGCTGCTGGCATGATCCCGGTGACCACGCACGTGCTCGACGCGGCCCGGGGGCGCCCGGCGGCGGGCCTCGAGGTCAGGCTCGGCTTGCTGACGGCGGTGACCGGTGTGGACGGCCGGGCCGCGCTCGGCGAGGTCACGGCTGGCGTTCACGAACTGACGTTCGCCACCGGCGACTGGTTCGCCGCCCTGGGCATGGAGTGCTTCTATCCCTCGGTGACGGTGCGGTTCACCGCCTCCGGCGCTCATTGCCATGTTCCGCTGCTGCTGTCACCATTCGCGTACTCTACGTATCGGGGGTCATAGCACCATGGCGATCGTGCTCGACGACTCCCAGTACGGCAAGGCGGAGGTGCGGCTGCTGCGAGTCAACCGCGGCGAGACCTCCGACGACATCGTCGACCTGAACGTCAGCATCACGCTGCGCGGTGACTTCGACAGCTCCTACACCGACGGCGACAACAGCGCCGTGCTCACCACCGACGCGCAGAAGAACACGGTCTTCGCGTTCGCCGACAGGTTCGGCGTCGAGTCGGTCGAGACGTTCGCGGAACGGCTCGCTACGCATTTCGTATCCTCCGTTGACTCGGTCAGCCAGGCCCGGGTGCGGATCGAGCAGTACCCGTGGGACCGGGTGGCCGGTCACTCGTTCGCCCGGTCGGGCGGCCACGTCCGTACCGCCACGGTGACCGCCGATGCCGACACGGTGTCAGTGGAATCGGGGCTGCACGGCCTGACGCTGCTGAACACAGCGGGCTCGGAGTTCCGCGGATTCCTGCGCGACGAGTTCACCACGCTGGCCGAGACCACCGACCGCATCCTGGCCACCGACGTGGCCGCCCGCTGGCGGTACGGCGCCCCGGTCGAGTCGTGGGATGACGCATTCGACCTGGTCAGGGGCACGCTCATCGACGCGTTCGCGAGCACTTACAGCCGCTCGCTGCAGGAGACGCTGTTCGCGATGGGCCGCTCGGTACTCGACAAGCTCTCCGCGGTCGCCGAGATCCGGCTGGCGCTGCCGAACAAGCACCACTTCCAGCAGGGCAGCCGCGACGTCTATCACGCGGCGGACCGGCCCTACGGTCTCATCGAGGGCACGGTGACCCGCGACTTATGGATTTCCTGCACCCGGCATCGCTGGCCGCCGCGCTCGACTTCAAGGCAGCGCGGCCGGACGCGCTGCCGGTAGCGGGCGGCACCGATGTGATGGTTGGTATTAACTTCGGGCGGCTCCATCCGCCCGCATTGCTCGACGTTAGCCAGCTGACCGAGCTAACAACCGTGGACAGGACCGGCCCGCTGCTGCGGCTCGGCGCCGGCGTCAGCTTTACCCGGTTGATGGCCGAGCTTGGCGACGTGCTTCCCGGACTCGCGATGGCGTCCCGCACCGTCGGCTCGCCGCAGATCCGCAACCGCGGCACGGTCGGCGGCAACCTCGGCACCGCGTCCCCAGCCGGTGACTGTCACCCGGTGCTGCTCGCCACCGGCGCCACGATCGAGGTGGCCTCGGTCCGCGGCCGCCGGCTGATCCCGGCCGCGGAGTTCTTCACCGGCCCGAAACGCAACGCCCTCGAGCCCGACGAGCTGATCACCGCGATCTTGCTGCCACCAGCCCCGGGACCCCAGCTGTTCGCGAAGGTCGGCACCCGCAACGCGATGGTCATCGCGGTCTGCTCGCTCGCGCTCGAGCTGGACGGCGACGCGGTGCGGGTGGCGATCGGGTCGGCTGGACCGGTGCCGCTGCGGGCGACCGAGGCGGAGGAGTTCTTCAGTGGCACGACCGAGCTCACCGAGGCGGTCAGCCGACGGTTCGGCGAGCTCGTCGCGGCGGCCGCCAGGCCCATCGACGACGTGCGGGGCACCGCGGATTACCGGCGGCACGCACTCGGAGTGCTCGCACGGAGGACGCTTCACTGGGCTTGGGAGTCGCGATGCGCGTACGTATGACGGTCAACGAGGAGGCCCGGGTCGCGGACGACGTGTGGCCGGGTGAGTCGCTGCTGTTCGTGTTGCGCGAGCGGCTGCACCTGCCCGGCTCGAAGAACGCCTGCGAACAGGGCGAGTGCGGGTCGTGCACGGTGCTGCTCGACGGCGAGCCGGTGTGCGCGTGCCTGGTAGCAGCCGCCCAGGCCGAGGGGCGCCAGGTCGTGACCGTAGAGGGGCTGGAGTTCGGGGTAGTGCAGCGGGCGTTCCTCGACGCGGGGGCGGTGCAGTGCGGATTCTGCACCCCGGGGCTGATCGTCGCGGTGCACGACCTGCTGAGCCGCGATCCGGACCCCGATGACGAGCGGATCAGGGAAGCCCTGGCCGGGAACCTGTGCCGCTGCACCGGGTACGAGAAGATCATCGACGCGGTGCGGCTGGCGGCGGAGCGCTCATGAGTGATGTTCTGATCATCGAGAACTGCGCGATCGCCACCATGGACGACGCCGGGACCGAGTACGCGAGCGGACACGTCGTGGTCTCCGAGAACGGCCTGATCACCGCCGTGGGCGACGGCCCAGCCCCGGACGGCGACGGCGCGCGGCGGGTCGACGGGACCGGCTGCCTGGCCACGCCGGGACTTGTCAGCACCCACCATCACCTGTTCCAGTGGCTGACCCAGGGGCAGGCGCTTGAGCAGCCGCTGTTCGGCTGGCTGCGCGAGCTGTACCCGGTGTGGACCCAGATCGACGCCGAGGCGCTGCGGGCGGCGGCGGCCGCCGGGCTGGCCTGGCTGGCGCTGTCCGGCTGCACCAGCAGCAGCGACCACCAGTACCTGTTCCCTCCCGGTAGCGATGACCTGCTGGGCGCGACCGTCGAAGCGGCCCGCTGGGTGGGGATCAGGTTCCACCCGACCCGCGGCTCGATGGACCTGGGCAGGTCATCGGGCGGCTTGCCGCCCGATGACCTGGTCGAGGACACCGACGCCGCGCTCGCCGCCACCGCCGAGGCGATCGACCGCTACCACGACCCCGAGCCTGGGTCCATGCTCCGGATCGGCGTAGCGCCGTGCTCGCCGTTCTCGGTCTCGGGCCGCCTGATGCGCGAGGCGATGGAACTCGCTCGTTTTGGCAAAGTGAGGCTGCACACGCACCTGGCGGAAACACTGGATGAGGACCTGTACTGCAAGCAGACGTTCGGTTGTTCCCCCGCCGAGTACCTGGATGAGCTTGGCTGGCTCGGGTCCGACGTGTGGCTGGCGCACTGCGTGCACCTGGACGAGCCCGCGGTGAAGCGGTTCGCGGCGACCGGCACCGGCGTCTCGCACTGCCCGAGCTCCAACGGACGGCTCGGATCCGGCATCGCCCCGGTGCGGCGGATGCTGCGGGCCGGAGTCCCGGTCGGGCTCGGCGTCGACGGCCCGGCCTCGAGCGAGGGCTCGACGCTATCGGGTGAGCTGCGTCAGGCGCTGCTCACGGCCCGGTTCCTCGGCGGGGCCGACGCGATGACCGCCCGGCAGGCGCTGTGGCTGGCGACCAGGGGCGGCGCCGCCTGCCTGGGCCGCTCGGATGAGATCGGGGCGCTGGTGCCCGGGATGCTGGCCGACGTCGCGCTGTGGCGGCTGGACGGGCTGGCCGCCGACGCGATCTCCGATCCGGTCGCGGCGCTGGTGCTCGCTCCCCCGCCGCGCGCCGACCTGGTGCTCGTCGGCGGCCGGCCGGTGGTCGACGGCGGCGAGTTGCGCACCGTGGACCCCGCCGCCGCCGCGCGAGAGGTCCGCGCGGCGCGGCGCCGGCTGTTCGGGCAGGACGCGCGATGACGGTACTGACACGAACCACGCAGGGCCGGGTCGGAGACAGCCCGGTCCGGCCGGACGGGCAGGCGAAGGTCACCGGGGAGTTCGCCTACGCCTCTGACCTGTGGATGGACGGGATGCTGTGGGGCGCGACGTTGCGTAGCCCGCATCCGAGCGCGCTGATCGGCTCGATCGACATCTCGGCCGCGCTGACCGTGCCGGGGGTGGTCGCGGTGCTCACCCATGCGGACGTGCCGGGCCGCGCGACGTACGGGCTCGAGCACATCGATCAGCCGGTGCTCGCCATTGACCGGGTCCGGTTCCAGGGTGAGGCGGTCGCCCTGGTGGCGGCGGACCATCCGGAGACGGCGCGGCGGGCCGCCAAGCTGATCCGCGTCGACTACCAGCTGCTCGAGCCGGTAACCGACGCGGTGGCGGCGCTGGCACCCGGCGCTCCGGTGATACACGAGGGCGGGAACCTGGTGCGGCACGTGCCGATCCGGCGCGGGTCGGTTTTCTCGGCCGACGTGGTGGTAACCGGTGAGTACCAGGTTGGCATGCAGGACCAGGCGCCGCTCGGTCCGGAGGCGGGGCTCGCGGTGCCCGCCGCGGATGGCGGCGTGGACCTGTTCGTCGCCACCCAGTGGCTGCACGTGGACCGGGATCAGGTCGCCGCGTCGCTCGGCGTCGACCCGTCGATGGTGCGGATAACGCTGTCGGGAGTGGGCGGCGCGTTCGGCGCGCGGGAAGACTTGTCGATGCAGGTGCATGCCTGTCTGCTGGCCTTGCGCACCGGCAAGCCGGTCAAGATGTCGTACTCCCGCGAAGAGTCGTTCTTCGGGCACGTGCACCGGCATCCGGCCGTGCTGCGCTATTCGCACGGCGCCACCCGGGACGGTCGGCTCGTCTACGTGCGGGCGTCGATCGTGCTCGACGGCGGGGCGTACGCGTCATCGTCGCCCGCGGTGGTGGCGAACGCGGCCACCCTCGGCATCGGCCCGTACGACGTGCCGAACGTGGTGATGGACTGTTCCGCCGCCTACACGAACAACCCGCCGTGCGGAGCGATGCGCGGCTTCGGGGCGGTGCAGGCGTGTTTCGCGTACGAGTCGCAGATGGACAAGCTGGCTGTTGCTCTTGGCCTGGACCCGGCCGAGGTCCGGATCAGGAACGCGCTGCGCGAGGGCTGCGTGATGCCGACCGGGCAGGTGGTGGACTCGGCCGCGCCGGTCGCCGAACTGGTGCGGCGGGTGGCGGCCAAGCCGATGCCCGTTCCTGGTGGTCCGCTGCCGGGCACGGTCGGCCGCACGACCCGCGGCGAGGGGGTGCGGCGCGGCGTCGGGTACGGCGTGTCCATCAAGAACGTGGCGTTCTCCGAGGGGTACGACGACTACTCGACCGCCCGGGTGCGGCTGTCGCTCGAGGGTGGTTCGCCGGTCGCGTCGGTCCAGACGGCGGCCGCGGAGGTCGGGCAGGGAATGGTGACGGTCCTCGAGCAGATCGCGCGGACCGAACTGGACGTGGACCGGGTCGTCGTGCTGCCCGCCGACACCTCGATCGGCTCGGCGGGCTCGTCGTCGGCGTCACGGCAGACGTACGTGACCGGCGGCGCGGTGCGGGAGGCCTGCGTCCAGGTGCGTGCGCTCCTCGAGGAGCGCGGGTCTCTGGACGAACCGATCGAGGCGACCGTGACGTGGCGGCACCGGCCCACGACGTCTCTTGACCCGGTGACCGGGCAGGGCAACGCGCACGTGCAGTACGCGTTCGCCGCGCACCGCGCGGTGGTGGACGTGGACACCGAGCTTGGCCTGGTGCGGGTTGTCGAGATCGCGACCGCGCAGGACGTGGGCAAGGCGATGAACCCGCGGGCGGTGGAGGGCCAGATCCAGGGCGGCATCGCCCAGGGGCTCGGGCTGGCGGTGATGGAGGAGATCGTCGTCTCCGACGGCGTGGTGCGGAACCCGTCGTTCACCGACTACCTGATCCCGACGATCGCCGACATGCCCACCGTCTTGCTGGACATCCTCGAACTCGGTGACCCGAACGCGCCGTACGGCCTGCGCGGTGTCGGCGAGCCCCCGGCGATCTCCTCCACCGCCGCCGTCGCCGCCGCCATCCGCGACGCCACCGGCCTGGACCTCACCCGCGTGCCGGTGAGACCCGAACACCTGGTGCAGCCTTTTCCTCGTTGATGCGGCATCAACCAGCCTCTTTGCTGGGCAGTGTCACACCGACCGGAATCGATTCGCCGCCGTCGGCCTTGGCGTCGCGTTCCGGCAGGTCACGCAGCCGGGGCAGCGGGCCGGTGAACAGGACGAGGGTGCTGGCCACTAGGCCGCCCAGCATCACCCACAGCGCGGTCCGCACGCCGAGATGGCTGGCGAGGACTCCGCCGAGCATGGCGCCGAGCGGGATCGACCCGTAGTTGACCACCTGGATGCTCGTCGAGATCCGGCCCAGCAGCGAAGCCGGATAGTACGACTGCATCCAGCCCGACCAGACGACGTTGCCCGCCACGATCCCCCCGATGACCAGCACGCTGCCGAGGACGAACAGCGCCAAGCCCGGGCCCTTGGCGGCGAGCGGGATCAGCAGGCCCGCCGGGACGAACACGACCTTGGACAGCAGCGTGGTCCGCGCGGTGCCGAGCCAGCGGGCGGCCGGACGGGCGAGGAACGCGCCCGCGACCCCGCCCAGGCTGGTCAGGGCGATCAGCAGCCCGGTCGCACCCGAGCTGAGCCCGACGACGCGGACCAGGAACACCACCAGAATGGCCTGGTAGCCGACCAGCGTGAGGTTCGACAGGCAGCCGAATACCGTGTTCACCCGCAACAGCGGATCCCGGACCACGATGCCGATACCCTCGGCGATCTCGTGCCGCAGCCGACGAGGCTTAACCACCCGCTCCGGTTCACGCACCCGGATCGAGGACAAGCAGGCGGCCGACACCGCGAAGCTGATCGCGTTCGCGAGCACCCCGCAGACCGCGCCGACCGCCTCCGCGATCAGCCCGGCGGCACCTGGGCCGGCCACGTTCGCGACCTGCTCGCTGCCCTGGATCTTGGCGTTACCCTCCAGCAGGTCATCCGACGGCAGCATCGAGGGCAGCAGCGCGCGGAACGCGGTCTGGAAGAACACCGCCGCGACGCCGCCCACGAGCGCCACCACCAGCAGCTGAGCAGCCGTCAGCACCCCGCACCAGGCGGCGATGGGCACGCTGGCGAACGCGACGAGGGCTACCAGGTCGGCCGCGATCATCACCGGCTTGCGCGGCAGCCGGTCCACCCACGCACCGGCCGGCAGCCCGATCAGCACCCACGGCAGCCAGGCCGCGGCCATCAGCGCGCTGACCAGTACGACGCTCGAGTGCAGTACGTCGAGCGCGACCAGCGGCAACGAGATACCGCCGATGCTGGTGCCGAGGAAGCTCGTCGTCTCCCCCGTCCACAGCAGCCGGAAATCCCGCCTTCCGAACAGCCCCCTCATGGCCGGGCCGGAATTCCGTGCGCGAAGAAGAACACGCTGCCCCGTTCCCGTCCGTCTTCGGGTATCTCCCGGTCCGACCAGCGGCGGACCAGCGCGAGCAGTTCGGCGGCGAACTCGGCGAGCTCGGCGTCGTCGACCCGCAGCCAGCTATTGGTGGAGAACGGCCCCTCCGGCCAGCGATCGCGTTCGGATTCCGGCGTCATCCCCCAGGCGCGGAGGAACCCGAGCTGGGTGTCCAGGTTCAGGGAAAACGCCGCCCGCTCCACCGCGGCGCTGGCCTCGTCTCCCCTGAAGTCCCGCGACGACCAGCGCAGCGTCTCGGGTACCTGACGCCACCAGCGTTCCCGCCGGTCGCGCGCTAGCTCGGGCGCCTCCTCGATAAGGCCCGCGGTAGCGAGCACTCGCAGGTGGTGGCTGACGTTGCCGACCGCCTCACCGGTCCGCTCCGCGAGCACGCTGGCCATCGCGGGTCCGTCCACCTCCAACAGGTTGAGCAGCCGGCGGCGCAGTGGATGTGCCATCGCCGTCAGCACCTTGGAATCGGTGACTTGCCGTGTTTTCTTATCCGTCATGTACACAAGAGTAGTTGCACAACAACTCTTGTGTAAGTCGCGATCCCTGGCGAGGGGCGCACCGGCGAACCACGGGGCACGGTAGTGCGCACCCAACCCGCCATCGGCTTAAGTCACCGTCCGTGATGCCCCCTTGACAGATACCGCCCTGTGATGTTTTAACCTCATAGATCGCTTCTTGTTGGTTTTTGCCGGGTTGGCGGCTTCTTCGTGACGCCCGGCCTAGAACTCTGGAGGAGAAATCTTGGGAAAGCTCAAGCGGAGCCTCGGCGCTCTCGCGGTCATGGCACTCGCGGTGGCTGGCCTCAGCGCCGGATCCGCCTCGGCTGCCACTCAGCCGATCGCCCACACGAAAGCGGCGTGGCAGGCGACCATGGCACACGTCCAGCAGCCAGGGCGCGGGTGCTATAGCGCCTCGTATCCCACCCTGGCGTGGCACGACGTCAAGTGCGTAGCCGCACCGAAGCTCCCGCTGGTGCCCGCGCCGCTCACCCGGTCAGCGAAGCACGCCGGACCAGTGGCGGTAGGCGACGGCACGGACTACTCGGCCCAGGTGTCGGGATTGATCTCCAAGGCCACCGGAACGTTCCAGGACGTGAGCTCGGGCATCACCGAGAAGGGCCAGAATGGCGGCACCGGCGCGGAGGTCAAGAACGGCTTCTCGCTTCAGCTCAACACCCAGTTCTTCTCCGGCTCGCCCGCCTGCGACGGGAGCAGCGATCCCGCTGACTGCCTGGCGTGGCAGCAGTTCGTGTACACCTACGAAGACAGCAGCATCGGCTACATCTTCATGCAGTACTGGCTGATCAACTATGACGCCACCTGCCCGTCGGGCTGGTACACGTACTCGGACGACTGCTACACCAACAGCAACGCGGCCGAGGTCAGCACGGTGACCGCCAGCGAGCTCGCCAGCGTAGAGCTCTCCGGAACCGCCGCGTCGGGTGGTAATGACGGCGTGTCGCTGTCGCTCGGCTCGGGCACGGCGACCACCGTCACCAACGGTGACAGTGAGATCGATCTTGCTTCGTACTGGAACACGACCGAGTGGGGCGTGTTCGGCGACGGTGGCGGCAGCGAGGCGTACTTCGGCTCGGACACGACGCTGGAGCCGCAGACGTCCTTGACGGCCAGCAGCGGCTCTTCGGCACCTTCCTGCGTGAGTGAGGGCTTCACCGGCGAGACGAACAACCTCAACCTGGCCGCCACGTCGGCGCTCGGCAGCGAGTCGTCACCCACGATGGCCTCCAAGCAGACCAACGGCACCACTGGAACCGCGAGCTGCGCGGTCGCCGGCTAGCGGACCGTTTCCAGGTGGGTGCTGCGCTATCGATCAAAGAATGCGGGTAATGCAGCACCCACCAGGAACCGGGCACCAGCCAGAAGATCACACCAGCAACACCTGAACCATTAGCACCAAAATCATCACAGGCTTTACTCAGGCTCACTGTGCAGTTCGGCCTCGAGTAGGTCCATGGCTTTGAAAAAGGCCTGCTGCTCGTCGGGGGCCAGCTTGTCGAGTACCCGGGCCAGCGGGCTGGCGGCGCCATCCAGCCAATGGTTTATCGTGGTTGCCTGGCCGGGGGAGATCTGCACGATAGTGCGCCGCCGGTCGTCCAGGTCGGGGTGACGTTCGACGAAGCCCGCCCGGTCGAGATCGGCCAGCAGGCCGCTGACGGTTGGCAGCGTTAGCCCGAGCCTGGACGCCAGCTCGCTGACAATGATCGGCCCGCCGCGAAGTTGCTCGAGCGCGGCGACGTGCCGCGGGCTGAGCGGCGCGGGAGTGGCCGGGGCGGAGCGGTCTTGCCAGCGTCGCATCCCGCGGGTGACGCGCGGGAACAGCCGGATCAGGCGCAGACAGAGTTCAGAGTGCTGGGAGCCGCCCGTGTCGTCGGGCCCGCCTGCCTTGACATCCACCTCGTAAGTATATAGGTTCCTAAAACAAAATAGTTTTGATCTGAGAACTAATTTAGGAGGCGGCATGCCATCGTCACCGACGGAAATGGTGCGCGAGGCTACGGGTACCTGGACCCTGGACGGGCCCCGGTCGCAGGTTCAGCTCAAGAGCAAGAGCGTGTGGGGCCTGGTTCCGGTCAAGGGCGTGTTCCACCAGGTGACCGGGCGCGGCACGGTGTCGGCGTCCGGGGACGTCACCGGGACCATCGAGGTGGGCGCGGAGTCCGTCGACACGAAGAACTCCAGGCGCGACAAGCACCTGAAGTCCGCGGATTTCTTCGACGCCGCCAATCACCCCGTCATCACCTTCACGGTGGAGCGGGTGACGCCATCGGACAATGGCGTTACGGTCGGCGGGCAGCTCATCGTCCGCGACCGTGCCCGGCCGGTGTCTTTCGAGGCGGAGGTCGCCCACTTTGAGGGCGACGAGGCGTGGCTCGACGCCGAGCTCCAGGTCAACCGGGGGGACTTCGGCCTGAACTGGAACCAGCTGGGCATGTCGTCGATGATCAGCACGATCACCGTGCACGCCGTGTTCACCCGACAGTGAAGGTTGCTGTTGCTGATCGGTGCTGCATTACCCAGGTTCTGAGCCGAAAAATGGACCTCAGCTGGGCGTGCGGCAGCGGACCGTTCCTGGGCGGTGCGACGCTGACCAGCAAAGAGCCTGAGCAGAGCCGCACCGCCCAGGAACGGCACACCCGGGCCGGCGGCTTGACCGCATTCATGAGCACCACAAGC
>JBEKHI010000256.1:0-12259 GCA_050012355.1 Streptosporangiaceae bacterium | reverse complement strand
GGGCGGGGTTTGGGGGAAGTACCGGTCGGGCCTAGCGGGCGGGCGGGAGCGGGCCGTTTCTGGTGGGTGTCGCCTTACCCACCAAAGAGTGCGGGTAGTGCAGCACCGACCATAAACAAGGGGCCGCGACGGGGACGTTTCCCGGTCCCGGGCATGGGGTATTTCACAAGTTCACAAGCTCGCCCGGCAACGGGACCCCCGAGGAGGTGGGCCGCCGATGAAGGTCGAAGACGGCATGTCCGAACTGATTCTCACGGTCGGACCGGCGCATTCGCTCCGTGAGGCTGCTCACATGATGGCGGCTCGGCACGTGGGCGCCGCAGTGGTGAGCGACCCGGAGGACGCGGGAGTCGGGATCCTGACCGAGCGTGACATCCTGAACTCCATCGCGGCGGATGAAAACCCGGACGTTGAGCTGGCGGGCCAGCACTGCACCCAGGATCTGGTGTTCGCGGCGCGGAACTGGACGCTCGAAGAGGCCGCGGCCGCGATGGTCCGCGGCGGATTCCGGCACCTGGTCGTGGTCGAGGGCCCGCAGGTGGTCGGGCTGCTCTCGATGCGGGACATCGTGCGCTGCTGGACCGGGGCGAGCGTCCCGTCGCAGGGCGGCGCCAGGACCGGCGACGACAAGCGCCAGACCGACTCCGGTGTGACCAGCGCCCGGTAGTTCTCTGGCGTGGCCAGCGCCCGGTAGTTCTTTCGCGTGACCAGCGTTCTGTGACTGCTGTGGTTACGCTGCGGATGCAACAGGCAACCGCAATGAATTCGTTACTTGTTAACTGTGCGTCACTCGCGCGGTCACTCACCCGTCCCCCACGGGATTCACATGCGTTAACAAGCTCAGAGTGACTCATTCACTACTATGCGTATATTGCGCGCAAATAATAACAGGGTCTAACGTATGGCGGGATTTCACCTGAGATGTGCACGGGGCTTCTAACATCGTGCGTGTAGCTGGATACGCGCGATGCGCAAGGGGCGGGAACCAGTACCGGATCTCGGGTGAACCGAGAAAACCGCATCAAGAGGAGACCCCCCTTTGAAGGTTCCCAGGCACGCTAAGCGGCGCCGGACCGTCGTGGCGGCCGCAACCGCCGCAATCATCCCCGCGGCCGCGCTGATCGCCTCGACCGCGGCCGCGTCGCCGAGCGCGGCGGAGTCGCAGAAGGTCACCGTCGCGCAGGGCATCGGCGCCGCGGCTCTCAAGGACGCTAGCGTCTTCGGCAACACTCCCCCGAGCACAGCGGAGACTGTGTCGTTCGTCCTGCGGGCGCGTAACTCCGGGGAACTGTCGCAGGCCGCGCTGTCCGGGCATGAGCAGCTGAGCGTCAAGGAATTCGCGCAGCGGTATGGCCAGTCGCCCCAGGCGATCGCGAGCCTCGAGGGCTACCTGAAGTCCTTCGGTATCAAGACCACCGCGTACGCGGATGGCCTGGACGTGGTGGCGAACGGCACAGCAGGCGAGTTCGACAGCGCGCTGTCGGTGACGCAGCAGAACTACTACGTCCCGGCGGTCAAGGCGCATGACGGCCAGCAGGGGATTCCGGCCCAGCACGTCCACGGCACCAAGCAGAATCCGCGACTGCCGGAGAACTGCGGCGGCAGCATCGTGCTGTCGGTGCTCGGCCTGACCAACTACTCGGGCTTCACCACCGACCTGACGCACACCCCGGCCAAGACCGACACCTCGACGAAGCCGGCCTCCAGCAGCAGCACCGTCTACACGGGCACGCTGACCCCGGCGGACTTCGCCAAGCTGTACAACGTGGATCCGCTGTACAACGCGGGTGACACCGGCGCTGGAGAGACGATCGGCATCGTCACGCTGGCCGCGCTGAGCACGAGCGCTCCGACCTACTTCTGGAACAACGTGCTGCACATCAGCACGAAGGCGAACCGGATCTCGATCGACAACGTCGACGGCGGCCCGGGCGCGCCGAACGAGGACGCCGGGTCCGGCGAGACTGACCTGGATGTCGAGCAGTCCGGCGCGCTGGCTCCGGACGCGGACATCATCGTGTACCAAGCGCCGAACACGGACTACGGCTTCGCCGACGCCTTCTACTCCGCGGCCTCGGCCAACACGGTGGACACGCTGTCCACCAGCTGGGGCGAGTCGGAGACCTACCTGCAGGAGTCGATCAACGACGGCACCGAGTCCGCCGCGTACGCCGCGACCTTCGACCAGGCATACGAAGAGCTGGCCGTCCAGGGCGAGAGCTCGTTCGCCTCGGCTGGTGACCAGGGCGCCTACGACGCGACTGGTGACGCCTTGACCACCAACCTCGCGGTTGACAACCCGGCGGACAGCCCGTACACCACCGCGGCGGGCGGCACCACGCTCGGCGGCACTGTTAGCTTCACCGGCACCACCGAGACCGTCAACGTCAAGATCCCCAGCCAGCGGGCGTGGGGCTGGGACTGGCTGTGGCCTTACTGGTCCGAGCTGGGCCTGACCGGCGTCACCTCCGAGGATCAGGCGATCTCCGAGGCCCTCGACACCGGTACCGGCGGCGGATTCAGCGTGCTGGAGAGGATCCCCTACTACCAGGAGGGCCTGACCGGCCAATTCCGCGCGGTTGAGTACCTGACCCCGACGGACTACACGGAAACCGATGGGCTCGACGTCCCGAACGCCTGGGACATCAACCTCAAGCCGAGCGTCAGCAGCGGCTACAACAGCACCGGACGCGCCGTCCCCGACGTCTCCACCGACGCGGACCCGTTCACCGGTTACCTGCTGTACGACCCGCTGGCCAGCAGCACGGCGCAGGCCGGCTGGGGTGGCACCAGCTTCGTCTCCCCGCAGCTGAACGGCGTGACCGCGCTCATCGACGCCTACGTCGGACACCGGGTCGGCCTCTGGAACCCGTCGATCTACAAGTTCGCCGAGTCCGGCAACGACCCGTTCACCCCGCTGGACACCACCGGTACCAGCAACGACAACCTGTACTACAGCGGCAGGTCCGGCGCCCTCTATAACCCGGGCACCGGTCTTGGCACCCCGAACGTCGCCAAGCTGGCCGAGGACTTCGCTAGGTCCTGACCAGGAAATTCCGGGAGCGGGCAGAGCGGCCACCGGCCGTTCTGCCCGCTTTCGCAGTGAAAGGCGCGCAGCTCAGAGCGTTTGCTAAGGAAAGGCTCACATCGCTCGCAGGTTGGCGGGCCATTATTACAGATGTAAGCAGCCGACGACGAGTTCCCGCTCGCGCCGTCGGCTCGCACCCGGACGGTGCCCCCGTCTGTCCGGGTGCTTCGGGCGCCTGGCTCGGACACACCCCCGTCCACCGAGCCAGGTGCCCCTTTTCGTCCATACGCTTACTTTCGTGAACCGCGCCGAAACCTACCTCCGGTTGCTAGCCGAGCGCGACATCCGTAACGGCCGCGGTGCCGACGGACTACGACAGGCGGCCGCCTTGCTGACCGACGCGGGCGCCGTGCCCGAGGACACCGCGGAGGCCATCGTAGAATCGGCGGACCTGGCATTCGCCGTCCGCTCCGGACAAGCCCAAGCGTTCGGTTTCCGCCGAGCGAAGTTCCCTGACCAGGAGCTAGCCGACCAGCCTTGGCAAGTCATTCCCGCCAAGCAGGTGATCGCCGGCCGTACTGGTCCCATCCAGGTGGGATCGGTGGTGCGCACCGCCCGCAGCGTCTTCGTCGTGGCCATGCGCCGGACCGGCGAGCCGGTGTCGCTGGAGGATGTCGCATCGCTGACCGCCACCGACGAGGCGGGCGGCCGCTACGCGTTCACCCTCGCTTCCCCGGTCGCGCTCGAACTGGATCCGGTGCCGCCGCCGGAAGCTCGCCAGCTAACCATCTACGAGAACCAATCCGAGCGAATACGGCTGGATCTCACGGTCACTCCCGATGTCGTGACCAGTACGGTCGCCGGATCCATCGCCGAGCGTGTCCTGATCCGCCGCGCGGAAGCCATCCTGACCGCGGTCGCCAACGGGCGCCGGCCCGGGACGGCATCGCTCGGTGCACCGGTCGCCGTGTTCCAGGAGGCGGGGCTGCTGCCAGCCGACAGCCAGGTGCCCGGCCAGCTCGCTGCCCTCGCCCAGCATCTGGGGCTGTCCGGCAGCCGGTTGCCCACGCCGACCGAGCTTCCCGAGCCGTGGCGCAGCGCGCTCACGCAGTTCGCCAGGCTCCGCCAGCCGGCCGTGCGCGAGGACGCGGCGGTCACCCCGCTGGCCGTGCCGCTGCCAGGCATGCACGGCGTGATCACCGGGCTGAGCCGATCGCGGCTGTATCTGGTCATGCAGGAGATGCCCCGCCGCAGCCCATGGTCCTACCGGACCTGGTCGCACGGCCCCCGGCCCGCCCTGCCGACCGCGCCCGAGGTACCCCTGTCCGTCTGGGCGCACGATGACACCGATCACTGGCATCTCGTCGCGGCCGACGACTTCCGCGCCCACTCCACCGGCCTGGTCTCGGCTGCCCTCGCCTGGCACCCCCCACTAGGACGAGATGTCACCAGCGTCGAGATCACCGTCACCGACAGCACCGCCCAGATAACCATCAACGCCGAGGTGCAAGGCTGATGCCCTGGTACCAGTCATTCCCGCCCGCCGATGCCTACGTTCCCTGCGCCGGACAATGGCACGAGATTCAGTTCCATAACGGCGAACTCCAGCTCCCCGGCCACCCCGACGCCGAGGCAGAGCTAGTCCTAGCCGCCCTAGGCGGCGACATCCCCGAATGCGTAGAAGTCGCCCAAGCCTGGAATCACCGCAAGACCGACGTGGGCCTCCTGATGGTCCTCCCGCGTTCGGCGCAGGACCGGATCACAGTGTCCTGGAACGACGTAGAGACGTTCGAGTCCCCCCAGCGAGGCGCCGTAACCCTCTCCGGCGGCGCAGCCATGTCGATCCCCACCAGCCTCCCGCCGAACGCCCCGCCCCGCCTGCGGCAGATGCGAGACGAAGCCCTGCGGGGCCGAGCGCGGCATCTGGAGCTGCTGCGGCTGCTGGCGCTGGGGCACGAGTTTCAGGTGCGTCTTGCTGGTTGTATTGCCGCGAACGCAGGGGACGCTTCGCCCGGCGGGAGCAAAACGCCGGGCGAATCCTCCCCGGCGCTCGCCGCCGCGCTGGCCGGACGCGCCGCACCCGTTGTCGCACGCTGGCTGGATATTAATCCGGACGACGTCACCGTGGCCGTGCACGAGGGTCCCGGCTGGGGCTCCGTCTTCGCGGCCGACGACGAGGCTTGGGTGGCGCTGCCGGTTAGCTGGCTGTGGGAAGTGTGGGCTTGCGGGGTCGAATTGGCAGATGGGCAGCTCGTTGTCGCCGTCAACGAGCCGGGCTGGCCGGAGGCGCGAGTGCTCGCCTTGCGCGAACCTGGGGAGAAACCGGTCGAGTTCACTGCCCATCGCGGTCCACACTGAGAGCTATGAGTACATACGCGGCCGAGGCACTCGGAGTCGCCGTTGCGGCGCGAGTCCCGGTGCTGCTTTGGGGACCCCCCGGGACCGGCAAGACATCCGCTATCCGGGCGATGGCTGACGCTATGCAACTGCCGTGCGAGACGGTGATCGCCTCGATCCGCGAACCATCGGACTTTGCCGGACTGCCCATTGTGGTCGGGGACTCGGTGCGGTTCGCGCCGCCGCTGTGGGCCAGCCGGCTGAAAGAGGCCGGACGGGGCGTGCTGTTCCTTGACGAACTGTCCACCGCGCCGCCGGCCGTGCAGGCCGCGCTGTTGCGGGTCGTACTGGAACGAACGGTCGGCGACCTCACGCTGCCGCCGGAGGTGGCGATCGTCGCGGCCGCAAACCCGCCCGAGCAGGCCGCCGATGGCTGGGACCTGTCCGCGCCGCTAGCCAACCGGCTGTGCCACCTGTCCTGGGAAACCAGCCCGCGCGCGGTCGCCGAGGGACTGGCGGCCGGATTCGACCCGCCGCACGTACCGTTCCTGCCGGACGGCTGGGAGGCCGAGGAACACCTGTCCCGCGGTCTGGTCGCCGCCTTCCTGCACGCCCGTCCCCCGCTAGCCATAGCTCCCCCCAGCGATGCCTCCGCCGCTGGCAAGGGCTGGCCCTCGCCGCGCACCTGGGAGATGACCGCCCGGCTGATGGCGGCGGCCGGCGCCTGCGGGGCCAGCGAGCAGGCTCGCGCCGAGCTGGTCAGGGGCGCGGTCGGTGACGGAGCGGCGGTGGAGTTCCTCACCTGGCTGCTCGAGATGGACCTGCCCGACCCGGAGGCGGTGCTCGCGGACCCGGCCTCCTTCGTCCTGCCAGAACGCGGTGACCGAGCCTACGCCGCCCTCGCCTCCATCGCGGCGGCGGTCGCGGCCCAGCCGGACGCCGAACGCTGGGCGGCGGGCTGGCGGGTACTCGGCACCGTGGCGGACAAGGTGCCCGACATCGCCGCCGTCGCCGCCCGCACGCTCGCCCGCTGCCGTCCCGCGGGTGCACCGCTGCCCGCGGAGATCAAGCTCTTCGCCCCACTGCTGAGATCGGCGGGACTCTTGACATGACTGCCATCCCAGGCGAGCAGAGCATCCCGGGGATGGCGGCGGCCCGGCTGTGGGCGGCGACGCGGTTTCCGTACCTGGCTACCGGGATCTTCGGCACCCAGGTGAGCACGGCGCCCGGCAGCGGCAACGTATGCGTCGACGAACGCTGGCGGCTGCGGGCCGACCCCGCCGTCGCCGGGAACTGGACGCCTGCCCAGCTGGGGTCGGTACTCGTACACCACGTCTGCCACCTACTGCGCGATCACGCGGAACGCGCGCGTTCGGTACCGGTCGATGACGCGGACTCCGCCGCGTGGATCCAAGCCACCGACGCGGAGATCAACGACGACCTGGTGACCGCCGGGCTCGAGCTTCCCGGAGAACCAGTGCTGCCCAAGGACCTCGGAATGCCGATCGGCAAGCTCGCCGAGGAGTACTTCGGGGCGTCCAGGCAGAGTAAGTCACATCGTTATGGTCAATGGGGAGATTGCGGGAGCGGCGCGCACGGCCGTGACGACGGAACCGGGGACGGCGAACAGGAACCAGAAGAGGCCGGGCTGGATCCGTGGCGCAGCGACCTGCTGCGGCGGCAGGTGGCCCAGGACGTGATGCGGGAGCCTGGGTCAGTACCGGCGGGGCTGCGGCGGTGGGCGGCGGAGGTGCTGACGCCCCGGGTGGACTGGCGGCGGCTGCTGGCCGCCGAGCTCAGGCGGGCGATCGCCGACGTGGCCGGCGCGGCCGACTACTCCTACCGGCGGCCATCGAGGCGAGCCACCGCGGTCCCGAACATCGTGCTGCCCGCGTTGCGGCGGCCGGTACCCGAGGTCGCCGTCGTCTGCGACACGTCGGGCTCCATGACCGACGGCCTGCTCGCTCTCGCGCTGGCGGAGGTCGAGGGGCTGCTGCGCGCCCTCGGGCTGTCGCTGCGGCTGCTGGCGTGCGACGCCGCCGTGTCCTCCGTGCGGCGGGTGACCTCGGTCCGCGACGTGATCCTGACCGGCGGCGGCGGTACCGACATGGGCTCCGGCATCGCGGCGGCGGAGCGACTGCGGCCCCGGCCGGGGGTAACCGTGGTGCTGACCGACGGGTTCACGCCCTGGCCGCCCTTCGCTCCCAAAGGGATGCGTGTGGTATGTGGGATTCTTGGGGCTCATGGGTCGACCGGCCCGGCCTGGGCACGATCAGTACGGATCGAACGGGAACCGTAGGCCGGGTCCGGTGCGTCCTATAAGCGTGGGATGGAGCTGGACTGGGTGATCCCGGCCCTACCTGGCCCGGCTCTCGCTGTGGGGGTCGCGGGGAGGAAAGAGTGAAAGACAGGTGCCGTCTCCTCTTTCCTCCCCGCACTCTGATTTGACCGCACTCCGATTTGGCGGTCCTGCTGCCGAGATGGTGTCCTTGCGTGGGTGAGTTCCATGCGCCCGTCCCGCCAGGTCATGACCGTGATCGCCGTTTTGCTGACGTTCGGGTCCGGTGCGACGGATGTCGCCAGCTTCACCCGCTTCGGCAGCGTCTTCGCGAGCGTGATGACCGGCAACATCGTGGTGTTCGGGCTTTCGCTGGCACGCGGGTCGGTATCGCTGGCCGCGCACACGGTGGCCGCGATCGCCGGCTACATCATCGGGGTCGCGGTCGGGACCAGGGTCGAATGGTTCCACGCTCGGCGCCTTCAGGCTTCCGAGCTCGATTCCCCGTGGCCGCCGCACGTCACCATGGCATTCCTGCTTGAGTTCCTGCTGCTGGCCGGGGTCGCGGTCGGCTGGGAGGTCACCGGCAGCAAACCGGCCGGCGTGACCCAGTTCGTGCTGCTGGTTCTCGCCGCCAGCGCGATGGGCATCCAGTCGGCCGCCGTGAACGACATGGGGCTCAAGGAGGTCTCGACCACGTTCCTGACCGGAACGCTGACCGCGCTCATCGCCTCGCTGGCAGCACCGGGCGGCCCGAAGCTGGGACTGCGCCGCCCGGGAGTTCTCCTCGGGCTGGCCAGCGGGGCAATACTCGCCGGGGTATTCGTGGCCTACGTTCCCTATCTGGTGCCCGCCCTGCCGCTCGCTTCCCTGCTCACCGTCATCGTGCTCGGTTCCAGGAGTACCGACGCGTCACCGGGGCAGCACCCGAGCGCCAGAATCCCGATTCCGCGCCGCCCACGATAACCTCGGGTTATGACGATCCGCCCGATCCGGCTGTTTGGCGATCCTATCCTGCGCACCGCGGCGGATCCGGTCACTGATTTCGACAAGCAGCTACGGACCGGGGTGAAGGATCTCGTCGACACCCTCCGCGACGCCAACGGGGCCGGGCTGGCGGCGCCGCAGATCGGCATCGGACTCCGCGTGTTCGCCTACAACGTCGATGACCAGCAGGGATACCTGGTCAACCCGGGTCTGGACTTCCCCGACGACCAGGAGCAAGACGGCGAAGAGGGCTGCCTGTCGTTCCCCGGCATCTACTACGACGTGAAACGCCGGAAGAACACCGTCGCCCAAGGCTTCACCGACCGTGGCGACCCAGTGCAGGTCGTGGGCACCGACGTGATGGCGCGCTGCCTGCAGCACGAGACCGACCACCTGGACGGCATCCTGTTCGTCGACCGGATGGAACCCGCGACCCGCAAGGCCGCGATGAAGGCGATCCGCGAAGCCGACTGGAATGGCGGCCCGGTTCCGCTGGTCAAGCCGAGCCCGCATCGAATCACCGATCGCGCGTATTGACCGGTCGTTTGGGCAGCACCGCGACCGGGCGGTTAAGGTGAACACACGGGGTAGTGATCCCCGGAAGGCGCTAGGGCCCCGAACGAATCGGGAAGCGTCGCCGGAATCCCGTCAAAGTAAGCCATAATGTGCTATCAAGTTGGTGGAGCGACGCTCGGCGGGGCCTGGTAAGCGTGGCGCTCAAGAAACGGCATCACAAAGGACGGACGGGTGATTTACGTGCATGGGCCCGCACTAGGTGTGCAGACTCTGGCGAGGAGCCGCGGCTTTACGGCGGCGGTTAACCCACGGTGATCACCCAAACACAACCTGCCCGCCCAGCCAACGAGCGACCGGTCGTCCGGGCTGCCCGCTGGCTCAAGGCCGTTATCCGGACCACCCGGCCCCGGCAGTGGCCGAAGAACCTGCTGGTATTCGCCGCTCCGCTGGCCGCCGCCTCACTCGGCCGCAATAACGGGCTAGCCTACGCGATGCTCGGCGCGTTCGCTTTTCTTTGCGCATCGGCCGCCGTTTACCTGGTGAACGACGCCGTGGACGCCGAACGCGACCGCCAGCACCCCAAGAAGCGTCTCCGCCCGATCGCCTCCGGCGAACTTCCCCCGGAGCATGCGATCGCCGTGGGAGTGGGATTCGCCGTTATAGCCCTGGCGGCCGGGCCGGTGGCCGGGGTGCCGTGGCTCTCCGCGACCACCGGCGCATACCTGGCGATGTCCTTTTTGTACTCCGGGATACTCAAGCACATCCCTGTCGTCGAGGTGATTTTCGTCGCCTCCGGCTTCCTGCTGCGGGTGGTAGGCGGGGCGGTCGTGACCCATGTCCGGCTGTCGCTGCTGTTCCTGCTGGTCTGCTCGCTCGGCGCGCTCGGCGTCGCGGTGGCCAAGCGGTACAGCGAGCTGGTCACACTGGGTGAGCACGGGATCAAGCACCGCCCGACGCTGGCTCACTACACCCCCGCGGCGTTGCGCCTGTCGCAGATCCTCATCGGCGCCGCCATGATCGCGACCTACCTGCTGTGGGCGGCCAGCGAGAAGGACACCACCCGGCTGTGGCACATCGCCAGCGCGATCCCGCTCGCCGCCGCGTTGTTCCGGTTCGGCGTGCTGACCGGCAAGCATGAGATCCGCCCGGTGGAGGACATGATCACCCGCGACGCCCTGATGCTAGCCTGCGAGGCGGCCTGGCTCGCTCTCTTCGTAACGGGGCTATACGCATGACTTCTGACCATAACGACGCGGGGCGCGGCCCCCGGGTCCTGCTGCTCGGCGGGACTTCCGAGATCGGCCTGGCGACCCTGTCAGCGCTGAACCTGCCGTCCAACGCCGAGGTGATCCTCGCCGGGCGGGATGAGCAACGGCTGGCGGACGCCGCGAAGACGCTGAACTGCGGGGTCCGCACCGAGCTGTTCGACGCTCTTGACGTGGGCTCGCACCAGGGGTTCATCGACGGGCTGTTCGCCGACGGCCCGCTGGACCTGTTGATCGCAGCGACCGGCGTGCTGGCCCCCCAGGAGGAACTCGACCAGGACGTGGCGGCAGCCGCGACGATGATCGAGACCAACCTCACCAGTCACATAACGACGCTACTGGCGGCCGCCGGGCACCTGCGGGCCCAGCGGAGCGGGACGATCGTGGTGCTGTCCTCGGTCGCCGCGATCAGGCCGCGCAAGTTCAACCCGGTGTACGGCGCGACCAAGGCGGCGCTCGACGCGTTCGCCCGCGGTTTCGCTGACGCGCTGCACGGCTCGGGTGTGCACGTGCTGCTGGTCCGGCCTGGTTTCGTCACCGGACGGATGACGGCAGGGATGCAGACGGCCCCGATGGCGACCACGCCGGGCGCGGTAGGCATCGCCATCGCCGCGGCCCTGACCCGGTCAGGACACACCTTCACCCCGAAGCGCTCCGTCGTCTGGGTCCCCCCGCAACTAGCCGCCTTCTCCACCGCCCTGCGCCTAGTCCCCCGCCCAATCTGGCGCCGCATCTCCCGCTAACCGCCGCAACTCGCGCGGCCGACGCGGCCCGGCGGCCGACGCAGAGCGCGCGGTCCGCTCGGCGGCGCGGCCCACGCGGCCCACGCGCCACGCGGCCCGGCGGCCGGTTCGACGCCCCACGCGGCCCACGCGGCTCAGCCCCCGGCTCGACGGCCCACGCGGCCCGAAATATCCGGTATATCGGGCATGTGCGCCCGGGGCGCCTCTCGCGAAGCGAGAGCACCGATCCGAACGTCACCGCTTTGCTGGTTGGTGCGGCATTCACCATGAAAGAGTCTTGTTAGTGCAGCACCAACCAGCAACGGGCGTTCAGGTGGTCGATCACACCAGCCCCACTGGTTGCTGGCGGCACCACGGCTAACAGCACGCCGCCCCTTCGGCCCGTTTACCGTGCCTCCGGCCGCATCCCCTCGCATCCCCTCGCATCCCGCCGCCGCATCCCGCCGCCGCATCCGGCCCCAGCATCCCGCCGCCCTCCGGCCGCAGCCCGCCACATCCCGCCACATCCGGCCGCAGCCCCCACATCCGGCGGTTAACGGCTCCGCCGGTTGATGCCGCGTTGCCCAGCAATAACCCGGGACATTTCACCCTGATCGCAGGCTCCTACAGCGCTGTCGATGGCCCATTGCTGGGCCTCTGGCGCCATCGATGGGCCATCGATGGGGTCGCGGGAGGGATCCCGGGAGCGGGCGTATCCGACATAACGCATATTTTTGGCTGCACGTCGGCCCGCTGGCCGCCGACCGCCGCACGTCGGCCCGCTGGCCGCCGACCAACCGGCCGACCGCCGACCCGCTGGACGCCGGCTGTTGGCCGCCGACCGTTGGCCACCGACCGCCGAATGCCGACCCGCGGGCCGCCGACCGTTGGCCACCGGCCCGCCAGTCGACCAGCCTGCCTGCCAGCCTGCCAGCCTGCCAGCCAGCCAGCGGAGAAAATCTTGCCGCTTAAGGAATATGCAAGTTGAGTTATAGGTTCTCTGTCAGTGGAGGGCGAGGCTCTCTTGGAACCTCATGGGAAGGTGGAGGCAAGGATGTACCTTACGACTTTCGACCAGTTCAGGAGTGGCGCCGCGCTGCCGGTGGACGGTATCCGCCGCGAGAAC
>JBEKHI010000255.1:0-12272 GCA_050012355.1 Streptosporangiaceae bacterium | reverse complement strand
CGCGCCGCACAGCACCGAGCCGGTGATGAACACCAGCAGCGAGGTGATCCAGACGGTCTTCGCGCCGAATCGCTCGACCGCCCAGCCGGAGATGGTGATCGCCACCGACAGGGCCAGGGTGTAGCCGGTGAGCACCCACTGAATGTCGGTCAGCGAGGTGCGGAAGTCGCGGGCCAGCGGAGTGATCGCCACGTTCACGATCGTGGTGTCAAGCACGGTCATCAGGGCTCCGACGATGACAACCAGCGCCAGCTTACGCAGTTCCGGGTCGAAGGCCGCTGCCTTCCTGGGGGTCTGAACCGTCGTGGTCATGCAACCAACCGTACACCGTATCGGTCTATCCGTACACCGTATCGGTGCGTAACATTGGGGCATGTCAGTGTGGGCCAGGGAGAAACCGCGACGGCGGCCCGTGCTGTCGCGAGACGGCATCGTGGACGCCGCGATACGGATCGCGGACGCCGAGGGCCTGGAAGCGGTGTCGATCCGCCGGGTCGCCTCCGACCTGGGAGTGCGGCCGATGAGCCTGTACACCCACATCGAGCGCAAGGAAGACCTGCTCACCCTGATGCGAGACCGGGTCAACGTCGAGGTGCTGCTCGGGGACGAGTTGCCGGACGACTGGCGGGCGGCGCTCACCGGGATCGCCCGCCGCACCAGGGACGTGGTGCTCCGGCACCGCTGGATGGTCGAGATCCACGACGCGCCCCTGGGCCCCAACGCGCTCCGTCACCTGGAGGAGTCGCTGACCGCGGTCCGGCCGCTGAACCTGGACTCGGTTACCGGCGCCGAGGTGCTGTCCGCCGTCGACCGGTTCGTCATGGGGCATGTCTCCTTCGAGATGACCGGGCATGACGTGGCCAAGGCGAAGGTCGGCTACCTGGACGAGTTGCTCGCCAGCGGCGAGTTCCCCGAACTGGCCCGCGCGGCAGCCGACGGGGCGTTGAACGCCGGGAATTCCGGGCCAAGCTTCGAACGCGGGCTGAGCTGGCTGCTCGACGGCATCGAGGCCGACGTCGTCAAGCGCTGAGGAAGGCGCGCAGCGCCGCTAGATACGGTCCGATTGTCGATATATCGGCATACTCATCCGGTCCGTGCTGGCCAGCCCCGCCGACGCCGAACGCGACCGCCGGTATCCCGCGCTCACCGTAGAACCGTCCGTCGCCCGCCCCGTGCTTGCGCAGGAACTGGCCGCCGAGGCCCTGCTGCCGCGCCGCGGCTACCAGCGCCCGCACGTCGGAGTCCGACTGGTCGACGTGGTGCGGCGAGTCCAGCCGCTCAACCACCGCGGTGACACCAGGAACGCACATCGACTGCAGGTAAGCCGCGATATCCGGCGCGGACCGGCCGGTGAAGTCCTTGTCGTCGTGCGGGTACCTGATGTCCAGCCAGGCCCGTGCCTGGTCCGGTATCTGATTGCGGGCCGTGTTCGGCGTCTCGATCCTGACCAGGCTCACGATCGTCCGCCACTGCTCGGCGGTCGCGACCGGGTAGCGTTCCATGACATTCCCGAGCGTGGCGTGCAGGCTGACCAGCGCGTTGTCACCCAGCCACTGGTAGGCGCTGTGCGCGTTCCGCCCGGTCGCCTCGAGCGTGACGGTGACGATGCCCTTGGACTCGGTGACGACGTCCAGACCAGAGGATTCACCGATGATCGCGAATGATGAGGTCACGCCGTTATGGAGCTGATAGTTAGTACCGTCGCGGCCGCCTACTTCCTCGTCGGTGACCAGCTGAAGGCCGACCGGGTAGGGCAGGTCCCGCGCGAGCTCACGGAACACCTGGGTCAGCGCTAGCGCGGACACCTTCATGTCCTGCGCGCCGCGCGCGTACAGCCGGTTGCCGTCGCGGCGGGGCACGAACTGGGCCGCCGGAGCGGGCACCACGTCCAGGTGACCATTCAATATGACACGAAACGACGGCCGGCTGGTCTCCGGGTACAGCAGCGCGCTCGGCTTGCCCGCCGACTCGAACCACTCCACCGTGAACCCAGAGCCCGCGAAGTCCACGACGAAGTCCAGCGCCCGGCGCAGTTCTCCGGGCCGGTCCGCGGTAGACGGGATGGCCAGCAGGTCTGTCGCCGCGTCGAGAAACGCATCCATGGATCCATCTTGCCGGTTGGGTTCAGGCGGGGGCGAAGCGGAGCCTTAGCCCGAGCTTGCGCAGCACCGAGCGGAACCACAGCGCCGACGCGGCGGCTCCGGCGACCACGAGCGCGACGGTGGCGGCGGTGGAGAGCATCATGAACACGCCGGCCGGCTCGGTCATCATCAGCACTCCCAGACCGGCCGTGAGCATTAGGAAGATGCCCGCCCATAGCCAGGTCACCGCCTGGAAGAAGCGGTGCAGTCCTGGGTGCTGGGTGGCCGGCTGGCGCAGCGCGACCACTTCGGCCGCCAGCTGGGCGACGAGCGGTCTGGGGCCGCGGGCGGTCCGCGCGAACAGCACGCACATACAGAGGTTGGCGAGCGGGAACTGCAGCAGGAAGAGCCAGAGCTCGCCGGTAGCGAGCACGATCGCGGTCTGCAGCGTGAGCACGATCGCGGAGATGACCAGCAGGCCCGGGACGGATCCGGTCGCGGTCTTACGGATGATCGCGGTGAGCCAGATAGCGGCCAGCCCGGCGATCAGGCCCGCGTCACGGCCGTCGAGCCGGGCGGCGGCCAGATAGGCGGCGGCGGGCAGTCCGATCGACTCGGTCAGGTTCCAGCTCGCCGTAAGGAACAGCCGCAGCGGCCTGGGGACTTCGAGGTCCTCGGCCGCCGCGTCCGGTGTCACGTTTAGAAGTAGTGCCGGCGACCGCCGACCGCGTGGCCGACCATCCCGAGCACAGCCAGGACCAGGCCAACGAGCAAGACAATGATGCCGAGCGTCCACAGGATCGCGATTTTCGCCACGAACCCGATAATGAGAAGAAGAATGCCGAGAATAATCAAGAGGAGCTCCTTGCAGCTGAGAGTGCGGACGGCTGGATGAAGATATATTCGAAGTCAACGGGCTGCCTCGCCGGCTTTTCGCGTGAATATCAGCTACCCGCCAGACGACCGTCAAACGTTGCCGGGGTATTATTTCGGCCATAACGACGGGAGCGCGGCTCATGGTCACACCCGATCCGCGGACGGTCCTGGGGAAGGCGCTGACGGTGCTGTTCGCCTTCACGGAGCAGGATCACGAGCTGAGCCTGGCCGAGCTCGGACGGCGCACCGGGCTGGCCAAGGGCACCCTGCACCGGGTGGCCGGTGACCTGGTCGAGGCCGGGCTGCTCGCGCGGGTCCCGTCCGGATACCAGCTGGGCGGGAAGCTCTTCGAGCTGGGGATGCGGGTGCCCGCCGAGCGGCGGCTGATCGAGGTGGCCACCCCGTTCATGGAGGACCTGTACGAGCGCACCCACGAGACCGTGCACCTCGCGGTGCTCGACGGCACCGAGGTCGTCTACGTGTCCAAGATCGCCGGGCACCAGCCGTTTATCGCGCCGTCCCGGGTCGGCGGCCGGATGCCGGTGCACTGCACCGCCCTCGGCAAGGCGATGCTCGCCTTCGCGCCGCCCCGGCAGCGCGATCACGCGCTGCGCGACCTGGTGCTGGCGGGAGGACGCTCCCGGCGCACCCCGCGGACGATCGTCGCGCCCGGCATACTCGAACGGCAGTTGCTGGATGTCAGGGAACAAGGCGTGGCGTATGAGTACGAGGAATCGGTGGCTGGCATCGGGTGCGTCGCGGCGCCCGTCCTGGACCCTAGCGGCCAGCCGATAGCGGCCATCTCGGTGACCGGCGGGCTGAGCCGGTTCCGGCCGCAGAGCCACGCCGCCGCGGTCAAGACGGCCGCCGACGGCATCCGCGCCATCCTGGCGGTGCCGGCGTTCCAGCCACCGGCGTTCCAGTCGCTGGAACGCCATCCTTGACCAGCGCCTAGCGGCGGGCGAACATGCTGTCGCTATGACTTATGACATGCAGGTTGTCGCCCGGCTGCGAGCAGCCGCGCGCGACCATATCCCGTGTCCGCCCGTCCGCGACGTGCTGCCCGAAGGCGACATCGCCGCCGCCTACGCTGTGCAGCGCCTGCTGACCCAAGCCCGGCTGGCCGACGGCGCCACCGTGGTCGGCCGGAAGATCGGGCTCACCGCGCCAGTCGTGCAGGCCCAGATGGGCGTCAACCAGCCCGATTTCGGCGTCCTGTTCGACGACATGGACGTCTCCGGCGACGCCGAGGTGGCGACCGGGCGACTGCTCCAGCCGAGAATCGAAGCCGAGGTAGCGTTCTGGCTCGCCGCCGACCTCGACAGCGACGACCTGTCACCGGAGTCGGTCCGTGCCGCGGTCGGGCACGTGGTCGGCGCGCTGGAGATCGTGGACAGCCGGATCGCCGACTGGGACATCACGATCTGCGACACGGTGGCGGACAACGCGTCCAGCGGCCTGTTCGTACTCAGCGACCGGGCGTTCAAGCTGGACGACGTCGAACCGGTCAGCGTGACCATGCGGATGCTGCGCGACGACGTCGTGGTGTCCGAGGGCAGCGGCGACGCGTGCCTGGGAGACCCGCTCAACGCGCTGCTGTGGCTGGCCACCACGGCCAGGGACTACGGCGACCCGCTGCGAGCCGGCCAGGTCGTGCTGTCCGGCGCGCTCGGGCCGATGGTCGCCGTGCACCCGGGCGATCATTTCACGGCCGAGTTCTCCACGCTTGGCACCGTCAGCGCGGCCTTTTCAAAGGAGGACCAGTGATGAAGGTCGCGGTGATCGGGTCGGGCAACATCGGCACCGATCTGATGATCAAGGTGCTACGGCTGTCCAAGACGCTCGAGATGGCGGCGATGGTCGGCATCGACCCGGACTCGGACGGGCTCGCCCGGGCCCGGCGGCTAGGGGTGCCCGCCACCCACGAAGGCGTGGCCGGGCTGATCGCGATGGACGGCTTCGACGACATCCAGATCATCTTCGACGCGACGTCGGCGAAGGCGCATCTGGCGAACGCGGCGGCGCTGGCGCCGTACGGCAAGACGCTCATCGACCTGACGCCCGCCGCGATCGGCCCGTACGTGGTCCCGCCGGTCAACCTCGGCGAGCATCTGGACGGCGCGGTGCGCAACCTCAACATGGTGACCTGCGGTGGCCAGGCGACGATCCCCATCGTGTACGCGGTGGCCAGGGTGACACCGGTCGCCTACGCCGAGATCGTCGCGTCGATCGCCTCGAAGTCGGCGGGCCCGGGCACCAGGGCCAACATCGACGAGTTCACCGAGACCACCTCGGCAGCGATCGAGAAGGTCGGCGGCGCCCGCCGCGGTAAGGCGGTGATCGTGCTCAACCCGGCCGAGCCGCCGCTGATCATGCGGGACACCGTGTTCTGCCTGGTCGGGGACGCTGACGAGTCGGCTATCCGCACCTCCATCGAGGAGATGGTCGGTCAGGTCGCCGAGTACGTGCCCGGCTACCGGCTCAAGCAGCAGGTCCAGTTCACCCCGATCGCGTCCGACGAGCCGGTGCACACGCTGCTGCCGGGCGGCGCGCCGCCGGTCACCACCAAGGTGTCGGTCTTCCTCGAGGTCGAGGGTGCGGCCCACTACCTGCCCGCCTACGCGGGGAACCTCGACATCATGACCTCCGCCGCTTTGCGCACCGCCGAGACCGTCGCCGCCCGCCTGCCCGAGGTGATCAAATGAAAATCTACGTTCAGGACGTGACCCTGCGGGACGGCATGCACGCGGTACGGCACCGCGTGACGCCGGGGGATGTGGCCACCATCGCCGCCGCGCTCGACGCGGCCGGGGTCGACGCCATCGAGGTGTCGCACGGCGACGGGCTGGCCGGCGGCAGCCTCAACTACGGGCCGGGCTCGAACACCGACTGGGAGTGGATCGAGGCCGCCGCCGCCAACGTCAAGCGGGCGACACTGACCACGCTGCTGCTGCCCGGCATCGGCACCGCCGCCGAGCTGGAGAAGGCGTACGAGCTTGGCGTCCGGTCGGTCCGGGTGGCCACGCACTGCACCGAGGCGGACGTCTCCGCCCAGCACATCGGCAAGGCACGGGAACTAGGCATGGACGTGGCCGGCTTCCTGATGATGAGCCACATGGCCCCGCCCGCCGAACTGGGCAGGCAGGCCAGGCTGATGGAGTCCTATGGCGCGCACTGCGTGTACGTGACGGACTCCGGCGGACGGCTGACCATGGACGGCGTGCGGGACCGGGTCCGCGCCTACCGCGACGCCCTCGACGCGAGCACCCAGATCGGCATCCATGCCCACCAGAACCTGTCGCTCGCGGTCGCCAACTCGGTCGTCGCGGTGGAGGAGGGCGTCACCCGGGTGGACGCCTCCCTCGCCGGGCACGGCGCGGGCGCCGGCAACTGCCCGATCGAACCGCTCATCGCGGTGGCCAACCTGCAAGGCTGGGAGCACGGCTGCGACCTGTTCGCGCTCCAGGACGCCGCCGATGACCTGGTCCGGCCGCTGCAGGACCGTCCGGTCCGGGTGGACCGCGAGACGCTGACCCTCGGCTACGCCGGCGCCTACTCCAGCTTCCTGCGTCACGCTGAGACTGCCTCGCGTCGTTATGGCATAGATGTTCGTACGTTGCTCGTGGAGGTTGGCCGCCGTGGGCTGGTCGGTGGTCAGGAAGACATGATCACCGACATCGCCCTCGACATGGTGGCCGCGGCCCCGTCCCCCGACCCCAGCGATGGGCCATCGATGGCGTCCCAGGCCCAGTAATGGGGCCATCGTTGGGCTTGCCGTTTAGCCTTCGGGAATCCCACGACGGCCGGCCGGCGATGTGCCCGAGCCTGCGCGGCCACCCGACGGCCCGGATTGGCCTGCCGGCAAGATAGTGGTAACTAGCCGTCGCCGGCCGACGGCCCGTTTCCACTATCTTGTCTCGTTGCCGGGTGCCATGCTGGAGGCGCGGCACACCGTGAACAGCGAGAGGTTAAACGGCAAGTCGGGGCATGCTAGGGAGGTCGCGCCTAGCGATTACCGGCGGGAGCGGCCCGGGCGGAACTTAATCCAGGCCACGACGGCGACCGCTAGTACGAGCAGCCACGGGGTGAACAGTACGTGCACGGCCAGGCTTACGACGATCAGGGCCACGATGGCGATAAGAACGATGGGGATGATGGCGAACATTGCGATCGGTCTCCGTTCAAGTCACGGTGCTTATGACTCAAGGTTGCCGTCGGCGGCGGTCGCCGTCGATCGGGATCAGCCCTGGTTCACACCCGGATTCCGCTCAGGGATCTCCCGGAGGGCGCCGCTGCCAGCGACTTGTCTTCCATGCGGACGCATACCACGCTAGAGCCCATGAGCATGTCTTTCGCATCCCCGGTCCAGCTGCGCGCGGTGGCCGCGCCGGGCCAGCCAGACGTGACCCCGGAGCTTGAGGAGCTGTACCGGGGCTTCTCACGCGAACTGCTGGTGCCGCTGTGGACCGAGATCGGTGACCTGATGCCGAACCACCCGAACTCGAGGGCGGTCCCGCACCGGTGGCAGTGGGAACGGCTGCGGACGCTCGCAGCCCGGGCGGGCGAACTGGTGCCGGTGGGCCGCGGCGGTGAACGTCGCGCGATCGCGCTGGCCAACCCGGGCCTGGGCGGACGGCCATTCGCGACGCCGACGCTGTGGGCCGCGATCCAGTACCTGATGCCAGGGGAAGACGCGCCGGAGCACCGGCACACCCAGCACGCGTTCCGTTTCGTGGTCGAGGGCGAGGGCGTGTGGACGGTCGTCAACGGCGATCCGGTGTCGATGCGCCGCGGCGACTTCCTGCCGCAGGCGGGCTGGAACTGGCACGGTCACCACAACGCGACGGCGACGCCGATGGCCTGGCTGGACGGTCTCGACATCCCGTTCCAGTACGTCGCCGAGTCGCAGTTCTTCGAGCCCGGCCGGGACGACCTCGGGGAACCCGAGACGCCGGACCGGTCCCGCTCGGAACGGCTGTGGGGGTATCCGGGGCTGCGGCCGGTCGCCGCGACCCCGGCCGGACCCGGGTCGCCGCTGCTGGCCTACCGGTGGGAGCACACCGACCGCGCGCTCGCCGACCAGCTCGCGCTTTCTGCGCAGGGATACGGCGGGACCGTAGAGCCTGGCCACGCCGCGGTCCGGTTCAGCAACCCGGCGACCGGCGGCGACGTGCTGCCCACGATCCGCGCCGAGATGCACCGGGTGACCCGCGGTACCTCGACGGCGCCTGCCCGGGAGACCGGCTCCTCGGTCTGGCTGGTGTTCGAGGGCGCGGGCACGGTTACCGTCGGTTCGCGGAGCTGGGAGGTGTCTAGGGGGGACCTGTTCGTGGTCCCGTCCTGGGAGCCGCTGTCGGTTCTCGCGGAGACCGGGCTTGACCTGTTCCGGTTCAGCGACGCGCCGATCTTCGAGGCGCTGGCGCTGAACCGGTCGGAGGTGACCGCGTGAGCCGGTCCCTCGACGACGCGCGCGACTGGACCCGGTTCGGCACCGGGCTGGTGCTGGCCGAGAGCTCCCTCGATGAGCTGGCGCTGGACCAGCCCAGCGCGCTGCCGGGCTGGAGCCGACGACACCTGGTCGCGCACCTGGCGGCGAACGCGGATGCGCTCGGCAACCTGGTGCACTGGGCGGCCAGCGGCGAACGCACCCCGATGTACGCCTCGGCGCAGGAACGCGATGAGGGCATCGAGGCGGGTAGCCGGCTGTCGGGCGAGGAGGCGAAGGCAGGGGCCCACCGTCCCGGCCACCACGATCCCGTGGCTGCGAGCGCGCGAGACGTGCATTCACGTGGTGGACCTCGGCACCGGAGTGACGTTTGCCGACCTGCCCGCCGGCTTCCTGTCCGAGCTGTGCGACGAGGTCGCCGGCACCCGCGCCGGGTCGGGACTGGTAGTGACGGCCACCGACACGGGTGCGCGCTGGGAGCTGGCGGGGCCAGTGGTGGCGCTGGCCGGCCCGGTGTCCTCGGTCGCCGCCTACCTGACCGGACGCCCGAGCGATCTCACGACCGTTGACGGCGAGCCCGGGCCTGACCTGTCTGCGTGGCTCTAGATCATGGCTGAGCCTGATGTCATCGTCGTCGGGGGAGGCATCGGCGGGCTGTCCGCCGCGTTCGCCCTCAGCCGTCAGGAACCGCGGGTGCGCGTCTTGGAACGGGCCAGCGAGTTCGGCGAGGTCGGGGCCGGGATCCAGCTCGCTCCCAACTGCACGCGCATCCTGCACGAATACGGGCTGCTCGAGGAGGCGGTGGCGCTCGGCGTCCTGCCGCGCACCATGGTGATGCGCGACGCCCTCGACGGCTCCGACCTGACCCATCTGGACCTGACCGACCTGGAGCGCAGGTACGGATTCCCCTATCTGGTCATTCACCGCACGGACCTGCACGCCGTCCTGCTGCGCGCGTGTCAGCGGGCGGGGGTGGAACTGCGCACCAGCCAGCACGTCACCGGGTATTCAAGCGCCGGCGCGGTCTCGCTGGCTGACGGGAGCACTCAGCGAGCGGGCGTCGTCATCGCCGCTGACGGCCTGCATTCGGTGGCCAGGGGGCAGCTTGCCGGTGATGACCTGGTCGGCTCCGCTTACGTGGCCTTCCGGGGCGCTATCCCGGCGGGCACCGCGCGGGAGAGCGGGGTGACTGAGAACGATGTCGTGGTCTACGTCGGGCCGCGCTGCCATTTCGTGCGGTATCCGCTGCGCGGCGGTGAGATCCTCAACCAGGTCGCGGTGTTCCGCTCGCCGTCAGGTTCTGGGACTCCCGGCGAGCTCGACGCGGCCTTCGCCGGTGCCTGCGAGACCGTGCGCCAGGGCATCACGCTGATGGGGCGGGACCGCTGGTGGGGCATGTCCGACCGGGACCCTATCGGCAGCTGGGTGAATGGCCGCGTCGCGCTGCTTGGCGACGCGGCGCACCCGCCGCTGCAGTACATCGCGCAGGGCGCGATCATGGCGATCGAGGACGGCTGGGTGCTCGCGTCACACGCGGGGCTGCTGGGGCAGGACTGGGACGCGGTGCTGTCGGCCTATCAGGCGGTGCGCGCCGAGCACTGCCGCCGGGTCGTACTGGCCTCACGTGACTGGGGTTACCTGTGGCACCTGGACGGGGACAAGCGTCTGCTGCGCAACGAGATGCTGCGGGCGCGAGACACCTACGACTACGGTTTCGTCGACTGGCTTTACGGGTCCACCGCGCTGACCCCGGAGCAGGAGCCGCCCAGGTACCCCGCGATCACCCTCGCCGTAGCCCACGGTCACGTTGCGAGCAAAGGCTGCGGTAACTTACCTGGGTGGGTGAGTCAGCTTGGGGACAGGCGATCGTCACGGTCGCGCAGGACGGAACTCCGCTCAGCTTCTACTTCCCGGATCCGCGGCTCGGAGTACCAGCCACCGCCGACCGGGCGCCTTCCGATGAGCGAGATGACCCGGTTCGCGGGGTGCGGATCACCCGTCAGCTTTGCGTGGCCGCTGACCTGGACCAGCCGCCGGCTGATACCGGTGATGCCTATCTGCGGCTGCATCTGCTCTCGCACCGGCTGGTGCGTCCCAACTCGATGAACCTGGACGGGATCTTCAAGGTCTTGCCCAACGTGTGCTGGACCTCTCTCGGGCCGGTTGCCGTCAGCGAGATCGACGCCGTCCGGCAGCGGGCGCTGGAGCGCGGTAGCCATCTCGAAGTCCGCGCTGTCGACAAGTTCCCGTCGATGCTGGACTACGTCGTCCCCAGCGGCGTGCGGGTCGCGGACGCGGCCAGGGTCCGGCTTGGCGCCCACCTGGCGGACGGGACCACGATCATGCACGAGGGCTTCGTCAACTTCAACGCCGGTACGCTCGGGCCCGCGATGGTGGAAGGCCGTATCAGCCAGGGTGTCATCGTCGGCGCCGGAACCGACGTCGGCGGCGGGGCGTCCATCATGGGCACCTTGTCCGGTGGCGGCACCCAGGTCATCTCGCTCGGGGAGCGGTGCCTGCTCGGCGCGAACTCGGGCCTGGGGATCTCTCTTGGCGATGATTGCGTCGTCGAAGCCGGGCTCTACCTCACGGCCGGGACGATCGTCGCGCTCCCCGATGGGCAACAGGTGAAGGCACGGGACCTCAGCGGGCGGTCCGGGCTGCTGTTTCGCCGCAACAGCATCACCGGGTCCGTCGAGGCCATCGCCCGGCTCGGCACGTGGGGCAGCCTCAGCGCCGACCTGCACGCCGGTCAGTAGCCGGCGTGCCTCACGAGCCAGCCGCCTGGGCCATTGAACACTTCAGCCTGGCCAATCCCAAGGGACACGGCCAGGGCGATGTCCCGCTGCTGCTGCGCAGGGTGGCGGATCTCATTGCGGGCTTCGGGACCGCGGAGGTCCAGGATCTGGTGCTGCACACGGATGTCAACGAGTTCGGCGACTGGCCTTCGATCACGGTTTACTTCCATCGGAGCGAACCTGGTGGCGGGCACTAGCGGCCGGTCATCTACCGCACCCACTTGGCGCTACCCGGGTCCCAGTAGGCCTAGACGATCAGTTCCAAGGGATGCCTGCGGAGGGTGTGGGGTGGGCGGTCAGGCGTCAGGGTCGGCTTCGGGGTGCGTGAACCGCACGGGCTTGCCCAGGGACCGGGCGTAGGCGATTTCGGCTCGGGTGCTGTCTCCGATGTAGTCGCCGGCTATGAGCACCTCATCAGCGAGCCGGATCTTCGCCCGGTGCAGATCGTCGAGCCGGACCTTCAGCGCCTCGGCCTCGGCAGGACCGGACCAGAGTTCGTGCGGCGACTTCATGTCACAGCCCGGTTTGACGACGATCTTTCCGGCTGTGGTCTCCCGCAGATCGGCCTCGTTCATCTCGGTCATGAAGCGGGTGGAGCCGCAGATCACGACGATACGCGGGAGGCTCAGCAGCTTCTTCGCGTCGGCGAGCTTCTCCTGGGGGGTGAGCAGTTGCGGGTATGACACTGATTCCTCCTGGTGGTGTGGTCCAAGGGGTGCCCGCGGAGACGAGAACGCGGGTGCCCAGGATCGTTTTGTGACGAACGACGCGGACACCCTCGCGACAGCACTCTAGGCGACGGCCGGCGACATGCTGAAGGAGCATCCCGGCCTGGCGCCGTGGCGGCCCGCCGGGCGGCATGACGCCCCGCCTGAGCGATGCCGGACTGGTCACCCTCGCCACGATGCAGGCCATACCCGGCTGCACCTGCGAGGCAAAATGGCTCCGCCCTGCCCGTAAAGGTGAACGGGAACGGCCTGGCGCAGCCCTGTCCAAGCCGCCGCGACAGGTCATCGAACCGGTCAACGAGACCGTCAAGGGACAGCCTGACCTCGAGCGGCACCGAGGGCG
>JBEKHI010000254.1:0-12290 GCA_050012355.1 Streptosporangiaceae bacterium | reverse complement strand
GTTAGAGCGCGGTCGATGTCACATCGACCGGCCGCCTCAGTATGCCGTGACGTCGCTGTCCTCGTCGTCGAGGTCACCCGAGTGCGCTTCCGCCACCAGCGGGATCCTGACCCGGAAGGTCGCGCCTTGGCCGGGGGCGGACTTGACGCCGACGTCTCCGCCGTGGGCGGCGACCAGGCTCGCGACGATCGCCAGGCCAAGCCCGCTGCCGCCCGCGACCCGGGTCCGCGCGGCGTCGGCGCGGTAAAAGCGCTCGAAGACGCGCTGGGCCTGCTCTTCGGTGAGGCCTGGGCCTTGGTCAGCCACATCGAGTACCGCCGCGGGCCTGCCGTTGTCCAGGGTGCCTGACCCGATCCGGACCGTCACCGGGGTCCCGGCCGGAGTGTGGGTCAGCGCGTTGTTCATCAAGTTGCCGATGACCTGTCGCAGCCGAGCCTCGTCGCCGTCCACGATGAAGGCGGCGCCTGGGGCGATCTCCAGCTCGACGGATCGGTCCGGCGCGATCATCCGCGCGTCCTGCACGGCGTCGGCGGCCAGCGACAGCAGGTCAATGGGCTTGATGTCGAGTGGCCGCTGCTGGTCGAGCCGGGCGAGGAGCAGCAGGTCCTCGACAAGCAGGCCCATCCGGGAGGCCTCGGACTCGACCCGGTGCATGATCCGGTCCAGGTCCTCGGAGCTGAGTTCCCCGTGGCCGTTGCCGTTTGTGCCCACCAGCCCGGTGGCCACTCCGCCGCGTTGCCGGTAATACTCGGCGAACCCGCGGATCGCGGTCAGCGGCGTGCGGAGCTCGTGGCTGGCGTCCGCGACGAACCGGCGCATGCGTTCCTCGGACTGATGGGCCGCGGCCTCGGACTCCTGCTGGGCGCGGAACGCTGTCTCGATCTGCGAAAGCATGATGTTCAGCGACTGAGCGAGGCTGCCGACCTCAGTACGAGGATCAGACTCGGGGACACGACGATCGAGATGGCCAGCGGCGATGTCCTCGGCGGTCTCCTCGATTTCCTCGAGCGGACGGAGGTTCGTTCGGACAATGCCGACGCCGACGATGGTCAGCACCAGGACGATCGCGGCGCTCACCGCGATGTCGAACGCGGTGATGGTCCTGATCATCGCGTTGATGTTGCCGAGGTCAACCGCGACCACGAGTGTCCCGGTTTCTTGCTGTGTGCCGGAGTTGTAAGTAACTGTCTGCGCCATGATGCGCCAGGTCTGGGATCCGGACTGCACTGATTCCAGCACGGTGCCGGATGCGCCGGCCCACGATGAGGCCGTCGGAAGCCCGGGTACGGCCTGTTCCTGTTGCGTGCTGCCGACTCCTGGGCCGGACAAGGACGACGGCCAGCTGAGTTGGCTGCCGACGATCTGGATGCCAACGTAGACATTCGACAAGGACGTGCCCTGGAGGCCATATAGGTACCCGGGAGAGTACTCCTCACGCCCGTTGGGGCTCGTGATGGCACAGGACGAGTTGTTAGCCGCGCAATCGGTGGCGTAGACGTCGGTGAACGTGGCGGCAATCTGGCTGTCGTACTGCGTCGTGAGGTGGGAACGCAGCACGACGATAGTGGCGACGCTGATCGTGGCCAGTGCCGCGATCACCAGGCCCAGGACAGCGGTAATCAGCTTGGTGCGTAGTGATGTCCGGCGCGAGATACCGCGCATGGAGCGGTCAGCACGCCTGAACCAACTGCGCCTCCCGGACTCCCCTCCCTCCGGTGTCATGGCACACCTACGAGGATGGCAGTCTGAGCACGTAGCCGACGCCGCGCAGGGTGTGGATCAGGCGAGGCTCCTTGGAGTCGACCTTGCGGCGCAGCACCGAGACGTACGACTCGACGATCCCGGTGTCGCCGCGGAAGTCATAGTCCCAGACGTGGTCGAGGATCTGCATCTTGGACAGCACGCGGTTGGCGTTGCTCATGAAGTAGCGCAGCAGCTTGAACTCGGTGGGGGAGAGCTGGATCTGCTGGCTGTCCCGCCAGACCTCGTGGCTCTCCTCATCGAGTTCCAGGTCAGCGAACTTCAGCCGAGGCGTCGGCTCAACTCCGTCGCCGCGGGTACGGCGCAACACCGCCCGAATCCGGGCGATAACCTCTTCCAGGCTGAACGGCTTGGTCACGTAGTCGTCGCCGCCGAGGGTCAAGCCCCGGATCTTGTCCTCTGTCGCGTCCTTGGCGGTGAGGAAGACGACCGGGATCCGGGCGCCGCCGCCACGGAGCCGACGAATAACATCAAAACCATCCATATCGGGCAACATGACATCGAGAACTATCAAATCAGGCCGGTGCCGCTGAGCGGCCTGTACCGCCTCGGTCCCGCTAGAGGCGGTAATCACATCAAAACCCGCATAGCGCAGGCTCGCTGCGAGCAGCTCCAGGATGTTCGGCTCGTCCTCCACGACGAGCAACCGAGCATCAACCGGCTTGCTCACCTCATTGGCCGCCATACTCATGCCAAGGATTATCGCCTGCTTGGCTGAGAGTAACCTGAATACTCCCTGGACATGATCTTCTTGCTTAAGGCAGGATCAGTGATGGCTGGCTGCGCGGGTCCGCTCCCAATGGGCTATGGCATCCGGCCTTGAGGCCACTCCGAGCTTGGAGTAGATCCGCCGGACGTGGTTTTTCACGGTCTTCTCCGCCAGGAAAAGATGTGCGGCGATGTCGCCGTTGGTGCGGCCGCCGGCGATCAGTGACATGATCTGTGCCTCGCGCGCGGAGAGGCCAAGAACTGCCCCGGGCACAGCCTCACCGTTGACTTCAGGAACCTGGGCTCGGCCCATGAGACCTCCGGTCGGCAGGCTAGCTGGCTGAAACAATATCCAATCGACTTAGTCATGTGTCAATCATGTTAAGAACATCTATACAGGTACAGATTCACCAAAACAGCCACGCTCAAACCTCACATCTCACCCGCGTAGTCAGCGCATCCCCCGGTCGGCGCCCCCGCGGTGCTCGCCCCCGCTCACCAGCCGCGACGAAGTGCCTCTCCCCGGGGCGTGGCGGCTTCCCAGTGCGGTCAACCGCCCGGAATGCCCGTCTTGCCGGGTTTAGTCGCCTCCGGTGTGGCTCCCGGCACGCCATGGATGGGCCATCGCTGGGCCTATTCCGCCAGCGATGGGCCATCCATGGGCAGGTGGAGGCAGCCCGGCGCGGCTCACGTCCCGGCTCAACCCACAGGGCAGCGGGCAAATCTCGGGGCGCGCCGGAGCCCGTGCGGGCGGCGGCAATAAGACGGGCAATAGGAAATGTCCCGCCGTAACGGGTGAATCGTTACGGCGGGACATTGGATGCTGAGGGTCAGAGCTCGATGTCCTCGCCCTGGTCGGCGTGGATGTGCTCAAGGTCGGGCGCGTGCCGCTGGTGCAGCACCTGGTGGACGCTGCCGAGGAAGTCCTCGGACAGGCCCGTGGTGCCCTTGCTATGCGAGTTGCGCATGTGTTCATGGATCGGCTCTTCGGTGCCGTCTTCCAGGATGACTGTCATGGTCTCGATCCCCCCGAGTGTCTCGAAAACCATGGTTCCCGGCATTCGCAGGAGTTAACCCACTGTGATTACGGAGAGTGAGTTTGCGGGTGCCGTGTAGTTAAATGAGCCTGTCGTCCCGGATATCACTGACCGGGCCGGGACCACGGTGTCCGGGGCGCTGAGCGTGTTGCCCAGGTTCGGGTTGGGGTTGCCGAGCATCTCAACGACGGCACGCGACACGGCCGACCCGGTGAACGTGAGCGTGAGCGGCAGGTCCGACGCACCAGGGTTCACCACCTTCAGGTAGACGCGCCGGGAATCGGCGGTGGCCGAGTAATACAGCCCGGACGCGGCGGCGGTGACCGTCAGCACGTGGTCGCCGACATTGGACGCGAACAGCCGCTGTACCCAGTATGAGGTCGACCCGAAGCTGCTGACCTGGTCGAACCCGATCAGGTCGGGATTCCACTGGGTGTGGTTGTAGTTCGCGAACAGCGGGGCGTAGGACGACATGTGGACGATGTCGGAGTTGCGCTCCAGGCCGGTCATGAACGCGGCCTCGCCGATTGAGTTGCCCAGCAGCCCGGTCGGCAGCGATCCGGCATTCGCCGTGGCGGAGTACTCGCCGACGAAGATCTGCGGACCGGACCGTGACTGGTCATCGAACAGGGTGGACTCGGACTCGAACCAGGACGCCGACTCGTAGTAGTGCTCGTCGAGCACGTCCATCGGCCGCGAGGTCACCGAGGTCGTCGCGATGAGTTTGACCTGCGGATACGCGGCTTTGATCGCGTCGTAGAACATCGGGTACCGGTAGTCGTTGTAGCTGTCGGTGCCGCCGTTGAGAAAGTCCTCATTCCCGATCTCGACATAAGGAACCGCGAACGGCTCGGGGTGCCCGTCGGCCGCTCGCCGCGCGCCCCAGGTGGATGTTACGGGTCCGATCGCGTACTCGATCTGGTTCACGGCCGACTGGACATACGGCCCGAGATCCGCCTCGGAGATCACCGTGCCCTCCAGGGTCAGTCCGGCCCATACCGCCATGACCGGGGCCGCGCCGAGATCCTCCGCGAGCTGCAGGAACTCCAGCAGGCCGAGCCCGTCGTCCGACCAGTAACCCCACGCCGAGTTGTCGTGCCCCGGGCGCTCCCAGATCGGGCCGACCGTCGTCTCCCAGTTCCACCGAGTGTCCACGGTGTCGCCCTCGACATAGTTGCCGCCGGGGAAGCGGATGATCTTCGGGTGCAGCCCGAGCAGCAACTCAACCAGGTCCGGCCGCAACCCGTTCTGCCGGCCCTTGAAGGTGGGCGGGAACAGGGACACGACCTGTAGCCACAGGCTGGTCACCGAACTAACACCTATGACAAAACGGGCGGTGCTGCTCTCGGTCGCGTCTCGTGGCACCCTCAGTGTGGTGTGGTACCGCGCCCAGTCGGCCGTGACCCCGCGAACCGTCGCCGCGTCGTAGACGACCGAGCCGTCGGGAGATTCAAGGCTCACCGTGATCGGCACCCGGTTTGTCGCCTTCGCGAAGAACGAGACACGATAGGTCTGCCCAGGCACCGCCGGTATCCCGAAATATCCGCCGTTGGCCATCCCGGCTCGCTGCCCATCCGTCGTGCTCGTCACGTCGAGCCGCAACGACCTGGTGAGCTGGTCGTTCAGCGGCGTCGAGGTATCGATCGCCGCGGTCACGGTGACACCGGAACCCTCGACGAGACTCCAGTCGAGGTCGACGAGCTCGATGGTGCCGTTGTAACCGTTGCCGGAGGAGTCGATCGCGACGTCGCCCTCGGCCTCGTCGAAGTGATAGTCCAGCACATCGCCGGCGCCGGGGGCGGTCAGCAGCGCGGCTATCTCCGTCGCCGATAGCGCTTGGCTGTAGACCTGGAAATCGTCGACGGTGGCGTCCAAGTAAGGGTCAGGCGGGAACTGGGACCGGCCGATGTAGTTCTGCGTGGTCGGGCCGAGGCTGGACGGGTTGAGCGTCATCGACGTGTTCGTGTCGACCGCGACACCGTTGACGTAGAGGGTGGCGGTGGTGCCAGATAGCGTGACGGCCAGATGCGTCCAGGTGCCGGTCGCCAGCGGGGACGGCGCGTCGAGCCGCTGCTCGTTACCGTTGCCGGAGACCGTGATCGCGAACCGGGGATTGTTCGTGCCTCCGGCTGAGACGGTCATGAACATGTAGACGGTCTCGCCATCCCCGAAGTCGAAGACACGCGACCAGTTCGGAGTGGCGGCGGGATTAACCCACACCGCGACCGTGAAGTCGGTGAGGTTCGCGAAGATGCCCTCCGGTACCAGCACGTAGTTCGCCGGGCTACCGCCGTTGAGCTGCAACGCGTTGCCGAATACGCCGGGGACCCGCGGGATGTCCTGAGCGGCGACGAAGGTGTCCGGGCTGGACGGGTCCATGAAGGCGCGGTTGCGGATGAGTTCGGCGTACAAGCCGCCGACACCGCCGTAGTTGATCTCCTCGAAGAAGATCCCGTACAGGTCGGGGGAGACGGCGTGGCCGGGAGTGGTGGTGTCGACGGTGAGCGTAAGGTCGCTGGTGGTGGCCTGAGCCGCCGTGGTTGTGCGTGCGGCGCTCGTCTGCGCCGCCGCGGCCGTCGCCGTCGCCGGGAGCGCGATGCCGCCGAGAACGCCGAGAGCCGTCCCGCGCAATACGGTGCGCCTGCTCATGCCGCCACGCGGCCCGCGGAAACCCGCGCCGCGCGGGCTCGCGTCGTTCGCGCCGCTCGGGCTCGCACCATCTGCATCGAGGAAGTTCGTGTTAGGCGAACGTTCGCCTTCGCTGGACTGTCCGTTGTCGCTCATCGGTTCTCTCCGTTGGGAATCGGGTGCCTGAAAGGACACGTGGACACCAGGCAGCATGCGCTCCCGGTGCCACATGCGGACATTTGAGCGAACCGGTTCGATAGCGTTCGGCTGTAGCGTAAATCGCCCAGCAAAGGGGGTCAATAGCCCTTTTCCTGCGGTTGCTGTCTGCCTCCGTGAGCCCGGCAGTCGGCGAACGCGGTGGCGGCGGGCTGGGTCCGCCGCCGTACCCGGCGGCTCGGGGCAGGTGCTGCGGCAACAACCAGCAAAGCCTGCCTCATCCCCTGAGGATGGTCGCAGTGACGTGAAGGTGGCGAGGCTGCGGGTCGTGCCGGGCTCGGGTCCGCTGCCGCAGCTGACGACCCGAACGAGTGCGGCTGCTGTTTCTGGTAGTGCTCATGAGTACTGTGAGGCGGCCGCCCGAGTGTGCTGTTCCTGGTCGGTGCTGCACTACCCGCACTCTTAGATGGGTACTGCAGCACCCACCAGAAACCGCGTCAGCTCCGCGGCTGCCGCGCCGAGCTCTGCGGTCACCGCGCCGAGCTCCGCGGCTGCCGCGTCAGCTCTGCGGTTACCGCGTCGGGCCCGCGTTATCGTGTCAGGTCCGCGTTCACCGCGCCAGGGCCGCGTCGATCTCCGCGAGCAGCTTGCGCTTGGGGCGGGCCCCGACCACCGAGAGCACCGGCTCACCATCGCTGAACACGATGAGCGTCGGCAGCGCCAGCACCCGGTATGCCTGCGCGGTCCGGGGGTTCTCGTCGGCGTTGAGCTTGCGGACGGCCAGTGATCCCGCGCGCTCGCGGGCGATGTCCGCCAGGACGGGCGCGATCATGTGGCATGGCGGGCACCATTGCGCCCAGAAGTCCACCAGCACCGGCCCCTGGTGACCGAGCACCTCCAGCGAGAACGTCTCGTCGGTGACCTCGTGTACCTCACCTGTCAGCATGTCTGGCATGACGGCTCCCTGTTCTCGGCGTTGTGCAGCTTCGCCACCAGGTCGGCGCGGACCGAGCTGAGCCGGTCCAGGCAGGCGTCGACCTCGGCGAGCTTGCGGCGGTAGACCTCGATCGAGCTGGGACAGACGTCGCCGGCTTCGTTGCCCGCCCGCAGGCACTCAACGAATGGCCTGGTCTCGTCCAGGCTGAGCCCGAGCTTCTGCAGGGTCAGGATCTCGGTGACGAGCTTGAGGTCGTCATCGCCGTAATCCCGGTACCCGTTGGCCGACCGCCGTGCGGCCAGCAGCCCTTGCGCCTCGTAGAACCGAAGCGCCCGGGTCGTCGTCCCGGCGTGCCTGGCCAGTTCGCCGATTCTCATGCCTTGACGGTAAACGTTAACGCTGACGTCAAGGCAAGCCCACAAGAAGCTGATCGAGATCCGCGCCCCGGCGTCGACCGCTCGGGTAACCGACAAACAGCTACTCCGCCAAGTACTCGAAGCCCTCCACACCCTCTAAGAGTCCGGTTTGGCGCGATATAGCCCGGTTGCGCCGACCGCCGCGACCGCCTCCAGGCTGAAATGATCATGGTCAGTGTGGCACTACCCGGCAAAGAGCCTGGGCAACGCCGCACCACCCATAATCGCCGTCAGGTGGCGATGTCGGGGTAGGGGAGCGAGAACCCGGACAGCCGCGCGGCGTATTCGCGCTGGAAGGCGAGCGGCTCCTCGTAGTCCCGCTCGAACATCGCGATAAACAGGGTGAGCGTCAGGAACGGGTGGGCCCCCAGCTCGAACAGCCGCACGTAGTCGTGGGTGGCGAGTGCCTCGCGTTCCGTGTCGTCAAACGCGAGCCAGGTGCTGCGTTCGCCGGAGTGGCAATTGAGCAGCTCGTTCGCGCGTTCTGCCTCCCACCACGCCACCGTCCCGCGAGGATCCGACCGGTATCGCTCCACCAGTTCAGGATCCCGGTCCACCGTGTACAGGAACTTATCCAGCAAGTACTTGCTCATAATTCTTTTCTCGCCTCCGGCGCGCCCATAATGCGCTGTCTTCCCTCGTCGCTCGTTCCTCGCTCCTCAGTCCAGGCAGCGCGGCGCGCCTTTGGCTCAGTCATGAGGGATACCAGGTGAAGTAGGCCTCCATGGTGTGGAAGAGGTCCAGGGAGTCCGTGTAGTCGGCGGGGACGCCTTCGCCGGCGGCGCCCATCATCAGCAGGAAGTCCATGAACCCGTGCGTGGCGTTGCCCGGTTCCCAGAGCGACTCCAGCGTCACCGAGGCCAGCGCGGACTTGATGTCGCCGGAAGCGATCCAGGAAACGGCCTGCCGGTCGAACTCGGGATCAGGCCCGTGCGGCCCGAACTGCCGCGGCCCGCCAAGCTCAAGTGACAGGTGACCGGTCCCGATGATCGCCACCCGGGCATCGGTCGGCCAAGCCTCCACCATCGACCGCAGAGCCCGGCCGAGCGCGACGAACCGTGACGGCTGCGGCATCGGCGGAGCGAAGATGTTCGTGTAGACCGGCACGATCGGCAGGTCGGCCTCCGGCCGCAGCGTGATGATCGGGCAGGTGATGCTGTGATCGATCCGCAGCTCGTTGCTGAACGCTAGGTCAAAGCCGGCATCCAGACCGGAGCGCAGCAGATGCGCGGACAGCTCCTCGTGCCCGGCCAGTGACATCCGCGGCAGGCCGAACTCGCGTTCCTCGTTGTACCAGTTCGCGTCGTAATGCGGAGCCTTGCCGATCAGGAACTGCGGCATGTTGTCCAGCCAGAGCTGGTGGAAGTGGTCGCTCCCGACCATGACCAGCACATCGGGCCGGGCGCGGGTCAAAGTAGCCCGGAAGGCCGAGATCTTAGCCACCCACTCGTCGGCGAAATCGGGACGCGATGCCCCCGACGACGTGCTGGCACGGTAGTAGAACGGATGATGGGTTGACGCGATGACCGCGGCGACGGTTGCCATTGGTTAACTCCGGGGGGTTCCGGGGGGTCGTCCCCCCGGGCTGGCAGAGCGGGGGGACGTAGACGGCGTTGCGGTCCACCGACAGGTAGATATCGTTCGCGATCGGATGGCGCTGCTCCTCGGCGAGCTGGCCAAGCAGGCCGGCCGCGCGGGCCAGCAAGGCGAAGCCGCGCAGCAGGTCAAGCGGCAGGCCAAGGTCGGCGAGCACCGCTCCGCAGGTGCCCGCGCCGTTCAGCGGCAGGGTGCGTCCGAGGACCGCGGGATGCACCCGCCCGATCGCCTCGAACAGCCGCAGGTGCGGGCCACGCAAGCCTTCGGACGAGGCGATCTCGATGAGCACCGGGGTGCGCGGGTCGGTGACCTTGTGCACCGGGTGGCCGAGCCCGGGGATGAACCGCCCGTCGGCCCGAGCGGCGGTCACCGCCGAGAGCGCCAGCTCGTCGAAACCCGCGTCATCGGAAGGAACGCCTGAAGCCAGCGCCGCCGCCAGGAACTGCCCGCAGTCCTCGGTCACGCCGAGGAACCGGGAGCCGCCGCCGAGCAGCCCGGCCGCGAGCGCGCCCTGCACCGAATCCGGCGCGCTCAGGTAGGTGAGGCGGGCGGCTATCGCGGTCGGCGTGAAGCCGTGATCGGCCAGCGCGACCAGCACCGACTCGAAGACCCGCACCTCCGACGCGGACGGCCGCCGCTGGGTCACCAGCCAGAGCGCCAGCTCGCCGAAGCCCACCTTGCCCATCAGATCGGTGGCCAGATTCTGGCCGAGCAGGGTGATCGTGTCGGCGTCCGAAGTGCCAAGCGACGTTGGATATGAAGTCATGACAGCCACTCACGAATCTCGGAACCGTGCTCGTCTAGTTCTGGTGGGGCCAGCGGGTAGCTCGGCGGGGTGACGGAGAACGTGACCGGATGCCGGATCACCGGCCGTGTCCGGTCTCCCGATCCGGCGGTGACGACCGGTTCGAGTCCGAGCTTGGTAGCCGCATCGATGCCGCCGTCCACCGTGTTGATCGGCCCGCACGGGACGCCACCCTGGGTGAGCAGCTCGAACCATTCCAGCGCCGTGCGTCCGGCGAGCTGACCCTCCAGCAGCCGCCGCAGTTCCTCCCGGTTGGCGGTCCGGCTGGGGTTGGTCGCAAACCGCGGGTCGTCGGGTAGCGAGGCCGCGCCGATAAGCTCGCACAGCTTGCGGAACTGCGCGTCGTTGCCCACCGCCACGACCAGCTCACCATCGCCGGTCAGCAGCGGTCCGTACGGGAACAGGCTCGGGTGGTCGTTGCCCATCCGGAACGGCACGACCCCGCCGGCCGCGTACGCACTGGTCTGGTTCACCATGCCGGACATCGCCGAGGCCATCAGGCTCGACTCGAGATGCTGACCCTCCCCGGTCGCGTTGCGGTGGTTGAGCGCCGCGAGGATCGCGATCGCCGTATGCAGTCCCGCCACAACGTCAAATACTGATATTCCCGACCTAAACGGCGGTCCGTCCGACTCTCCGGTCAGTGACATCAGCCCCGACATGGCCTGGACGATGATGTCGTAGCCGGGAAGCTCCTTGCCCCCGGAGCTGCCGAACCCGCTTATCGATGCGTAGATGATGTCCGGGTTCCCGGACCGCACGGCGTCGTAGCCGAGTCCGTACTTTTCGAGGCCGCCCGGCTTGAAGTTCTCCACGAACACGTCGGCGCGGCGGGCCAGTTCCCGGGCGAGGGCTAGGTCGCCGTCGTCCTTGAGGTCAAGGGACACCGAGCGCTTGTTCCGGTTGATCGCCAGGAAGTAGGTGGACACGCCGTCATCGGCGACCGGCGGCACCCAGTTCCGCGTGTCGTCGCCGCCGGGGCTCTCCACCTTGATGACGTCCGCGCCAAGGTCGGCGAGCAGCATCGTGCAGTACGGGCCGGCGAGCACGCGAGAGAAGTCCGCGACGAGCAATCCGGTGAGCGGTCCTGACATCCACAACCCTTCTGTCCGGCAGACGGACGAGTGTCCGTATGCTGAGTATCGTAATCCCCCGAGACTGCTGTCAAGGGTCACGGATAGCTGCGGGGCAGCGTGCAGCGCGGCCCAGTCGGCACTGATGGCACCCGCGGTGCGCAACAGTAGCGGCAGGTACGTGCTGGTCAGCACATCGAGCGGGGTTTCGGCCGCGTGCGCGTTGACGTTGAGGGCGGCGATCACGCGGCCGTCGCCGTCCCGCAGCGGTACCGCCACCGAGCGGATACCGGGGGCGAGCTGCTCGTCGGTCACGGCCCAGCCGCGCGCCCTGACCTCGCGCAACACCCGGGCGCGCTCGGCCGCGTCCGGCTGCCACCTCGGGAGGATGCCGGATCGCGAAGGGATGGAGAGACATCGTTCTGCCTCAATAAAAGGAAGTGCGGCGAGTAGTACCTTGCCCAGCGAAGTGGGCAAGGCGGGAAAACGGGTGCCGACGGTAACCGAGAGCGTCACGATCTTGGGTACCGCCACCCGCGCGACATAAACGATGTCCGAGCCGTCGAGCTGCGCGATCGAGGACGACTCGCGGGTGCGGGCCACGAGTTCGGCCATGTGCGGCTGCGCCACTTCCCAGAGCCCGCGCGAGAGCACGTAGGACATTCCCAGGTCAAGCACCCGTGGCGTCAGTTCATAGCCGACGTCGGTAAAGCGCACGTAGCCGAGGTTCTCGAGGGTCAGCAGGATGCGGCGGGCCGTCGGGCGGGGCAGGCCGGTGGCCGAGGCCACGGCGGCCAGCGACATCGAGTGCTGGCCCGGGCCGAACGCGCGGATCACGTCGAGACCACGGGCGATCGCCTCGATGAAGTCGGGGCTGCTGTCACGGCGTGCCATGGCTACCACTGTAACCGGTCACATGTCCGCCTGACGGACAACCCTCTTGACATGTGGTCGATATCGAGGCAATTGTTGCTCCATGACGGCAGCGCGGCCGCAGCCCGGCCAACCAGTGGTGTTCCGCAACGGAACCGTGCTCACGATGGACGACTCGCACGCTGTGCTCACCGGAGCTGACGTGCTGGTGACCGGCGAGCGCATCGCCGAGGTGGGACCGTCGCTGACCGTACCGGTCGGCGCCGCGGAGATCGACGCGACTGGCGGCATCATCATGCC
>JBEKHI010000253.1:0-12292 GCA_050012355.1 Streptosporangiaceae bacterium | reverse complement strand
GGACCGGTGCGACACGGCAGTACTCGGAATTCTTCCGAAGCCTCGCCCTGTTCGGCTACTTCGAAGGCGGCAAACGCCTGCCAGAACCCAACTCCGGCAACATTTTGTCCTGCGCCTTCGACAGCGGCTGGTTCTGGTACATCCCGCTCAGCCCCACACTCACCAGCGTCGGCGCCGTCGTCCGGCGAGAACTCGCGGACAAGGTCCAGGGAGACCCCGAAGAGGCCCTTTCGTCCCTCATCGCCGAGTGCCCGATGATCAGCGACTACCTCCGCGACGCCAACCGTGTCACCCACGGCCAGTACGGACAGCTCCGGGTCCGCAAGGACTACTCCTACGCGAACACGAAATTCTGGTCCCCCGGCATGGTTCTCGTCGGCGACGCCGCGTGCTTCGTCGACCCCGTCTTCTCCTCCGGAGTCCACCTGGCCACCTACAGCGCACTCCTGGGCGCTCGCTCCATCAACAGCGTACTGGCGGGCGACGTCGACGAGGACACCGCGTTCGGAGAATTCGAACAACGATACCGCCGAGAGTACGCCGTGTTTTACGAGTTCCTGGTTGCTTTCTACGATCTGAACGTCGACGAGGACTCGTACTTCTGGTCCGCCAGGAAGGTGACCGACAGCACCAGTTCGGATCTGGAGTCATTCGTCAGCCTGGTTGGCGGAGTGTCATCCGCCGAGTCGGCACTCGCGCACCGTTTCAAGGCAGGGTCCAGCGAGTTCGCCGCAGCGGTCGACCAGCTCGTGGCGAACAAAGAGCAGAGCATGGTGCCGCTAATCAAGTCCTCGATCGTCAAGCACGCCATGCAGGAAGCCGCCAAGGAACAAGCCCGCGTGCTGCTCGGGCAGGACATCCTCCCCGAGACTCCGATCTTCGACGGCGGCCTCATCACTTCGCCCGACGGCTTGGCCTGGACACTACCCACCTGATGCCCCGGACGGGATGCAGCGGCTGTTCACCACGGCCCGGTGGGACCAGGACCAGGTGCGTGATGACCTGCGCGGCTACGTCACGGCGGCGCTCGGGGACACGACGGCGGGGCGGCGTTCCGGACCAAGCCGCAGCTGCTGCGGGAGATGATCGAACGGGCGATCACCGCGGGGATCCCGTTCGGCTGGGTAACCGCCGATGAGGCTTACGGGGACAACGGGCCGCTGCGCTTCTTCCTCGAGGAACGACAGGTCAGCTAGGTGCTGGCGGTCTCAAGCAGCCGGATATGTCCCGCCACGGCCATGTCGCGGGTCCTGACCGCATCTTCACACGCGAAGGCGATGTCGGCGGCGCCGTCACCGTGCGCTTCGAGAAACTCCCCGTTCCCCGGCCAGCCGTGATGACCAGCTGGTCATCCCTTGCTGGCTCGCGCCTTCTTCTTTGTTGCCGTGGACCCGTTGCCGGAGGCCCCGTTCTCGCTCTGCCTCTCCGCGGCATCCGCCTCCATCTGCCTGATCAGGCTATTCGGGCGCATATCGGTCCAGTTCTCCTCGATAAAGTCAAGGCATGCCTGGCGCTTGTCTTCTCCGAAGATAACTTTCCAGCCGTCGGGTACGTCGGCGAAGACGGGCCACAGCGAGTGCTGGCCTTCATCGTTGATCAAGACGAAGTAGTCGGCATCCTCGTCTTCGAAGGGATTCGTCGCCACAGAGCATTCCTTTCGGGTACCTACAGCTCACGATCAGGTTCACTATACCGATCATAGCTTCTACCACTGGTACGGCATAATAACGTTTAACTGCGGATAACATCGGTTGAACGACCTCATATTCTTTCAGTGTTTATCGAGGAATTCAATCATCGCGGAGTTGACGTCGTCAGGGCGCTCAAGGTAGCCGACATGGCCGCATGGACCAATTTCGACATAATCACAGTCTGGTATGGCCTCGGCCGCTTCCGCACACAGGTGCGGCGGGCACACGAGATCGTCTGAGAAAGCGATGATCCGGCAGGGCACCGGCACCGCCCGCAGCGCGTCCCGGCGGTCGGCGGCGACGTCGATCGCGTCCTGCCCACGGGCCGCTGACCGGCGGGCGGCGGCCATCTCATAGATATCCAGCCACATCGGTACGGTCACATCGTCGTTCAGCGTGGTGGGAGAAAACATCTGAAGCACCGACATCGGCGCATCATAAGCCGGAGGCATCTGGAGGCTCTCGCGGCTCAGCGCGCGCTCTCCGGCCTGCAGCGCCAGCCGGAACGCGTCGGCCCGGGACCTGAAGGCCATCAGCACGCAGCACGTGACGAGGTCCGGCCTGCTAGTGGCGAGTTCGGTGGCGACGAATGCGCCCAGCGAGGTCGCGACCAGCCGGCATGGCCCGATGTCCAGTGCCTCGATCAGCCCAGCGGTATCGGCTACCAGATCGGCGAGCGAATAATCCCCTGGCGGCACGTCGGACGGAGGAATGCCCCTGTTATCGAAGGTGATCGCCTCGTATCCGGCCCTGGTCAGCGCGGGTGCCTGATACATCGTCCAGACGTTTCCGCCGGCCGCCTGACCCATGATCATGAGCACGGGTTCGCCGCTGCCCGCTCGCTCATATGCCAGGCGAATGCCGTTGGTAGCTACAAAAGGCATGTGAGATATGTTACTCGGTAAATCTTCCTCGACGGATAGCGCGCAATCTGGCATAAGTCGGGGACAAGCCCGGCTGCTAGTGAACGGCGGTCCAGTTTCCCGTTCCCGGTCCGGGGAAGGGCCCGGACATCACGCACCGCATCGATGATCATGTGGCGCGGCAACATGGCCGCACAATGCCGCTTGAGTTCCAGGACGCCCGGCCCGACGTCGCCGACCGGGACCACAAAGGCGACGATCTTCGCATCAATACCCGACCCGGAGACCAGGACAGCGGCGTCCACGATACCCGGATGAGCGTGCAGCGCGGCCTCGATCTCGCCGACTTCCACGCGATACCCGCGCACCTTGACCATTCCATCGCGGCGGCCAAGGTACTGGTAGTCGCCGCTATCGAGGAGGGTAACGCGGTCACCGGTGCGGTACGGGCGACCGTCCTGTCGTGGCCGCCCCCAGTATCCGAGCATCACGCTCGGACCGTCGACCACCAGCTCGCCTTCCTCGCTAGGCCCTGCCCGAGTCCCGTCGGCGCGTTCCGCCCATATCCGGTCCCCGGAGCACGCTCTGCCAACCGGGACTGAGTCAACCCGGCCGGCCGGGATGCTCGTAACCTCATAAAACGCACATACATTGGTCTCCGTCGGACCGTAAAGATTGAGAATACGCACCGAAAGATGGTCGCGGAGCGACCTCAGGTACTTAATAGGGAACGGCTCGCCCGCGTAGAGCAGGACCCGCAAGTAAAAATCCTCGGGAGGGACGTCCATCATTCCGCCATCGCGCACCATCAAGATGAGCGCCGAGGGGACCGAGTACCAGACGGTGATCCTGTGTTGCAGCAGGTAACCGACCAGAAGAGCCGACGTGAACGACATTTCTGCTGGTATCAGATGAACCGAGGCGCCCACGCGGAACGCCGCGTACAGGTCGAGCACTGAGAGATCAAAATGGAATGGCGCGTGATTTGCGAACCGGTCCGCTTGGCACGCACCGATCTCGGCTACCGCCCAGTCCACGAAGGCGAGAGCATTCCGATGCGACAGGCATACCCCTTTGGGAACTCCCGTCGAGCCGGACGTGTACAGAATGTACGCGAGATCTCCGGGATCTCCGCCAGGATCGGGCAGCGGGTCTGACCTCTTCAGCGTCTCCGGATAGGGCATAGCACCACTGATTCCGTGCTGACGCAGGCTTATCGCGTTTTCCGCAGTCGTGACAACCACTCGGGGATCGCAGTCCTCCACCACTCGTATCGTCCTCGCTATGGGACCAAGCGGGTCAATCGGAACGTAGGCCGCCCCCAGCCGCAGGACCGCCTGCATGACCGTGACAGCGCGGGTGGATTTGGGAAGGCACAGCGCCACCCGGTCACCGGGCCTCACACCTCGCGCGGCCAGAACCGATGCCAGCGCATTGGCCTGCCGGTCGAGTTCCCCATAGGTCAGCTGTCCGTCCGGACCTGACACCGCGAGCAGTTCAGGTGACCTCCTGGCCTGCTCGCGGACGAGTTCGTGAAGCCTCACAGCCCCAGTTCCCTCACGATCAGCTCAAGTTGCATCTCCGAAGTCCCGGAAAAGATCAGGCTAGGTACCGCGTCACGAAGCTCGCGTTCGATACCGCGGCCACCGCGGATTCCATCTCCGCCGAAGATACGGATCGCGTCCATGGCCGACTCCGTCGCGGCCTCGCTGATGAACAGTTTGGCCATCGCGACCTCGGCACTAGCGGGCTCATTCTGTTCCAGCAGCCAGCATGCCCGCCAGAGCAGCAGGCGAGCCGTTTCCAGACGCATCCGCATGCGCGCCAGGCGGTGCGAGACCGCCTGGTTGGAACCGATGGAACGGCCGAACTGGATCCGGGTCCGGGCATGGTCGGCGCTGAGCTCCACCAGCCGCTCGATCCGGCCAACGTAGGCGGCGAACAGGCAGGTACGTTCCCAGCGCATCGCGTCCTGGAAGATCGCCGCCCCCTGGCCCTCGCCGCCGAGGCGCCACCGGGCGGGTACGACGCAACCGTCGAGCCGCAGCGTGCTAGCCGGGCAGCGGTCGAGCCCCAGCTTCCCGAATGGTTCCCCGACGCTGAGCCCTGGCGTCCCCCGCTCCAGTACGAACGCGCTCACCCCCAGGTACCCGAGGTCCGGCTGGGTCGCAGCGTAAACGACGAAGACATCCGCGACCGGACCATTACTCACGAAACACTTGTCGCCGGTAAGTACGTACTCCTCGCCCGTCCGCACCGCCCGGGCAGCCAGCCGTGTCGCATCAGAGCCCGCGCCCTCCTCGGTGATGGCATTGGCACCGACCCACTCACCCGAACTCAGCCGCGGCAGCATCTCTCGGCGCAACCCCTCATCGCCGTACTCCGCGATGGGCATACCGCAGGCGAACAAGTGGGCAAACGCCGCGAAAACCAGACCCATGTCGGGAGCCCCGCGACCGAAGGCCTCGGCGGCGTACGCGGTAGCGAGGAACCCACAGCCCTCTCCGCCATATTCTTTCGGCACGCTCAGCCCAAGGAGCCCAAGACCGGCACAAAGTTTCCACTCCGCCGACGTAAAATAACCCGCGCCAGGAGCAGGCCACAGACGTGTCCGTGCGTAAATCTCGTCGTATCTCTGACGGTCTTCTTCGTCCCACTCGAAGTCCACCTCGAATCACCTAAGCGGCCCTAGTGAGCTCGGCCATCGCCACGACGATCTCGCGCGGCGGCGTGAACGGCTCGCGCCCGTGCGCGGCGAGCATGTTGTCCACGACGAGTACGTCGCCTTCGCAGTAGTCGAAACGCGCACTGGCGTCTCTATAGCAGCCCCGGATGTGCTCCATGACGTCGTCGGGTATAACCCCGCTATCACCAAAATACGTGTTACTCGGCAGATCTTCCTCGGCGAAAAGTTCGTGCAATCCGTCCCGCAATTCTGCCGGGAACGTGGACAGATGGAAGAACGCTGCGTGGTTAAACCATACTTCGTCTCCAGTACCCGGATGACGGTGGATCGCATTGCGGACCGCGATCGTCCGCAGCCGGTTGCCCGCTGTCCATTCCGCGTCAATGGCATTGGCCGCGCAGTATCGCGTGACTTCATCGCGATCATTGGTGCCGAAGACTTCCTGCCAAGACAACCCGAAGTCGGCGTCGAAGTTCCGTACCAGCTTCCACCCTCGACGGCTGAATTCCTCCCGCACCGACGGGTCTATCGTCTTCAGCACCTGCCTGATGTCCGACAGTGGAGTGGCGCCGCGGGCACGCGGAGGCTGGACGCAGTGGAAGAACAGCGTCATCGGCCACGATGTCTGGTAGGAGTTCTCGTTGTGGAAAAAGATCTCCTCGCCCGGCGGGTAGTCGGTCGAGGTGTAGACATGGCCCTTGACGCTGCTACGAGGTGAGGACCGTTCGGTGTAGGCCAGCGGTTCACCCGATAGGGCTCGGACTGCGCCGTCGAAGCCATCTATCCCGCCTACGTCGAAACCCCTGAAGAGGACCGCTCCGGAGTCATGCAGCCTGTCAAGCACGCGGTCCCGCCCGACCGTAATATGGTCGATGAGGTTATTGTTGACGCCATCGCTAGCGATGATATATGGAAATTCCACTTGCGCCTCATTCTGCTCCGGGGTGCGTTCAACCGGGGAGGGCCGCAGTCAAACACGCGGAAGCTCAGTCAGTTCGCGACGCCGTTGCGATACTTGTTAAGCATATGGGCCGGACAGTGGGCCAGTAAATGAATGGCCCAGACCTGGTATGAGTGGCGGCACCGATGGATGGGACTCGTCGTTATGAGTTGAAAATCGGTTGTCACTCGCCTAGCCCCAGCCAGACGGAGATGTTCGACCATGCTAGCCGCAGCATCTCGGGCTGGAGTATCTCGTTGTGCGAGCGTTCGGGCCCGCATCCATTGTTCTCTTTCCTCGTAGTAGATCACCGCGGCGCCGCAGGCGATCTACCCGTAAGTGGCAGGCTCGGTTATCGTAGCCGGGCAGCCCCGAGTTGAGTAAGCTGCCAGACGATCGCGTTCGGTTCCGGGAGTTCTCCTGCGGTTTGGTACAGTCGCAGTCGCTGTCCAGCCTGTACCAGGGCTTCGGGAATGGGGTTCTCCGCTTGCAAGACCCGGGAGCGTATGAGGCCCGCTAGCGCGTGGAATCGGCCGTCGCCGAGTTGCCTGCTAAGCGCGATGCCCTCAACCAGGTGACGGCAAGCCTCGGTGTCCTCACCAAGCCAGAACCTCAGCCAGCCAAGATGATGGCGGGCCAGTGCTTGCCCGGTCAGATCGCCGAGCTTGTCGGCGACCTCCAACGCGGTCTCCTGGGCGTCCGCCAGCTTTCGCCAGTTCCGCTCGCCCCTGAAGAACAGCCCTGCGGCCCAGGGCAGTTCCCACGCGTACGGATCGTAGCCGCCGTCGGCAGCCTGACGGATCGCTGCGAGCAGAACGTGCCGCTCACTCTCGAACCACTCCGCCGCCTGTCCGGCGTCGCAGATGCGTTCGGGCAGGACTCCTTCCCGGGGATGATCCCGCTTGCGCTGGGCGAGGTAGGGGTATAGCAGGGCAGAGGCTACACTCGCGGTACGCACGTAATGCTCGAGCGCGCGGCAAACCGCGGCATGCTGCTCCGCCACGCTGATGTGGGTGTGCGCGGCCTCCGTCGCGTACGCGCGCAGCAAGTCAGAAAACATATACCGCCCGCAGACATGCTCGGTGACTAGGTGGCCGTCGCGCAACTCGGCCAACGCTAGGTAGGCCTGTGCCTGGTCCAGCCCGGCCAGGCTGGCGGCGGCCGGAACCGTGATATCCGGTCCCGGATGCACCGCTAGCATTTGGAACATCCGTGCCGCCGGCTCGCTCACCCGCACAGAAGACCAGGAGAACCCCACACGGACGCTGGTGGCGGCCTCTCCCGTCTCTAGCACATCGAGTTGGCCTCGCTTATCCCGCATCGCGGCCCCCAGCGTGGCCAGCGGCGGCAGGTCAGGACTCGCTGCTACGCGGGCGGCGGCGGCGCACAGGGCCAAGGGCAACCCGCCGCACAGCGCGATCAACTCGCTCACCGCTTCGGGCTCCGCGATCACTCGTTCGGCACCCAGGATCTTGACCAGCAGGCTGTACGATTCCCCGTTACTCAGAACGTCGAGAGTGAGCAGATCGGCGCCCTCCGCGGCGGCCAGGCCGGTCAGCCGGTTCCTGCTGGTGACCAGCACCAGGCAGCCAGGCGACCCGGGTAGCAGCGGACGCACCTGCTCCGTATCCGTGGCGTTGTCCAGCACGATGAGCATGCGCCGCCTAGCCAGTGTGCTGCGATACAAGGCGGCTCGCCCGCCCGTGTCCGCGGGGATCCGTGCGGGCGGCACCCCGAGCGCGGTCAGGAAACCGCGCAATGCCTCGGTGGACGTCAGCGGCGCGCCAGAAGGGCAAAACTCCCGCAGGTTCACGAACAATTGCCCGTCGGGAAACCGATCGGCGACCTGATGTGCCCAGTTCACCGCCAGTGTGGTCTTGCCGATGCCCGCCATGCCTGTCAGCACGGCGATCGCCACTCCGTCGGCCTCCCGCGAAGCCTGGTCCAGCAGACCAGACAACACATCACGCTCACCGATGCGACCGGTGAAGTTTCTCGCCGGAGCGGGTAGCTGCCTGGGTATCTCATAATCGAGGATGGGCGTCGATGGCCGCTGCCCGTACGACCACCTCGAGTTCGCGATAGGGAAATCCTGGCGGAGCACCCGTCTATGCGCGTCCACAAGCTCCTCGCTGGGGTAGACCGCGAACTCACGGTCTAGGCGAGCGCGCAGATCCTCGTAGACGCGCAAGGCCGCGATCTGCTGTCCGGCCCCAGCCAGCGCGATCATCAGGCGTGCGTGGACGCGTTCGTCCAAGGGCTCCGCCGCGGCCAGCGACTGCAACCGGGGCAGGACTCGGTCGTGCAATCCCAGGCCGCAGGCGACCTCGGCGTAGCGCAAGAACATGCCGGCAAGCTCACGGCCCAGTTCAGCGACTCGGGGCCGGTCGCGAAGCACATCCATGTCGGTCAGCGGATCGCCTCGCCACAGCCCCATGGCCTGCTCATAGATGTCACACGCCGTGAGTTCGTCACCAGCGGCTCGCATAGCACTGGCGTCGGCGACCAGTTGCCTGAAGGTGAGCAGGTCCAGTTGATCGCCTGTCATCTGCAACCTGTAACCACCTCCGACGGAGACGATCGCCGCGTCATGCTCAGGTGAATGCCTCTCTCCTGGAGCCAATAGCTTACGAAGCTTGCTGACATGGGCTTGCACCAGGCTCACCGCGGTGCTCGGTGGCTCATGTCTCCAGAGCACGTCGACAACGGTGTCCCGGCGTACCAGTACTCCGGGGTCCACCGCCAGCAACCCGAGAACCGCGCGCCGTGCAGGAGGTCCGAGTGACAGCGGTCTCCCGTCCCGCCATGCCTCCATTGGACCGAGAATCGACAGCCACAGACCTTGCCCTGGGCCTATCGAATCGGCCGTTCTCGTCGTGCCCGCGGACAGAATGTCCGGTTCTCGCTCGGCATAACGTCTTCGCCGCGGTGCCGCTGCGGCCGCGCAGGCCAGGTCCTCAGTCTGGTAGCGGTCCAGGCCTAGCGCGTCAGCCAACGCTGCCAGGGAACCAGGCCGAGGCTGTGAGCGGCGGCCCTGCTCCAGATCACGTAGTGCGGCTAGGCTGAGGCCAGCCCTCGCAGCCAACTCCTTCTGCGTTAGTCCCGCATTGTGGCGGTGCGCGCGTACGATATCTGCCAGCGGGGCAGCCGGCTCACCGTCCGCTCGGCCCAAAGGCCCCCATCTCGCGTGCTCCATTGCTCCCCATCCAATGTAACGGTATCAAATCATTTTACATGTTTTCGTACCGATCCACCTAGTTTCTGAGCAGTTGTTTCCTTTCATCCGGACGCTATTCGGCCGGTAAATTTATTCTGATGACTTCCAACGCAGACAGCAGCAAACGAATCACGGAGCGCGTCAAAACTTCAGGCTGGGTATCCAACCCGCGAGTAACAATCAGCGCCGCGGGGCGGCTTGGGATTGCACGAAGCCGTAGTGCGGCAGGGATTCTCTAGTGCCCCAGCGCAGCACAGCGCCTGAGCGGGGAAAACGTATACGCGGAATCACCGGGTACGGCGATTCACCGCCCGCAAGCAACCAGCGATACACCGCCATCTCGGGTAATGCTGGGGTGACAACGCAACCTGTAGCGTCCACTCGCCCGGACGAACGAATGTACGCGTTGCCAGTGGGACCGATATGAGGGGAGTTGTTGTGAGCAAATCGGGAACCCGTTTGTATCACCCAGCACGCAACAGAACGACGATCAGGCCAGTCGGGTTCGGCGCCGACACGGATTCCGTGGGCGAGGTCGTGGCGGTACCGATCGTGTCACTGCGGCCTGGTGAGTCGCCCCGGCTGAACGGCGAGGACAAGACACACATCGCCAGTCTCGCCGAGGCAGGGGCACCGCTGCCGCCAATCCTGGTCGACCGCCATACCATGCGGGTGATCGACGGCATGCACCGCCTGATGGCCGCGTCCCTGCAGGGCCGGGAGACCATCGACGTCGTGTTCTTCGACGGCAGCGAGGCCGACGTGTTCCTGCGCGCCGTCCAGGCGAACGTCACGCACGGCCTGCCGCTGTCACACGCCGACCGCCGTGCCGCCGCGGAGCGCATCATCGCCACCCACCCGCACATGTCCGACCGGGCCATAGGACGCTCAGCCGGACTGGGCTCCAACACCGTCGCCGCCATCCGGAAACATTCAACCGAAGAATCCCGACAGTCGAACGTCCGGGTCGGCAGAGACGGCCGGGCCCGCCCGTTGAACACCAGCGAGGCCCGCCGCCGCGCCGCCGAGATCCTGGTCGACCGGCCCGAGGCAACGCTACGGGACGTGGCACGCGCCGCGGGCATCTCGCCCGCCACGGTCCTCGACGTACGCAAGCGCCTCCAACGCGGTGAGTCGCCCGTACCCGGGAAACTCACCGCGAGCCCACCATCACTAAATTCCACCGCTGTTCAAGCTGACCCCGCTCCGAGCACTCGCCCCGCCCTTCCGCCAAACACCAAGCCCGTGCCCGCCGCTAGCCCGGCCGCCACCGTAGAAAAGCTGATGCGCGACCCGTCCCTGCGCAACAACGAACGCGGAAAGGGCATACTGCGCCTGCTCCACGTCAACGCCATCGGCGCCGAGCAACTGCCCGACATGGCGGCGGCCATACCGGCGCACTGCGTCGCGACCGTCGCGCAACTCGCCCGCGAGTACGTCAAAATGTGGCAAGACTTCGCCACGGAACTCGACGCCAGAGCACATTTACCTTGCCGGGATCCTATCCGGCCGCCAGTCCGTCCCGTTCCACGGCCTCATAGAGAGCCTTGATGTTCGAGCTCCCGAATCCGCGCGCACCCCGTCGCTGCACGAGCTCGTAAAACATGGTGTTTCGCCGGTACGGCGAACGTGTGAACAACTGGAGCAAGTAGCCCCATTCGTCACAGTCGGCGAGAACGTCCGTCTCACGCAGATCCTTGATGTCCGCTCGTATGCTGGGAAATCGCTCAGCAAGCATTTCGTAGTACGAGCCGGGTGTGCGAAGGAAGTCGATCCCATGGTCTCGATACGCGTGAACGGCGGACACGATGTCATCGACCAGGAAGGCGAGATGCTGCACGCCCGGGCCACCATTCCTGGACAGAAATGCCTCGACTTGCCCGGACTTCTTGTCGGTGTCCTGCTCCAGGATGGTAAAGGTCACGCCACCGGATGTACTGCGGACGACAATTGAATCCATCGCCTGATCGCCGACCTCTATGTACTCGCTAGAGTACCTCGGGAACCCGAAGGCGCTCGTATAAAAGTCGGCGCAGTCCGTGAGTGTTCCCCCATCGACGCAAATCGCGACATGATCCAGCAGCTGGATGTGTCCCGCGGGCCGCACCAGATCGTCCGCGACCGGTGTCCAAGTGCGGTCGGGTGGAGCAACCCTGGTGGCCCGGCGGGTAACCAGCGTGTGCTGGACTCCGAAGAATCCCGACACTACCTGTTTGTTCGGCTCCGACGTGATCACGGAGGCACCCTCCGCCACAGCCCTATCGCGGTCCTGGGCAGCATCGTCACACGCGAAGGCGATGTCTACGACGCCGTCTCCGTGCGCCTCAAGGAACTCCTCGGTTCCCTGGCCTGCTGTGACGATAAGCTGGGCGGTCCCCTGTAGCAGCAGGGACGAGTGGCTTCCGTTAGCCGAGGATTCCGCTGTGCGCTTGAAGCCAAAAGACGACACGAAATATTCGACAGCTGATCGCTCGTCGCTTGTATAAAGTTCGACGTACTCGATATCCTGTGCCGCCACCGGAGGATCCTCCATTTATGCTTGCTGGATAGGGTAGATCACTTCTTGCCGAACCACTTTTTTCTGTTGCACCCCCTTGTCCTAGAACGAAGTCAGCTTCACTTCCAGCAGACAGCTTTGTCAAGTTAAGGCACACGACAACCCCGCTTGTTTGACTGAGACGGAACATCAGTTGACCAGCGGACCCGTCATGATCGTCGTTGTCAAAGCCATGCGAATGTCAGCAGACGGCCTCACCTGGGCAGTCCCGAGGTGAGGCCGTGACCGTCCGCCAGATCAGTCAGGCATGAATCCAGAACATGCCATCGAGCGAGGGAATCAGCCCGTTAGGGAAATTGGGCTGTTCGGGCTCAGCGTCTTCGCCCAGCAGCGCCTGG
>JBEKHI010000252.1:0-12307 GCA_050012355.1 Streptosporangiaceae bacterium | reverse complement strand
CGCGCCGAGCTCACGGGCCCGGCCAGGTCCGACCGTGGTCGCGGTACGGATCACCGTCAGCCGGGGATCGTGCCGCGCGGCGAGGATGGCGTCGCTGCCATCGGTGGATGCGTCGTCGACGGCGATGAACTCAACGTCGTTCTTCGCGCCTTCCTGGCCCAGCACCGAGTCCAGGCAGCGGTCCAAATAGTCCCCTACCCCGTGCACGGGAATAATGACGCTGATCGCTGGCATAGGTCACCATACCGCTCTACTCAATCGGGCTAGTTTGCGGCCGGCACAGGCTTGCTTTCACTTCTCCCGGGTTCGTGTACCCAAGTGCCCCCGCATAGTGGGACATAAAGGGCGCGCTATGGACACTAACCCGGGAGAAGTGGCTGCGGGGGCCGGGGCGGCACGGGCCTGCCGCGCCTCGCGGGCCCTGGCCCAGCCCTGCGGCCCCCGCCCCGCAGGTACGCCGTGAGGCCCTCGTTACGAACGAGGACTAGTGACACGAACGTGACTTGGGTTTATCCTCCACTTAACATACTCATTATACAAAGTATGTTGACGAGGAGGATGAGTGGACTTCGACCAGCGGTACGCCGAGCACACCAAGCGATCCGGTGAGTTGTTCGCCAGCGCGAGCAAGATCGTTCCGGGCGGGGCGGGCAGCAGCGCGCGCACGGTTAAGTTCGGCTGGAAGCCGTATCCGCCGTTCGTCGCTAGCGGCACCGGATCCCGGATCACGGACGTGGACGGCAACGAGTACGTGGATTACCTGCTCGGACTCGGGCCGATGATCCTCGGGCACCGGCACCCGGTGGTCACCGAAGCGGTCACCGAGGCGATCAGCACGTACGGGACCTGCCCCGGCCTGCCGTACGAGCTTGAAATGGAAGCCGCTAAAAAGGTCGTGGACGCGGTGCCTGGCATCGAGATGGTCCGGTTCTCCAACTCCGGCAGCGAGGTGGTCGGCACCGCGGTGCGGCTGGCCCGGGCTTACACCGGGCGGCGGCTGGTCATCCGGTTCGAAGGGCACTACCACGGCTGGCAGGACACTGTGTACTGGTCCAACCACGTGGATCCCGCCGCCGCGGGGCCGAAGGAAAACCCCCGCCCGGTCGCGGCCGGTCCGGGAGTGCCGGCCGAGCTAAAAGACACGCTGATCGTGCTGACCTGGAACGATCCGGACAGTTTCCGCCGCGTGATGGCCGAACGCGGGCACGAGGTCGCGGCGGTCATCACCGAGGCCGCCGTCTTCAACACCGGCTGCATCCTGCCCGAGCCCGGCTACCTGGAACTGCTCCGCGAGGAGACGAAGAAGGCGGGCGCGCTGCTGATCTTCGACGAGGTGATCACCGGATTCCGGTTCTGCCGGGGTGGCGCGCAGGAGTGGTTCGGCGTCACCCCCGATCTCACCACGCTGGCCAAGGGCCTGGGCGGCGGCTTCCCGGTCGCCGCGATCGGCGGCAGCACGGAGGTGATGGGGATGATCGCCGAGGGGCGTTACTCGCACTCTGGCACCTACAACGCCAACGTCGTCGCCTGCGCCGCGGTAAGTGCCACCATGGACCTGCTCGCGGAGCCCGGCCTGTACGAACGCGCGCGGGCAAAGGGCGACCGGCTCGCCGACGGGCTGCGGAAACTCGCCGCCGAGGCCGGCCTGCCGGTCCGGGTCGACGGGCTCGGCACCGTCTTCCAGATGTGGTTCACCGAGCACCCGATCCGGGACTGGCGGGACGCCGAGGCCTACGCGAACGAGGAGCGGTTCACCCGCTGGTACCAGGAGATGTTCCTGCGCGGTGTGCTCTTCCACCCCAGTCAGTACGAGAATCTCTTCGTCTCATTGGTGCACACCGACGCGGACATCGACCGGACGCTCGCGGCGGCGCAGGACGCGTTCGGTGTGCTGGCGGCAGAAGAGAGCTGAACCCACCATGCCACTGTTCGACCTGTCCAAGCGGCTTCCCGCTCAGCAGCCAACGCTCACGCCGGTGCCCGATGCCCAGCGTAAGCGGCTGCGCTACGAAGAGATGATCACGTTCATCGAGCGGCTGGTCGTGGAGCGGAACCTGGCGCCCGGCGACCTGCTGCCGACGCAAGCCGAGCTCGCCGAGGCGGCCGGCGTCAGCCTGATCACCGTGCGCCGCGCTCTTGAAGAACTGGAACGGGCGGGCCGGGTCAGGCGTCATCAGGGCATCGGGACCTACCTGGCCAGGCCGCGCATCGTCAGCGAGCCAGGCCGGGCGGGCGGCCTGCTCGGCACGTTGCGCGGGGACGACGATGAGCCAAGCCCCCGGGTCGGCACCCGGCTGCTATCGCTCGTCCAGGGTGTCCCGTCGGCCGCGCTGCGCGGCGCGCTCCGGCTCGAGGACGGCGCGCAGGTGTGGGAGATCAACCGGCAGCGGCTGGTCGACGGGGAGCCGAAGATCCTGGAGACCGCGGTCATCCCGGTCGCGCTCGCGCCGTCACTGGACAGGTTCGCCGGGGAACTCACCGGTTCGCTGTACGAGCTGCTGCTGCGGCAGTACGGGCTGGAGGACCAGGCCGAGGAACAGTACCTGGAAGTGACCGCCGCCGACGACGACGAGCGGCGGCTGCTCAGGCTGCCATCGAAGTCGCAGGTGGTCCGGCTACGAGGGCTTTCAAACGACCAGCGCGGGGTTCCGTTCGACTGCTTCACGCAGGTGTACCCGGCCCTGGAGTTCGGCTTTTACATCTCCGGTGGGACATCACGCGGATTGTTCGGCCAGCCCGCCCAGGAGGGATGGGACGTAACCACCAACGAAAGAGGCCCTGTATGACCGATAACCGCCTGGCCGCCGGAGTTCTGTCCACCCGGGATGTCGTCGTCATGGCGCTCGCCAGTTCCGGGCCAACGCAAAGCGTCGCCGTCAGCCTGGCGGCGATCCTCGCGACCGTCGCCTACGCCGGCTTCCTGCCGATCCTCATCTGCTTTATCCCCATGCTCGGGATCGCCATCGGGTACCAGCGGCTGAACGCCTGGCATACCAGCGCCGGCGCGACCTACTCCTGGGTGGGCCGGGCGCTTAACCCGCACGCTGGCTTCCTGGCGGGCTGGCTGATGTTGATGTATTACACAGTCGGCACCACCTCGCTGACCGTCCCGCTCGGCAGCTACATGCTCAGCTTCTTCAGCGACTCCGCCGCCAACAACAAGTTCGCGGTCGCCGCCGTCGGCACCGCGTTCAACCTGATCGTGCTGGCCATCGCGGCCCGGGGCGCGGCGATCTCGGCGCGGTTCCAGTGGATGTGGGCGCTGTTCGAGTACGCCCTGATGCTCGGATTCTGCGTCGCGGCGATCGTCGGCATCTACGGCGGCGGCCTGCACCACACCGTGCACATGACGGCGAGCTGGTTCACGATCAGCGGCGCCGGCGGGTTCAAGTCGCTCATCTCCGGCATGCTGCTGGCCATCTTCCTGTACTCCGGCTGGGACACGGCCGCGTACGTCGGCGAGGAGGCCAAGGGCAAGCAGGCCGGCAAGGCCGCGGTGACCAGCGTCGTCCTGCTCTTCGGCATCTATGCCATCGCGGTGCTGGCGTTCCAGGGCGTCGCCCCGATGAACGACATGCAGAACAACGCTGGCAACATCCTCGCGTTCGTCGGCGAGAAGATCGGCGGTGGGTTCTGGAAGAACGTGATGATCGTCGCGGTGCTCGGCGGAACCCTCGCGTCGTTGCAGGCGGCGATCGTCAGCTCGGCCCGCATCTCGTTCGCGATGGGCCGGGACCGGGTCATACCGTCCTGGTTCGGGATAGTCAGCGAGAAGTACCGGACACCGTGGAACGCCACGATCTTGCTCGGCCTGCTGAACGTGGTGTTCTTGTGGGCGTCGACGCTTATCGGCACGATCGGTGCCGCGCTGGCCGACATCGTGGACACGCTGGGCCTGATGGCGGCGATCTTCTACCTGCTGACCGCGAGCACCGCCGTCTGGTACTACCGGCGGACCATCACCAGTTCCGCCGCCAACTTCTTCCTCGGCGGGGTACTGCCCGGACTCGGTGCCGCTTTCATGGCTTTCGTGGTGATCTACTCGCTCGCCACCGGTTCGCTGAACGGCGTCGAAGAGGCCTGGGGCCTCGGACTCGCCCTGCTCGGAGTGATCTTGTCGTTCGTCTCCTCCCGTACCGGGAAGGCTCAGTTCTACCGCGACCCGTCGGTCAGCCACGGTGACACGGTGGAAGCGGAACTCGCGACGGCGACGGAAGGAGCCTGAGATCTACGCAGGCCTCGATCTCGGGACATCCGGCTGCAAGGGCGTGCTGGTCGGGCCGGACGGCCGCGTACTCGGCCGGGCCTCGGCGGGCTACGCCACCAGCCGCCCCGAGCCCGGTGCCGCCGAGCAGGACCCGGCCGACTGGCTGACCGCCGTTATGGCGGTAATAAGACAGCTGGCCGATACGGCGAGTCCGTCGGCCTGGCACGGGATCGGGCTGTCGGCGATGTTGCCCACGCTGGTGCTGGCCGACGAGGCGGGCGAGCCGGTCGGCCCGGCCATCACCTGGGAGGACGGCCGGGCCGAGTCCTGCGGCACCGAGCTGCGCGGCGATGAGGTGTACCGGCGCACCGGGCAGTGGGTCGACGGCCGCTATCTCATCCCGATGGCACTGCGCCTCGCCGCGACCGAACCGGGCAGGATCAAGGCCGCCAGCCACCTGCTCGGCGCCAAGGACTACCTGTACCAGGTGCTCACCGGGGAGCCGCTGACCGATCCGTCCACCGCGGCCGGCGTCGGCTGCTACGACCTGCTGACCGGTAGCTGGATTCCCGAGCTCATCCCGGCCGGGCTGCCGCGGCTGCCGGAGATCGGCCCCGCGGAAACGCGCCGCCCGCTGCTGCCGAGCGCGGCGTCCGCTCTCGGCCTGGTCGCTGGCACGCCGGTCGTGCTGGGCGGCGCGGACTCGGTGCTGGGCGCGCTCGGTCTCGGCCTCACCCGGCCCGGCCAGGTCGCTTACATCGCGGGCACCAGCAACGTCATCCTGGCGCTGAGCGACACCCCGGTCATCGACCCGCTGCACCGGCACCTGGTCACGCCGATGGCCGGCGTCAGCGGCTGGGGCCTGGAGATGGACCTGCTCGCCACCGGCAGCGCCCACGACTGGCTCGCCGGCCTCCTGACCGGCGGCGACCATGAGGCGCTGGCCGCACTGGCGGCGGGGGCCGATCAGGAGGACGCACCGCTCTTCCTGCCGTATCTGCTCCCCGGCGAGCAGGGCGCCCGCTGGGATCCGGACCTGACCGGGGTGCTCACCGGCCTGCACCTGGGGCACGGACCCGGGCACCTCGCGCGCGGGCTGCTGTCCGGCATCGTCACCGAGAGCCGCCACTGCCTGGCACTGCTGGAGACGGCGGCCGGGCCGGGCGAGATCTTCCTGGCCGGCGGCGGCGCGTCCGCGCTGGCCGCCGACCTGGCCGACGCGACCGGCCGGACCGTCATACCGCCCGACCCCGCCCGGGCGGACGGCTCGGCGATCGGTGCCGCGATGATCGCCGCTGACCGGTCCCTGCCAATTTCAATTGGACCAAAACGGCGGGTGGTAACTCCCGACGCCGCCCGCGCCAGCCAGTGGGCACGCCTGGCGGATCAGCACGAAGCCACGCTGGCCGCCCTCAAAAGGAAGGATCCACAATGACCGCCGGAGCGGTAATGCGCGCCGAACTCGCCGAGCAGCCAGAGGTCCTCAGCCGCCTCGTCAGCAGGCACACGGCCAATCGTGAGCGGGTCCGCGACCTGCTGCCGCAGCGGCTGGCCGGGACGGTGCTGCTGGCGCGCGGATCGTCCGACAACGTGGCCGTGTATGGCCGCTACCTGATCGAGCTGGCCTCCCGCCGGCCCGCCGGGCTGGCCGCGCCCAGCGTGCACACCAGGTACGACGCCGGGATCGATTACCAGGGCTACCTGGTGGTCGCGCTGAGCCAGTCCGGCGCGACACCAGAAATCGTCGAGACCGCCGACCGGATGCGCCGAGCCGGGGCGACCGTCATCACCATCGCCAATGAGCCCGGCAGCCCGCTCACCCAGGTCTGCGACCTGAGCCTGCTCACGGACGCGGGGCACGAGGTAGCGGTGCCGGCGACCAAGACGGTTACCGCCCAGCTGCTCACGATCACGGCCATCGCCGCCGCGTTCGACTCCTCGCTGGTCAGCCTGGGCGACCTAGCCGCACTGCCGGACGCGGCGCAAGCCGTGCTGGCTGACTCGGCCGCGGCCGAGTCGGTGGCGTTCCGCTGGGCGGACGCGGAGCGGCTGGTCGCGACCGGCCGCGGCCTCGCCTACGCGGCGGCGCTGGAGACCGCGCTCAAGATCAAGGAGACCGCGCGCGTGCATGCCGAGGGCCTGTCCTCGGCCGACCTGCTGCACGGGCCCATCGCGGCGCTCGATTCACGGCTCCCGGTGCTGCTCATCGCCGGAGGTGACCGGTTCGCGGCCGACGACGAGGCCCTCGCGGAGCGGCTGGTCGCGGCCGGCGTACCGCACGCGTTCTGCGGTCCGGGCGGGGATCTGCCGCTGCCTGGTGGTGTCTCGGAGGTCGCCGCGCCGATCCTGGCGACCATCCGGGGCCAGCAGCTGGCGCTGGCCGCGTCGCTGCTGCGAGGCCTGGATCCCGATGCTCCCGCGGGCCTGTCCAAGGTGACGGCCACGCACTAGCGGGTGCCAGCTGGCCGACTCCGCGATCCGTACACTCCGGCAAAAGGTGCATACCGGTCAGCTGCGCGGGCCTGGTCCGCGGCACCGGTCCCAGCGATGGGCCATCGATAGCGTTATTCCGCTATGGATGGCCCATCGCTGGGGTTGCCGAGTGCGCCCAGCAGGCCGAGGTCACGCAGGCTCTCGGCCGACTCCACGATGGTCGTCTCGACTGGACGCGGGCGCCAGCCGAGTTCCTCACGGGCCCGGTCGTTGTGGATAACCGGCTGCGGCAGGTCCGCACCTGGTGCCTCCTGGGTGGGCACCTGGGCCGCCAGCGGGCCGAGCTGCTGGCGAAGGACGTCGGCCACCTTCAGGAAACTCAGCGTAGGCCCGTCCGCGACGGCCAGGAAACGCTTGCCCGCGGCCTCGGGGGCGGCCATCGCGCGGATGTGCAGGTCGGCGACGTCGCGGACGTCGACGACGCCGAAACGCTGGCGGGGCGCGATGGCCATCGTCCCGTCGAGCATCGCCTTGATCAGCTGCATGGAGGAGCCCAGCTGAGTCGACAGGGTGGGGCCGAGGATGAACGTCGGGTTGACCACGACGAGTTCGGTGTCGCCGCCGTCGCGCTGCATCAGGTCCCACCCGGCGCGTTCGGCGACCGCCTTGGAGCGCGGGTAGGGCGCTAGCCCTGGCGTGTCGGGGTCGGTCCAGTCGGCCTCGGTGAACTCGGCGGTCGGCTTGGGCGTGTAGCCGATCGCGGCGAAGGACGAGGTCAGTACCACGCGCCGGGCGCCGGCGTCGCGGGCGGCGCTTAGCACGCGCAGTGTGCCTTCCCGGGCGGGGACGATCAGTTCGTCGGGATCCTTCGGCTGGGCGACCGGGAAGGGCGAGGCGAGGTGGTGGACCTCCTCGCATCCCGCCATGGCCGCCTTCCAGCTGTCGTCGTCCATCAGGTCGGCGGCGACGACCTCCAGGCCGTCGTCGTTGGCGCCGCCGCGGTGCACTGCCGCGCGCAGTTCGGCCTCGCGGGCCGTCGTCGAGCGCACGGTGGCGCGCACCTGACACCCGTCGCGCAGCAGCGCGGCGATCAGTTGAGTCCCCAAATAACCGGATCCGCCGGTGACCAGGACCGTGCTCATCGTGCTACCTCCATGTCCAAGGATTTGAGAGCCGCTATGGTCCGCTGCTGTGCCTCAGCCTCGGCGGCGGTGTCGCCGCGGACGCGGGCGTCCCACAGCGCCGCCTTCTCGCGTAGATAGTCCAGCCGGGTGCGCTGGGCCGCGATCTCGGCTTCGATGCGCTCGGCGTGCCGCAACAGCAGATCACGCTGCTGCGCGGCCGCCGCGTTTCCCCTGGCGCGGTTGGCCTGGTACGCACGCATGTCCTCGATGCTCACGCCGCACGCGCGCATGCAGGCCAGCGCCTGAAGCACATCGAGGTCCTCGTCGCCGTAACGGCGGTGCCCGCTGTGCTCGTCGCGGGCGATCGGGCCGATCAGCCCGACGTCCTCGTAGTAGCGCAGCGTCGGCTCGCTGAGACCGCTGCGCCGGGACACCTCCCGGATGGTGAAAGCTGCCATGCTGGCAGCAAATCACACTTCAAGCGCCTGAAGTCAAACGCCGTGACCTGCGGAAAGACGACGTAGGGGAGCTGCTGGCCCGCTGGTCCTCGGCTACCGACGGCTTGAGGCCGGAGGGCACGGCCGTGCCGGCGACCAGAGACAGCATTGCTTCCGGGGCGTTGTCAGCCAGGGTCCGGCCAATCAATCCCGCCATCTCTTGCATTAGACAGGTCTGTCTGTCTATAGTGAGGCTGTACAGAACGGTCTACTCAATCGAGGAGTGATCATGAGCACCGATCCTGAACTGCAGGCACCAGTTGCCCTGGTGACCGGCGCTACCAGCGGCATCGGACGGGAAGTGGCGCGCAAGCTCGCGGCGGGTGGTTTCTCCGTCCTGGTGCACGGCCGGGATGCCCAGCGGGGCGCGGCCGTGGTGCGGGAGATCACTCAGGCCGGTGGCCGTGCCCGGTTCATTTCCGCGGACCTGACCGACACTGACGCGATCTCGCGGCTAGCGGAGCAGGCGGGCGATGTGGAGGTGCTGGTGAATAATGCCGGGTTCTCCTGGTTCGGGCCATCGGCAGACCTGGATCCCGCGACCTTCGACCGGCTGTTCGCGGCCAACGTGCGGTCCGCTTACTTCCTGGTGGCCGCGATCGCGCCGGGGATGGCCAAGCGTGGCGCTGGCAGCATCATCAACCTCGGCAGCATGGCCGGCCAGATCGGGCTGGCCGGCAGCGCCGCCTACAGCGCGACCAAGGCCGCGGTTGCGTCGCTGACCCGTTCCTGGGCAGCGGAGTTCAGCCCGCAGGGGGTGCGGGTGAACACCATCGCGGCCGGGCCGGTTTACACCGGCGGCGCGGCCCCGGAGCGCATCGAGGCGCTGGGTGACACCACGCTGCTCGCCCGCGCCGCCCAGCCCTCAGAGATCGCCGACGTCATCGCCTTCCTCGCCTCGCCCAAGGCCGGCTACATCACCGGTGCCATCATCGCGGCCGACGGCGGCCGTACCGCCATCTGAAGGAGCAAATTTCCGATGACCGAGTGTCTTGTCGTCGCCGCCCCGGTAGCGCGACAACAGGAGGTGTCCCGGCTGAGCGGCCGGTCGGCCCTGTACCTGCTGGCGTCGCTGATCGTGTCGCTGCTGTCCGCTTCGAGCGCCCCGACGCCGCTGTACGCCACCTACCAGCGGGACTGGGGCTTCACCCCGATCACGACGACGATGGTGTTCGGGGTGTATGCGGTGGCGGTCCTCGGATCGCTGCTGATATTCGGCAGGCTGTCCGACCACATCGGCCGGCGGCCGGTCCTGCTGGTGGCACTCGCGGTCCAGGTGATCTCCCTGGTGGTGTTCACGACCGCCGGCGGAGTACCCGAACTGATGGCAGCCCGGATCATTCAGGGTTTGTCCACCGGTGCGGCGCTCGGCGCGATCGGCGCGGGCATGCTGGATATCGACCGTCCGCGCGGCACCCTCGCCAACGCGATATCGCCGGGCATGGGCACCGGCCTGGGCTCGATCCTGTCCGCCCTGGCCGTACGGTTCCTGCCCGCGCCTACGCACCTGATCTATCTGGTCCTGCTCGGCGTGATCGTGGTGCAGATGGCGGGCGTCACGCTGATGCGCGAGACGGTTACCCGTTCGCCCGGCGCTCTGTCCAGCCTGCTGCCCGAGATCCGGCTGCCGCGCACCGTGCGCGCCCACCTGCTGACCGCCGCGCCGGTGCTGTTCGCCGTCTGGGCACTCGCCGCGCTCTACGGCGCGCTCGGTCCGTCGCTGGTGCAGGCGCTGACTGGTTCTTCTGACGTCGTGCTCGGCGGGCTGAGCCTGACCGTGCTGGCCGCGTTCGCCGTCGGGGGGATCTTCGCGCTGCGCGCCGCGACTGCCCGGGCGGTGATGCTCACCGGCATCGGCGCCCTGATCACCGGCGTGGCAGTCACCCTGCTCGCGCTGACGCTGCGGTCCCCGGCGGTGTTCTTCATCGGCACCGCGATCAGCGGGATCGGGTTCGGCAGCGGGTTCCAGGGCGGCATCCGCACGGTGGTTCCCCGAGTCGCCGCCCACGAACGAGCCGGGGTCCTGTCCCTGCTCTTCGTCGTCTCCTACCTTGGGCTGGGGGTCCCGGCGGTGGCCGCTGGCTTCCTCGCCGTCCACGGCGCTGGCCTCATCGGTGCCGCCCGTTATTACGGCGCCGCGCTGATCCTGCTGGCGGTGCTCGCACTGCTCTCCCTTGTCCGATCGGAACGTAAAGAAGGCAGGAAGTAACCATGACCACATCTGTCATCGGCCTGAGCATCGACTGCGCCGACCCGGTAGCCCTGGCCAGGTTCTGGTCCGAAGTACTCGGCCGCCCGGTCAACCCAGGGGCGGATGCCGAGAACGCGGGCATCGACGCCACCGATCCCGCGAGCGGCCCGCGGTTGGCCTTCCACCAGGTCCCGGAGCCCAAGACGGTCAAGAACCGGCTGCATCTGGACCTGCGTACCGATCAGTTCGAGGCGGAGAGCGAACGGCTGGCAGGCCTTGGCGCCACGCCGATCAGGGAGATCGAGAAACCACCCGCCCACTGGACCACGTTCGCTGACCCTGAGGGCAACGAGTTCGACCTGGTAGCGGCCAAGCCGGAGTGATCCATTAAACTAGACAGTACGGTCTGTACAAAGAAGGTGACGTCATGGCTGTGAATTCGCAAGCCAAGCCCTCGGCGCGCGAGCGGCTGCTGGCCGCGGCCAGCGACCTCTTCTACGCCGAGGGTGTGCACACGGTCGGCATCGACCGGGTGATCGAGGAAGCAGGCGTTGCCAAGGCCTCGCTGTACAACACCTTCGGCAGCAAGGACGAACTGGTCCGCGCTTACCTGGAAGGCCGCCACGCGGACACTGCCGCGCGCATTACCCAGGCGCTCGGCCATTACCGCACCCCGCGGGACCGGCTGCTCGGCGTGTTCGAAGCCCAGGGAGAGCTGTTCGCCGAGCCGGGGTTCCGCGGCTGCGCCTTCGTCAGTGCCAGTGCTGAGTCGCCGAACGATGTGGTGCAGAAGGCCGCTGCCGACTACCGCGGCTGGGTGCGGGACCTGCTCACCGACCTGGCGCGGGAAGCGGGGGCCCCGGACCCCGAGGGCCTGGGACGGCAGCTCCACCTCATCTACGACGGCGCCAGCCTGTCCGCGCGCATGGACCACGATCCCTCGGTTGCCGTGGCAGCACGCGCCGCCGCCGCGACACTGCTCGACGCCGCGCTCGGCGCGACAGCTACCATCGGATAGTGGCTGAAGCTATCTTTTCTGTTACGTCCGCGGATGCGGCACCGGGGCCGCTGAGCCTGATTCAATCGCTGGCCAACACTCGGGGCGCTGACCAGGACCTGCTAGGCGCCCGAGAGGATGCCACCGCTTGGCTTCATGCGGCGGCACTGCTACCGGCGGAGTCGGGCCTGTCCGGGCCAGATCACGCCGCCTTGCTCCGGCTGCGCGATTCACTCAGGGACGTCCTTGCCGCGCATGCCGACGACCGCTCGGATGCCGACGCCGCCGCGCGCTTGACCAGGGGGCTCGCCGACGGACGCCTCGTCCTGACCGTCGATGCCGCGAGCGCGATCGGGCTGGCCAGCGCGGCCCGCGCCAGCTATTCCAACGCGGTGGCCGCCGTCGCGGTCGCTATCTACGACTCCGCCGCCGCGGGCAGCTGGCTACGGCTGAAGGCCTGCACCGCCGACGGCTGCGGACTGGCCTTCTACGACGCAACCGGCTCTTCGCGCTGCGCGGCCCACTCGTCCCGCTCCTAGCGTTCCGTGACCGCCTATTGCGCCCTGGGTCGTGTGCCCACGCTGACGTGGAGCAAAGTCGGCGTATAGGAGCTGTCGGGGAATTTAGTTGGTGGTTTCGGGCACGCGGTGCCGTCGGAGAGCCGCGGGCCGAGATGATGGAGTCGTGGCACCGGCCTGCTTGCCATTTAACCTCAGCGGGGCATCCGGGAGCGAGGCAGGATAGTGGAAACGTGCCGTCGGCACATTCAGGCGGTCGTCGCAACACGTGCTTGCTCGATTACTAGGAGTTTATCATATGCTTCGCGTGGAGTGAGGTAGCCGAGGCGTTTGCGGGGCC
>JBEKHI010000251.1:0-12337 GCA_050012355.1 Streptosporangiaceae bacterium | reverse complement strand
CTTACTTGATGGTAACTAAAGGGGGGGCCAGTGTCGACCGCATCGGATGCACATGAGGATGCACGTGCAGAACGAAAAATCGAGATTACGGTCCGTGATCAGTCTCAGCTTCGGGGGCTACGCGACTGGATGCGTGCACAGCGTGGCGTTGATGTCAGGGTGACTGCGGGGACGCCCGGACCCGGTGAGCTCGGTGTGCTGGACGTGCTGAGCGTCGCGGCTGGCAGCGGCGGAGTGCTCGCCACCGCGATCGCGACGCTGCCTGACTTCATCCGGGCGCGGCGGTCGAGTTTCCGCATCGAGATGACCATCGACGGGCAGCCCTTCATCCTGCACGGGACCAACCTCGATACCGACCTTCCGTGCATACTAGAACGGCTGCGCGATGGCTGAGCCTCGCCCGTTGCGCGATTATTCGCGCTCGCGGGCCGTGCTGCTCGGCGCCTGGGATTACAGCGACCTGGAATCCGTTCCGGCTGCGTGCCACAGCCTCAAGCGGATGGAAGCGCTGCTGACCGGCCCACTGTGCGGGTGGCCGGTCACGCGGGTGGAGGTGGTGGCCAATGCCGACCGGCGCGGTGAGCTGCCTGACCGCTTGATGCGGCTGTTCGGCGATGTCTCCGATGTCGCGTTGTTTTACTTCGTAGGGCACGGACAGCTGTACGACGATGAGCTGTGCCTGGCGCTGGCAGAGTCGCCCGGCAAGGGCTCGCGACGGAAGACCACCGGACTGCCGTTCTCCGATGTGCGCAACGCGCTACGCGAATCTGACGCGAAGACGAAGATCGTGATCCTGGACTGCTGTTTCTCCGGTCAGGCGACCCGGTCCGGGCACGGACTGGACGCCGCTGCTGCGGATGTCACCGATATGTCGGTGGGCGCGGGCGAGTTCACGATGGCCGCCACCACCACATACCGGACCGCCTGGTTCGAGACCAGCAGGCGCGTGGACGGACCGCAGACCTACTTCACCAAGTACCTGATCGACACGATCGAGCAGGGGCTCCATGGCTGCGGCGACGGCTTGCCGCTGGGCGCGGTCTTCAGCCACACCGCCGACGCGCTGGCCCGCGACAAGCGGCCGGTGCCAACCCATTCCGTCCGGCACCACGCGGACCGCTTCATCCTTGCCCGCAACGTCGGCGGAACCGAAGGTGAGCTCCTGCCCGGCCCTGAAAAACGGCGTTTCGGGCGCCGTGCCATCCTGGCCGCCGGGCTGGTCGTCGCCATCGCCGTAATCACGCTGGCCATGGTCATCCTGCATACGGTCTAGGGTCACCGGCCCGACGTCGGGCATCGGCCACAGCACTGCTCTCGAACTGGCGCAGTACGGCACGGTCGTGCTGGCGGGCCGCGACCGGGGAAAGCTCGACGAAGTGCGCAAGACGATCGAGCGGGCGGGTCGGCACGCGGTATCGGTGGTGTGTGACTTGTCGGATCTGGCGAGCGTACGGCGCGCGGCCACGGAGATCATCGCGCTCCGTCTTCCGGTCGCGGGCTTGGTCAATAACGCGGGCATCATGGAGATGCACGCCACGAAGAACGCCCAGGGCTGGGACACGGCGTTCGCGACTAACCACCTCGGCCCGTTCGCGTTGACTGAGGCGCTCATGCCGGACCTGCCGGACGGGGCGAGCGTGGTGTTCGTCTGCTCTGGCGTCGAGGACCCCGGGCGCAGGCCCGCCGTGATCGCCGGGTTCCGGGGCGGTCGCTACATCTCGGCGGAAGCGAGCGCGCGCGGCGAGTGGAAGCCCGGTGGTTCGGCTCTTCCCGGCGGGGATGCCTACGCGACGTCGAAGCAATGCAACCTCGCGACGGTGCTGGCGTTCGCGCGGGAGACTCCGCGGTTGCGCTTCAGCGCCGTCGAGCCGGGCTTCAGCCCGGCTACGGGCCTGTCCCCCGACGCGAACGTCTTCCTGCGCTTCCTGGGCAAGTACGTGCTGTCGCCGCTGGCCCCATTCATCAAGTACTGGAGCACTCCGGCGCGGGCCGCGAAGGTCATCACGAACGTCCTGCTGAACGAGCCTGGCGGGACCGGCGTCTCCTACGACGAGCGAGGCAAGCCGATGTCCGGCTCGACGCTGGTGCGCGACCCCGAGCTCCAAGACCACATCGTCGCCGAGACCCGCGCCCTGCTCTGCACGGTCTCGGCCTGAAGCCAGTCATGCACACGACGCCCGGGCTGGTGCATTGCCGGGGCGGACCAGGGACGATCAGACAGGGACCTGCCGCCACCATCGCACGAGGGACGTCAGGCTGTCGCCCGATGCCACAACCACGAAGTCCTCGTTGTACGAGGCCTCGTACGAGTCATTGTCAAACGTCCAGACAATGTAATACGAGCTGGACTTCTTGTAGCAGTAGAGCCTTCCAATGACCAGGCCGGGGCTACCCCAGAAACCCGAGTAACCGATGTCCGGACAAGCCGCGACACCATGAGGACTGCACGGTGTGACGCTGGAGGCAGCTAGGTCGGCCGGAAGGACAGGAAGGCCGCCCGAAGAAGCATTTTCAAGGAATGCATTGAGGCCAGGCGATTCTTCGGAAATAACGTCCACCGAGAAAGGGATGGCGTCCCCGGTAACCTTGAAGCTGGAAGCGCTTACGTTGAGACCTGGCTGACGCGCTTGGCACTTTATAGTGGCCTCGGCGCCCGCGGTCGGCTCCGCCGGGACAACGCACTTCGTGAAATACTTCTCGTGATCGACGCGCCCCTCAAGATCCTTTACCTGCGGCGTGATGCTCGCGGAACGTACTATCGTTCTCGCCGAGCAGGCGGCGCTTATCGTGCCGACCAGGGCGACTGTCGTGACCGTTACGACGATGCGGACCGACCGCCGCTTCCGCTTCCTAGACATCTGCGCTCCCGTCGATGTTGAAGGTTTGGTTATTATGATCACCGACCGAGAAAATCCAGGAATTACAGATGTCGATGTCGTACTTGGATCGGCTGACCGAGGCACCGTTCAGCAGGATAAGCAGCGAGACGGCGGCGGAGTGCAGTCCCGGGTCGTCGCCCGCCCTGGCCTCGGCCAGTCTCGCCGCTAGCTGACGCTCCCAACCGTCCGGATTTTTCTCGTATTGGTCGAGCACGTTTTCTGCGGCGCGATTTCCGGCGAAGAACGCCCGTACCCTGGCTCGCAGGCGATGGTAAGCCTCAAGGATGCTGTCTCTCGCACCATCTTGCAGCGCCTCGGCGGCGCCTGCCGCGAGAGCCTTCACGATGTCGGCAACCGGGTCCATCGGCTGATTCCTTTCTCAGGAACATGCGTTCCTATACGGCACCCCAGATGCGTACGTGCTCCAGTCGTCGGCTGTCAGCGATTGGCCGTCCAACTGCTTACACAGATACGAAACCGTGTCCTTGACGCTTGTCCCGAGGTAGGAGAGATGCCATAGCTGTATCTCGCCCCCGGAGTCCCCCGTTATCGCGGCCAGCTCGTTCCCGTCGGCACTGAAGGTAACCGGAATGCTGCCGAGGTAGAGTACGCCGAAGTCTTCGGAGACCGGCAGCGTATCAATGACCTGTCCCGTATTGAGGTCAAGAAGCTCGACTCCATTATCGTTTTCGACGCTGACGATCGAGCCGTCAGGGCTGAACGCGGTTAGCCATCCGCTGATGGGCTGCGTGGTCGGCTTAAGCGTGGCCGAACTCAGTATCTGCGTCATCTCGTTGCCGCCGACCGCGAGGTATTTGCCGTCAGGGCTGAACGTCAGCGAGTAGTCCGGGTCGTCGTAGTTGTTGGGCTGCTCAAACGGTTTTGTCACCCGGCCGAACTTCCCGGTCGGCCATTCTTGGATGGTGCCGGTGCCGGGGCCTTCCGAGCCGTTGTCGGTGGCGGCGACCAGGAGCTTGCTGTTCGGGCTGAAGGCAACCGACACGCTCGTGCTCCCTGCGGGCGCGCTCTGGGAACGGGGGGCCCGCTTGAGGTTCTTGGTGGCCCACATCAGGGTCGACGTCCCGACGGCGGCGGCAAGGTACTTGCCGTCGGGACTGAAGCCCACTGCGTAAGCAGGCACGTTGCTCATGCGGCGGACAGAGGGATCTTTTCCCCAGATGGCGGCAGTGCTCCAGACCCACACGCCCTTGCCGGTGGCAGCCGCGAGGAGAGCGCCATCGGGGCTGAACACAACCGAGGCGCCGCCAGAGGTGCCGCCGCCGTTCGGGAGGGTGGCCCGACGTCCGGTGGCGGTGTTCACGACCTGGATCTCGCCTGTGGTGGAGGCGATCGCTAGGAGTGAGCCGTCACGATTCAGAGCCACGGTGGATGCCGGGCCTTCGCCAGTGAGTGAAAAGTCGCTCGGATGGCCGTTAAGCAAATCCGTGACTGGGTCTGTCAGCCATACCCCGGTGCTGGTCGCGACCGCAAGGACTTTGCCGTCAGGACTGAACGCAGCCGAGTAGACCGCTGCGTCCCCGGCTGCGGCCAGGGTGTCCGCCTGCTCGTAGGTAAGGGTGCCTGCCTGCCGGGAGATGCCCCATAGCTGAACACCGTTGCTGGTGGTGACCGCGAGAAGGCCGTCCTTGGAGTTGAAGGTGGCCGAACCAACCGCGGCACCACCGGCGGCATCAAAGGTGATCGGTTGTTGCCCGGCGGAGCCCGTGCTCCAGATCCGGATCGTGCCATATGCGTGATCCGGGATTTCGCACGCGCCTTCGTCGAAGGTGGTGCCGTTGTCGATGGCGACGGCGAGTTGCGAGCTGTCCTGGCTGAACGTGGGCGCACCTACGGCGCAGCTATCGTTATCGTCGTTGCCGACGTCGAGGACGGCGGCCTGGGGGAGAGGGTTGACACTCCAGAGTGTGCTGATGTTCCAGAGCTCTACGCTGTTCCCGGTGATGACCGCAAGGTACTTGCCATTAGGGCTAAACGCCACCGATCCGATGTTCTCAGCATCGCTGCTGACTGGAAGGAAGATCGACCGGTTGTGGTCGGTGGTATTCCAGATACGAATACCACCGCTGGTATTGTCGTCAATGGCACCGGCCGCAACAAGGTTGCCCTGCTGGCTGAACGCAACTGACGAATAGTATTCGTCGTTTTCACTGGGCATAGCGAGCGAGGAAATTCGTTTGTACGGAGCGGTAGTGCTCCAGAGTTCTATTGTCTGGTTGGAGACAACTGCGAGACGTTTGCCGTCAGCTCTGAATGCCACCGAGTCATACCCGTTGCCGTTTCCCACCAGATAGGTGTAAAGCGCCTGGTGGGTCGCGGCGTTCCAGAGATGCACACCATCGTCGGTCCGGACGGCAAGAAGCTTGCCGTTTGGGCTGTACGTTACCCAGCCCTCGGAGGTACCGCCGGTGCCGAGAGCCGCGTTCCACTGGAGGTTTGCCGCCTCATCCAGGATCGTGTAGTCGGCGACCGCGTCAGCGGGCTTGATAGCCCACGCAGCGAGCGCTTTCTGCTCGGCCAGGGACGGGTTGTAGTCGCGGTTGGCCTGGCTCTGGGCGTCGAGGGCTTCAGACGTGTACGCATCACGCTCAGCGTTCGCGGCGTTTCGTTCCTGGTTAGCCCAGACCGTGATCGCGGCTAGGCCTATGACCAGCGCGGCGAGCACGGCAATGATCCGGTGCCGCAGCCTGACGCGGCGTTGCTCAAGCCGGTAGCTCCTGGCCAGGAACTCGTTGGCTGGCTCCGTGAGGCGCGGGAATCGCGTCGGCTCGGCACTGCTCAGGGCAGCGGCCTTCATGGCAACTGCTAGACGGCTTCCGGTGTACAGATACGCGGGATTGTGCTTGTCCCGGTCCCAGTCGGCCGCGGTGTCGCGCAGTGCGATGAGGATCTTCTGAGTGGCACTGTCTTCGGCTAGCCATTCGTCGTGCAGCAGCGGCCAGGTCTGGATGAGCACCTCGTGTGCGATCGCGACGCTGTTATCGGACAGGGTCAGCAGCCGCCGATCCGGATGAGCGAAGGCATCCAGCACCGCCTGCAGGCTGCCTTCCTTGGCTTCTCCTATGCCCGCGGACAGTTCGGCCTTGGTCCTGGGGACGGAGGTGACCTTATTGTCGGCACTGACGGAGGTCAGCATGATGAACACCAGCCGGGCGATATTCCGTTGAGGAACCGTCAGCGAGCTGTAGGCAGCTGTTGCGCTGCGCTCGACGGCCTTTTCAATGCCACCGGTCTCCTCGTAGTTGGCCAAGGTCAGTGCAGGCCCTTGATGAACAAGCCATGTCTGGGCCAGGGCATGCGACAGCAGCGGCAGCACTCCCGGGCTGGAGACAGTCCCGGTAGCACCGTCAACGCCTACCTCGTCGAGAAGCTGGCGGACTAGTCCTTCCTCGATACTCAAGCGAGCGTTCTCGGCTGGGCCGGTAATCACGTTTCTCAGCTGACGGCCAGTAATCGGTGGCAGCAAGTAGCGGTACTGGATCGCATCAGTCAGTTCCGAATACTGTGCGCACCGGGTCTCGAAATCCGCCCGTACCACGATGACGACCAGCGCCGCTGGTGCCAGCCCCGGACCTATGAAAGTTGCTGCCGCATGCAGGGCATCGATGAATTTGCGTCGTTGCGCTTCACCGGTGCACGCGGTGAACAGCTGCTCAAACTGGTCGATCACCAGGATGAGTCGGCCTGTCCGCTGATCGTCCGTGGCCTTAAGCTGCGCCTGAACAGCCTCTCGGGCGATGAGCGCGAAACTTCCCGGGTCTTTCTCAAGCGCGTACCGCACCCTGTCGGAGGTCTTATCGATGAGCCCCGCGACTGCGAGAGCCAGCATGTCCAGCGGTTGCGAAGTCGGCGTGATCACTAGGCATGGCCACGACTTCGCGGCCGGAGCGCTAGGCAGTCCGTCCCGGTGCAGTCGCGGCAAGACCCCGGCCTGCAGCAGCGAGGACTTGCCGGCGCCCGATGCTCCCGACACCACCAGGAACCCTGGGCTATGGAGACGGTTCGCCAACCCGCTCAGTACCTGATTGGTTACTTCTCCGCGACCGAAGAAATAGTCAGAGTCGTCTTTCTGGAAAGCATCTAGTCCGCGATAGGGTGACCCGCCACGTGGCGGCGGAGCAGGCTGGATAGCCTGCCCGATGTTCACGGTGAAGTAGTTATTATCACCCACTGCGACGAAAGCCCTGTTTATATTTACCTGCCGGAAGGCGTATTCCCATGGCAGGCTTTCGCCAGATTGATCATCGTTGTTTATATTGGTGTCCACGGCGGCCCTTAGCCAGCGTTATAGATTGCAGCAGGGAAGCGGAAATACCGTCCTGCCCGGGGATGTGAATGGAACCGATGGGCTTGCCGGATAATCCCGGCGGTTCCTGGCGGCCCCGTCACGGGACCGCCCTGTGCATCGTCGGCGTTCACCGTCGAGCCGATGCCGTTCGCCGAACGCCATGCTCTGCTCCGTAAGACTCACCCTGCATCCCGCCTTCGCGGTAACTCGCTACGACTCATCCCGGGTCAGCCACCTCGTGTGGTGAAGATTCAACTACTCTGGGTGAGGCCCACATATCGTTAGATCTCTGTGCGAACGCTTGCATGTGCAGACTCTTTGTACCATCGGCGGAGAATGTGATGCAAACAGAACGGGTCGATTCGTAAAAATTCGTAGGAGTCAGTCCGCGGGAAGGAGGAGGACGGGCCAGTCCGACCTGCCCGGACAGCATCCGCTGCTCGTCATCGAATCAACGTGGACCAGAGTGCCGCTTGCTTCCCGGCTTTGCACCGTGGTACGCCAGTACACGCTCGTTTCGGATGATAGTGCGGTTTCTTGCGAGGCTGCCGATCACCGGTGACAACCCTCGCCTCTCACGATGGGGGCGTACTTGACTCGATATGAGTCACTATGATTTATGCTTAAGGAGTGAGCGCCACGGATCAGGAGATACTGCTCGGCAAGCAGCGTCAGTTGTGCGGGGAACTCCGTCGCCTGCGCGAGCAGGCCGGGTTGTCCGGGCGCGAGCTGGCCATGCGGATGGGGATCAGCCAGTCGAAGGTGTCGCGGATCGAGTCTGGTACCGCTGTCCCGTCGGTCCCGGAGGTGACCAGGTGGGCGCGGGAGACCGGGGCTCAGGGCCGAGCGGAAGAGGCGCTCCGGATCCTGGCGGAAGGAGCCTACACGGAGATCCGTTCATGGCACGACGCCATGAGTGAACAGGGGCACCTTCAGAACACCATCAAGGAACTTGAGGACAGCACTGTCCTCAAACTCACCTATGAGCCCTCGGTGGTCCCTGGCCTGCTGCAGACCGCCGAGTACGCCCGGCGGTTGTTCGAAATGTTCCAGCCGCCGTATGACCGGCGTGACATCCCCGGTATCGTAGCCGCGAGACTCGAGCGGCAGATCGCGCTGTTTGATCCCGCGCGCCGGTTCGAGTTCCTGATCACCGAGGCAGCGCTGCGGTTCCGGCCCGGGTCGCCCGACATGATGGCGGCCCAGCTTGATCGCATCGCTTCACTGAGCACCCTGGACAACGTCAGCATCGGACTGATTCCTACCGGCGTCGAAGCGCTGACTCATGTCCCCCACGGGTTCAACATCTTTGAACCAGCCGATGGGCCCCAGGATGCACTGATCCGCATCGAGACCGTGCATGCCATCCTGACCGTCAGCGGGACTGGGCCCGTGGCGCTTTACGAGGAGCAGTGGAGCCTGCTCCGGCAGTCAGCCGTGTTCGGCGCGGCCGCCCGCGACCTCGTGGCGGAGGTCGCGTCCGACGTGCGCGAGCTTTCCGCGGAGGGCCGGTGAGTGCCGGAGCATGGAGTTCAAGAGCCTCAGGGCCACGCGGGGCCACGCATCGTCCCGGACCCGCCGCCGGAAGTCGGCATACTCCTTCCTGCTAAACGACAAGCGCGGGCCCTGCGGATTCTTTGAATCCCAGATGAGGATGTCATCGGCAGCCCTCTCGACCATGACGCAGCCGCCACCGCCGTTGCACCGGAACGCAAGCTCTCGCCAGGCGTTGTTCTCGGTCATCTTCGTTCCTTTCCCCGACCCCATCGATTCGCTGCCGTGTACAGGTGAGACGGCAAATTCCGATTATCCGTCGCTCCATATCTCTTGTGGCTGTTAATAAAAGGCTGCAGCATCCCAGCGGCTTCGTCAATGCATGGCCCTACCTAGGACGTTTCCTGCATAGACCTACCTTGGACAATTCCTGCAAGGAGCTACCTTGGATGTTTACCTTGGTCGATAACTCTCTTACCCGGATGCACATTCGCCTGCCGGGTTCCAGTCGTGCCGGGCGCATGTGGTCGTTTTGGAGGCTCGGTGACACCGTCGATCGATCGGGAAGATCCGGTCACCGGCAACCTGCCTGGGCCACCACCCCCGGTCCCTTGGAGACTCCCGCGGAGTCCTTGCTCCGCGCGGCATCTTGGAACTCCCTGCTTTGCGCCTATAGAACTATGCGTAGTAACCGTCACGGGAGATGTAGTCCTTTGCTGCGAGGATTCGGAACGGACGGAAATTTTCGGAAATGTACGTGAGTCTTCGCTTAAAGCGATACTCAATCAGCCAAGACTCATGGAGATGCGCCGTGCCCTGATTCAGGGACGTCGTCGCGACGGAGCCGCCATCTGCGGCGTTGCGCAAACGTCGCGCATGCTAAGGCAGGTGTTTCCGAGGTGGAGGAGCCTGGTCTTGCCAGTGCGGCGAATGCGATCAGCGCCGCACCCGCGCTGGGGGAACGAGGAGAGAGTCCAAGTGAGTACGCGCCGGTCTCCTGCGGGGCAGTTACGGCCGTGGTCAGGGTGTTGCTCCACCTGGCGCGGCTTGGTGGTGACCGCTACTCGCCCGGAAATGACTGCCGGCTATTGCATTGCTACACTCAGTCGTGTTGCAATTGACTTAAGCCAAAGCAGATCTAAGCTCCGAGGCGTTCAGTCGATGAGTCCACGAGCATTTCGCCCAGTAGCGAGTGAGCCTGCCTTTCAGTTGGGTACTCGTGCCCGGCACGTGGCGGCCATTGCGCAGGTACTGGTTGCGGACCAGAATCGCGCCCTGGCCGACGGGTCTGAGATGCATACTTCAGCCGGCGAGATTGGGCGATTGCTTGGTATCGAGCCTGGTGGCCAGCGAGGAGTTAGCGGGCTCCTCAGGAAGCTCAGCGAGAAGGGTCTGGTCCTCAGGAAATCGAATCAATCTAGGAAGACTCCGGCCGCTTTGAGCTGGCAAGCCTTTGGGTCATTTCTAGGGATCGCCATAGCGCCGGAGCAAAAAACCGTCTACGCTGCGCTTGTCGATATATGTGGAAATGTGCACCAGGTGACGACCGGTTCCGGCTGCGAGATTGGGCCTGCTTTCCTCTACGAAGAACCATGCGAACCAGCTTTTTCGAGACTGTTTGATGACTTCGAAGAAAGACGGTTGGGCCTCAATTCCGACGTTTCGGGGATTGAGTTTGGCAGGGCACGGGACGAGTTCCGTCAAGCCGTTAAGCGCGAGTGCTACCGCGCCATAAGATGGGCAATTTCGATCCTCCAGGAATTCAACTGGGATACCGTACCGGTTGCGGACTTTTCGCTCGACCCTTTTATCGGGTTCGAGCGGTCGGGAAAGGGCGCGGCTGAAGGTAGCGGAACCGATGCTCGATCTCGGCTCGCAGGAATAGGAATTTCCATGGAAGGCCTTGTGGACAGCGGGAGCGGCACGGTACGCCGTTGTCTCACTTATGATGTTGGGGACGATTTTCATCTAAGAGACGAGCTCGTTGAGTATCTCAGGGTCAACGGTCTTACCTTTGACCGGCCAATTGTCGTCGAGAACGATGTCAAGGCCCTGGCTCGTCTGGCACAGTTTGAAAGCCTGGCGACGGAAGGGCTGATGTTCGGGCTTGCTGAAATTGGCGAAAACGACAACCTGGTTGTTCTCAAACTGAGAGACGGTTTGGGTGGAGCGATCCTAAGCGGCCATGACCTTCTGCTCGGCCAAAATCGAACCGCAGGCGAGGTCGGACATCTGGCGATTGAATACAATGACGGAGGCGATCGTGATCCAATAGAGCTCGGCGCCCGCCGCTGTCGTTGCGGCCGTGACGGCTGCGGCGAAAGCGTCGTTCAAGACAGGCCGCTGCTTGATGACTTTAATGCACGTTACGGCTTTTACGGCGTGGGGCCGATAAAGTCACCTCCGCAGATCGACCGGTCAAAGGGCGGAGACATCCCCGCGTGGCTCGTCAGTATGCAGCAACAAGATGAGAACGAGCAGGTCAAATCGGCGGCTGCGGGAACGCTTGAGCGCGCCGGGCGCGCGCTTGGAAGAACCGTTGCCTACATCTACTGCCTGCTTGACCCGGCTGAGATAATCGTTTTCTGCTCCGACCTTTGCCATAGCGAAATCTTCTGCGATGCGGTCACCACCCACGCGAAAAGCCAGAGATACCCCATGCTTAACAACCCGTCGATCCGGTACGTAGAGTTGAGGGATCGCTATATTGCCCAGGGGGCGGCCTGCGCTGCCATTCAGGCTTATCTGTCGTCTCGGGCTGCGCCTTGGGCGAACTGGTAATTCCCGCCGGGTCGTCGCTGGATCCCAATGAGGCCAAGCGCGCGCTGATCCGGCTAGCGCGTCACGGTTCGAAACGGCGGAGGTAGTGGTCCACTAGGCGGTCGGTGAATGACCGGTCGACGGGTTCGGCGGTGACGAGGACGCGGTAGTAGATGGGGCCGAGCAACTCGTCGATGTCGGATAGCACGTCGGTGCCGGCGGGAAGCTGGCCGCGGGTGATCGCGCGGTCGAGCGGCAGGCGATCACGCTCACGCTGCTCGGCGAGGAACCGGCTGCGGAAGACCGCTGCGAACGCGGGATCGTGCAGGGCCTGCCCGATGAGGGCGCGGCAGACCGCCCCCGGGTCAGAGCGGGTCAGGAAATCGGCCACCCGGCTGAGCTGGTCGCGCAGGTCTTCCCCCAGATCGCCGTGATCGGCCGGGATCAGGTGCTCGGCGGCGTCCTGCAAGAGAGCGTCCATCAGGATGTCGGTCTTGGAGTTCCACCAGCGGTAGATCGTCTGCTTGGCCACACCCGCGGCCGCGGCGATGCCCTCGATGGTCAGCCCGGCGAAGCCGCGCTCGGCGAGCAGGTCGTCGGCTGCCTCGAGCACGGCCTGGCGCGCATGCTCGCTGCGCCCCCAGCGGTTTCCGCGGTGCTGCGGCGCGGCCGCTTCCCGCTCCCGATCGGCTTGCTCAGCTCGCGTCATGGTGACCTCCGAGGATCAGCGTAGAACACGCTAGACAATACGAGACGTTGCGTCTACTCTAAATTCATGACCAACACACTGCATGACCCCCGCGTCGCCTCCGCGCTCGACCGCATGTACGCCAGCGCCGCGCACGACGACGAGGCCCGCGCCCGCCGCGCGGCGGCCGGCGATCGCACCGCGAGGACC
>JBEKHI010000250.1:0-12386 GCA_050012355.1 Streptosporangiaceae bacterium | reverse complement strand
GTGGCGAGCAGCGCGGGCAGCCCCGTCAGGCCGGCGAGTTCGTCGCGGCACTCCTGGCAGGTCTCCAGGTGCGCGTCGACCATCGCCCGCTCGGCGGGATCGATCGCCCCGAGGACGTAAACCCCGAGCGAGATGCGCGCCTCTTCGCAGTCCATAGTCTGGTTCATGGTGCCAGTCCCCGTTCCTCCAGGGCTAGCTTGAGCGCCTTGAGCGCGTAGAAGGTACGCGACTTCACGGTTCCCGGCGGGATCCCCAGGGTCGCCGCCGTCTCCGCGACCGAGCACCCCCGGTAATACGTCTCGACGAGGACCTTTCGGTGGTCGGGCCGCAGCGACGCGATCGCCTCGGCGACCGCCCACGACTCAAGCGTCCGGTCGGCATCGTCGTCGACAGGCAGCGTATCGAGGATCGCCTGCCCGACCTCGGCCGGGCGGGACTGCCTGGCTCGGTAAGAGTCCACCGCGAGATTACGCGCGACGGCGAAGAGCCACGGCCGCGCTGGCCGGTCCGCCAGTGCGTCCGGATGTCGCCAGGCCCGCACGATAGTTTCCTGCACCAGGTCCTCCGCCCGTTGCCGATCACCTCCTGCTAGGTGCAAGGCATACCGAAGCAGAGCACCGCCATGTTCGGCATAGAGCGCCCGGATAAAGGCTTCGTCGGCTACCCGTCCTTGACGGGCTACCGCAGGTGCGCCTGGCACATTAGGTAGAACGTCGCTGGAGCCTGACTGGTTCAAGGCTCCGGAAAACTTGTCCGGCCCGCTCGGGCCGGAATCCCTGCCTATGTTCACCGGCGTTCACCACGGGGGCCTGAGGGGACAGAACGAACGTGCTAACTGCACGTAGCGATTGTTCCCGGTATCCGTGGTGAAAAACAGCTAGTTATGCGGATCGTAAGGATTTATCCCCCAGCGAAGGGTGGCAGCACCTCTACGACGGCACCGTCGTCCAACCGGATCGCGGGGTGGTCCGGCCGCTTCGCCGGGTCACCGTCGACGAGAAACGAGGAGCGGGCCAGCACATCGCGCAGGCGGGTGTCAGGTACCCGCCGGGCGGCAACCGCGTCCAGGGCCTCGGCCAGCGTGTCCGCGCCGACTTCCTCCTCGGACGCCCCCGCGGCTTCCCGAGCCGAGGCCCAGTACCTTATTGTCACTTTCGCCATATTAGGTATCCTGACATCATCGGGATCCGGGCGATGTTGCCCCCGGGTCCCGTTGCGATTTATAGGGGTACAGCTACAGGTAATGATGGCGCGTCCGGCGCCGCGAGGTGGAGGTGCAGCCGTGAGTGACCTGCTCTTGGTGACCGGAGTGCTCGAACCGTCGACGGAGGTACTGCCCGCCCTCGGGCTGCTGCTGCACTCGGTCCGCGTGCTGCCGGCCGACGCCTCCGCGCTCGTCGAGGCGCCGCCCGCCGACCTCATCCTGGTCGACGCGCGACGCGACCTGGCCCACGCGAAAAGCATCTGCCGGCTGCTGCACACCACCGGCCTGGACTGTCCCATGCTGGCGATCGTGACCGAGGGCGGTCTCGCCGCGGTCAGCGCCGACTGGAACACCGACGATGTGATGTTGAACACGGCCGGCCCGGCCGAGGTCGAGGCGAGGCTCCGGCTGGCCACCGGCCGCCGGGCGCTGCAGGCCGCCGCCGATACCCCGGACGAGATCCGGTCCGGTGACCTGTCCATCGACGAGGCCACCTACTCGGCTCGGCTCCGCGGCCGGGTGCTCGACCTGACCTTCAAGGAGTTCGAGCTACTGAAGTTCCTCGCGCAGCACCCGGGACGGGTCTTCACCCGGGCGCACCTGCTCCAGGAGGTCTGGGGCTACGACTACTTCGGCGGCACCCGCACCGTGGACGTCCACGTCAGGCGACTGCGCGCCAAGCTCGGCCCGGAGCACGAGGCGCTCATCGGCACCGTGCGGAACGTCGGTTACCGGTTCGTCCCGGTCAAGGGGTCTCCCGAGGACTTCGCCGCCGACCTGCCCGACGCTGACACAGCCGACACCGTTCCGGACGTGGCCGCCATGCAGGTCTCGGACCGGTGACCGGTAGCGCGAAGGCAACCCCCCGCGAGGTCACACCGGTCACCGATGAACTAGCCACCGCCGTTATGGACCTGACTAATGCGGCGGACGCGGCGGACGGCGTCGCACCATTGTCCGAGGCGACGGTGCTACACGTGCGGCACGACCGCACGGCGGGTCCGTACGCCGACTTCGTGGTCGGCGACGTGGACGGGTACGCGCACCTCGACATCGGCGAGGAGCCCGGCGGCGAACTGGTCGTTCATCCGACGGCGCGGCGGCGTGGCCACGGACGCGCGCTGCTCGACGCCCTGACGTCACGGGCGGGCGGCGACCTGCGCGTCTGGGCGCACGGCGACCTGCCCGCGGCGGCGGCACTGGCCAGGTCAGCGGGCTGGGTCCGGGCGCGGGCGCTGTGGCAGCTGCGGCGGCCGCTGGCGGATCCGCTGCCTGAGGTCACGCTTCCGGCGGGAGTGTCGCTGCGGACATTCGTTCCTGGTCAGGACGAGGAAGCCTGGCTGGAGGTGAACCGGCGGGCTTTCGCGCACCATCCCGAGCAGGGGTCCTGGACAGCCCAGGACCTCGCGATGCGGGAGGAGGAGCCCTGGTTCGATCCGGAAGGCTTCTTCCTGGCCGAGCGTTCCGGGCGTCTCGCCGGATTTCACTGGACCAAGATCCACCCCGATCCGATCGGGGAGGTCTACGTGGTGGGGGTGGACCCGTCCGCGCAGGGCGGCGGGCTGGGCCGCGCACTGACCATCGAGGGGCTGCACTACCTGCGTTCGCGCGGGCTCGCCGACGTGATGCTCTATGTGGACGAGGACAACCAGTCAGCCGTGAAGATGTACACGGCGCTCGGTTTTACCCGGTGGAGCACCGACGTGATGTACGCCCCGGCCGGTGTATCGTAACCGAGCCCGCCCGCAGACGGCCGACGGGGTGATCCCCAGCACGGCGTCGATCTCGGCGCGGCTCAGCGGCCCGTCACTCGCGGCGACGGCACCGAGCATATCGGTATAGAGCTCGATCTCGTCCAGCGCCTCTAGATCGTGAACGCGCAGGTCAACTTGCTTCGGAATCGTGCTCACCTCCGCCGCCGCCCGAGGATCTATTAGCCTTACCTTGAGGTTACGTCGTGAGACCGTACCTTCGCATGACCCGATAGGGTCATTCGTTAACCACCCTTACGTACCGTATTACCCACTTTGTCGGTAACGATTGCGTGAAGTTCTTCACGGTGCACGTTACAAACCGTGTAGTGAGCGTCCGGCGACCCTCGGGGCTCCGGCTGCGCTCGCAACACCGCAGTATCGACACCGCAAGTAGCCATCTAGTTACAGACTAGGTCAGCTTTGCCGTATATGCCATAGTTCCAGGTGGCTATCTCCCCACAAACCGGGCCGCTGCCACTTCTTCCCATGTCACGGGGCAACCCCGGATATATCGAGACACTCAGTCGTTTCGGTTGCGAGCATGGGTCACTGGGGAGAAGAGTGCAGTGTAGCGATGCACTCACCCCAACACGGGCACCCGGAGCGAACCTACTCACCACCAGCACCGTTAGACTCCGGACTGTCCCAGTACCGGACACTTGTTCCTGACGACACCACGGACCCAGAGATTCTCGTGAAGCCATGAATGAAAATACTGATCTCCTTCCGGATCTCCTGCATGAAGAATTCGAAGTACAAATGCGCGGATACAGCCGTCGCCAGGTGGACGAGTTCGTCGCCAAGCGCAACAGCGAGGTCCGCGACCTAGAGCAGCGCCTGTCCCGTTCCCTCGACGAAACCGAGCACCTGCGACGCGAGCTGTCCATCCTGCGGCAGCAGGCGCTCGCGGGCCGACCCGCCCACGAAGAGCTGAGCGAGCGGATGGCGCAGATCCTGAAGCTCGCGGATGACGAGGCCCGGGCCCAGAAGGACAAAGCCAACGGCGAGATCAGCCAGCTCCGCAGCGATGCCGCGGCCGAAGCCGATCGGGTTCGCGCGGACGCCCGCGACCAAGCGGAGCGGATGCTAACCGCTGCGCAAGAGCAGGCGGAACGTGGGGTCGCGGCCGCGCGTTCGGAAGCCGATAAGACGCGCACGGCCGCGCGCGCCGAGGCCGACCGGCTGACCAGCGACGCCAGGAAGAAGGCCGACGGCGCGGTTGAGAGCGCCAAGGCTCAGGCCAAGAAGGTGCTGGACGAGGCGACGGCTCGCGCGACGGCGATTCACGACGGCGCCGACCGCAGGCTGAACATGCTCACCAACCGGCACGCCGACACCATGCGCCGGCTCAAGGACATCCTCGAGGGCGTGGGCGACCTGGTTCAGGCCGAGGACTCCCGGCCCTCGCTTGAGGAAGAGGTTGACCAGGCTGTCTCCAATGCCATGACCGGCGACACCCCGGTGCCTGGCTCCGGCCCCGCGCCGACCCCGGCCCCGTCGGGTGCGGCCACGTCGGGTGCCGAGCCCGGCGGCGCCGCGAGCGCCGCTCCGGCTAGGACGACTTCGGCTATCCCGATGCCTGCTGGTCCGGCGGCGCCTGCTGGTCCGGCCTCGGGGGCGGAGGGTGCGCTGCCAGGCAATCCCGCTGCCAAGCCGCGTCCTATCCCGGCGCCACCCAACCCAGCCACCCGGGTGGCCGCCGCGGGTGCTCCGCCCGCGACGCCCCAGGCCCCGGCTGCTAGCACGAGTTCGGCTGAGCCCGCGACGCCCGCGGCTGGTGCCGCGAGGGCGGGAGCGGCCACGGCAGGCGCTCACGCGGGCAGTCCACGACCGGGTGGCCCCCGCACGACCGGCTCCCACGTTGCGGGCGCTCACGCGGCCAACGCTCACGATGAGCAGGCAGCCGATCCAGCGGAGCCGGCCGATACCCCGCGGCCAGCGGGACGGGAAGCAACCAGCCGCACGGGTGCCATCGATCCCGATGAGGCCACCGAAGGTGTACGCCTCATGCCCAACTAAGTTCCCGCGGCGACCCGGACTGGCCCGCCGCCAAGACAGTGGAAACTACCCGTCGCACAGAGGCGGCTAGTTTCCACTGTCCTGGAAAACCCTGACACCGGCACTCTGATAACACATCGCGAGCAGTCAGAGGTTAAACGGCAAGTTAGGGCAGCGTGTCCAGGCGGCGGAGGATTACTCCCTCGCGCAGCGCCCAGGGGCAGATCTCAAGCTGGGGAATGTCGAGCAGGTCCATGGCCGCGTCCGCGACGATGGCGCCGGCCGGCAGCTGCGGAACCCGGCCCGCGGAGACACCGGGCAGGTGTGCTCGTTCGGCGGGCTTCATCGACGGCAGGCGCTCGGCCATGCCGGCGGCGTCGGAGCGCTTGATGAAGCGCCGCACGTAGGGACCGTCACCGGACGGTGCCGCGCCCCCGATCCTGGCGAGCTGGCGGAAAGTCTTGGACGTGCCGACGGCATGGTCAGCCGCTCCCTGGCGCAGCAGCGCTCCGGCCTTGCGCGCGATCTCGGCCCGGACGTGCTTGCGGAGCCGGCGCACCTCATCGTGCGACGGGGGGTCGGAGCGAAACCAGTCCCTGGTGAGCCGAGTTGAGCCCAGCGGTAGCGAGACAACCGTTTCCGGCTCCTCGTCGGGTCCGGTCGCGATCTCGAGCGAGCCGCCGCCGATGTCGATGACCAGCAGCCGTCCGGACGACCAGCCGAACCACCGGCGGGCCGCGAGAAACGTCAGCCGTGCCTCGTCTTCGCCGGGCAGCACGGTGATGGAGGCGCCGGTCTGCTCCTTCACCTGCGCGAGCACATCGTCCCCGTTGACCGCGTCACGCACGGCGGAGGTCGCGAAGGCGAGCAGGTCCTCGACCCCTTTGTCTTCCGCGACCCGCAGCGCCTCGGCGACCGAGTCGCAGAGCCGTTCCTGGCCCTCGGCCGAGAGCCGGTTTCCGTCTTCGAGCAGATCCGCGAGCTTGAGCTGGGTCTTGTGGGAGAAAGCCGGCAGCGGCCGGGCCCCGGGGTATGCGTCGACAACGAGCAGATGCACGGTATTCGAGCCCACGTCGAGAACCCCAAGCCTCATACTTCGACGCTACCCTGTTGATCACGAAGAAAGCACGCGGTGGCCCTCGGACCTGCGCAATCGTCCCGCGGTTGTGACAGCGGACGGATCGCCGTCACTGCGCTCCGTGAGATAACGTCGCAGACGTGCACAATGGTGATGTTTCGTACTGGTGGAACGCCATCGGGCTGCCGACCCAGCGGCCAGCGCTGACCGGGCCCACCGAAGCCGATGTCTGCGTGATCGGCGGCGGGTACACGGGGCTGTGGACCGCGTACTACCTGCGACAGGCCGACCCCTCGCTGCGGGTGGTGGTGCTGGAGTCCGAGTTCGCTGGTTTCGGAGCGTCGGGGCGCAACGGCGGCTGGGTGACGGCCGCGCTGACCGGGTCGCGCTCGGTTTACGAACGTCACGGTGACGTGGATGCGCTCGAGGCGGCCCTGCGGGAGACCGTGGACGAAGTCGGGCGGGTATGCGAGGCGGAGGGCATCCAGGCCGACTACGTCAAGGGCGGGAGCCTGAGCGTAGCGATGTCGGCAACCCAAGAGGCACGGCTGCGCGCGTCGTCGCCCGGGCAGACCTGGCTGACACCAGAAGAACTGTCGTCACGGCTGCGGGTAGCGGGCGCTCACGGTGCCATGTTCACCCCGCACTGCGCGCGGGTCCAGCCGGCGGCGCTGGTGTCGGGTCTCGCGTCCGCCGTGTCCCGGCTGGGAGTCACGATCTACGAAGGGTCGCGGGTCGTGTCGGTGTCCCCCGGCGTGGCACGCACCGCGTTCGGCGAGGTGCGCGCCCGGTACATACTGCGCTGCACGGAGGGCTTCACAGCCGACTTCCCCGGACAGCACCGGACGCTGCTGCCGATGAACAGCGCGATGATCGTCACCGAGCCGCTGCCGCCGTCCGCTTGGGACACGATCGGCTGGTCGGGCGCTGAGACGCTCGGGGACGAGGCGCACGCGTACATGTACGCGCAGCGGACCGCGGATGGACGGATCGCGCTCGGCGGGCGCGGCATACCGTACCGGTTCGGGTCGGGGATCGACTCGCGCGGCGCGGTGGCCCCGTCGACCGTCTCGGAGTTGCACGCGGTGCTGACGCGGATGTTCCCGGCGGCGGCGGACGCGGGAATCGCGCATGCCTGGTGCGGCGTGCTCGGCGTGCCACGCGACTGGTGCGCGAGCGTGTCGTTCAACTCCTCCACCGGACTGGGCTGGGCCGGCGGTTACGCCGGCCATGGAGTCGCCGCGGCCAACCTGGCGGGACGTACGCTGGCGGACTTGGCGCGCGGCGTCTCGTCACCACTGGTTTCGCTGCCGTGGGTGAATCACCGATCGCGGGAGTGGGAACCGGAGCCGTTCCGGTGGGCGGGGGTCCACAGCCTTTATGCGGTCTACCGGCTGGCGGACCGGCTCGAGTCGGACGGCCAGCCTTCCGCCCGGGTGGCGGCGGGTAAGGCGCTGGGGCGGGCCGGGGATCTCATCTCAGGAATTCCGCACTTACGGTTCGATGGCTTGTGCCGGCCCGGTTCTGGGCCGCAGCCCCATCGATGTCCCATTGATGGCGTTATTCCGCCATCGATGGCCCATCGCTGGGCCCTGAATGCTAACGGGCAGTAGGGGGTCTGCGGCTTGCCGGGAAATTTATCCTGGCCGTATGCAAATTGCGCGGTAATTGCGATGCAGATTTCGGTGGGAATGATCGGATTTCTCGGGAATTGTATTCTCGGTTTAACTGACTGTGATGATGGTTAAGCAGACATCATCGGCCGTTGGCAGTGCATGCGAAGCAGCTGAAGCGCGGGCCAGGGACTGGGGCCACGCACTTGCAGTTAGCCAGTCGGGATAACGGCTGCTTGAGCATCGCGACAAACTCACGCCACGGGCCAGAACCGAAACGGAGTGCCGGACCTGCGGTGTTCTTGGAGTCACGGACCGCACGGCCGCCACCTGGAAGCTTAGCAACTTCCACGCAATTGCCCTCAGAACCCGAATAGCTCGACTTCTTCCACGTAAGCTCATGGCTCATTGAAACTCACCTCTGATCTCTCGCAGTAGACCGATGGACTCGCCCGGCGACAGCGCCGACGCGCGGATCATGTTGACAGCGGTCATCAGATCCGCAACCTCATTATGCACCTCGACGACGCGTCCGCCACCATAACATTCTGTGTAACAGACGGTCCGGGAGTCATCGAACTCGAAGACCATGATCGGCCCGTTGGTGCCCGCATTCTCCGGAGCGGAGAACGGCAGGATCTGCAGCAGGATGCCGGGTTTCCTGGCTACTTCGATGAGATGGGTGAGCTGTTCCTGCATGATCTCCGGCCCGCCGATGCGCTGCCGCACGACTCCTTCATGTAGGACGTACCACAGCATAGGCGGATTATCGCGGTTTAGAAGTTCATGACGAGCCATCCTATCCATTACCTTTCGGGTGATTACTTCATCCGAATCGCGTGGACAGCCGGCCCTGATCACTGAGCGAGCGTATTCGGGAGTCTGCAAGAGTCCCGGAATCACTCGCATCTCCCACTCGTGGATCCGCGTCGCGCGCTGTTCGAACGTGATCACCGGGTAGAACCACGTCGGATAGGTGTCGCGGCGAATGAGCTCATGCATTCGCTCAAAAGTTCCGGGCACACCGAACTCCCGATCACAGGCCTGGGCCAGATCGAGGGCTGGAGTTCTGGCGCAGCGCTCGATATCAGAGACGAAAGATCCCGAATAGCCGATTTTCTCCCCGAGAACGACCTGAGTCCATCCGGCGCGCTGCCGTTGCGCGCGAAGTTCGCTCGCGAACATCGCGAGCGCACTGGCCTCGGGCGCACCGGGCTCATGCGCACCGGCCTCGTGGGCGCCCGCTTCGCCGACGGGGCCGCCCATGCGCGCGGCGTCCGCTTGCATGGCACCGCCACGCTCGGCCGAGTAGCCTGCCCGCAGGTACGGACTGTCCTGATATGCAGGTATATCTTCCGCGCTCATCGCCCCTCCGCAGGGTGGACCGGTCTTTACGCAACGCCCATGGGTTCTGCGCGATCGTCATGGGAAGCCCGTAACGTCGTCCCAAAAATAAGCCGTCACTGGCATCGTGTTCAAGCAGATGACCGTTCCAGCCGGTCCTTGGAGGGGGACATGGTACCCACAACAGTTGCAGCTGCAACTGCCCGACCGCCGGAAGATCGCGCCCGTCTTGCCAGAGAATTTCCGAATTGGCATATTTGGAACTCTCGCGGTGGCCGTTGGTGGGCGACTCGCCGCGGAAACGAGCGACTGAGCCGTGATCATGACCCCGCGTGGTCAATGACCGTAGACGCCGACACTCCGGAGGAGCTTGGAATCTCGATACAGGCGCAGCAGGAAATGCGCTAAGGCGCGCTCGTTGCCGGTCCCCTCCCGGCGCGAGCGAGATAAACGGGCCGCGAAAATATGCCTCGCATCGCCTCGCGGTGGCCCGGTAGCCTTCCGGGCATGGCACGCGACGAGCGCGGAGTAACACCGCAGAGCGAGGACTTCTCCTCCTGGTACAACGAGTTGGTGACCAAGGCCCAGCTGGCCGAGCGCGGTCCGGCGAAGGGCACCATGGTCATCCGACCGTATGGCTACCGGATCTGGGAGTTGCTCCAAGCCGCGCTCGATCAGCGCATCAAGGACACTGGGCATGAGAACGCGTACTTCCCGCTGTTCATCCCCGAGTCCTACCTGAAACGCGAGGCCGAGCACGTCGCGGGCTTCTCACCCGAACTCGCGGTCGTCACTCACGCGGGCGGCAAGGAGCTAGAGGAACCGCTGATCGTGCGGCCCACCTCCGAGACCCTCATCGGCGAGATGATGTCGAAGTGGATCTCGTCCTACCGAGACCTGCCGCTACTGCTGAACCAGTGGGCGAATGTGGTGCGCTGGGAGCTGCGCCCGCGGATGTTCGTGCGCACCACCGAGTTCCTGTGGCAAGAGGGCCACACCGCGCACCTCGACGAAGCCGACGCCATGCGCGAGACCCGGCAGATGCTCGACGTCTACGAAGAGGTCGCCCGCGACATCGCCGCGATGGCGGTCGTGCCCGGCGAGAAGACGCCGGGCGAGCGATTCGCGGGCGCGGTCAAGACGTACTCGATCGAGGGCATGATGCGCGACGGAAAGGCGCTGCAGGCAGGAACGTCGCACTACCTAGGCACCAACTTCGCCCAGGCCTTCTCGATCCGGTACCTGAGCGACGCCGGGCAGCAGGAACTGTGCCACACCACCTCGTGGGGCATGTCCGCCCGGATGATCGGCGGCGTCATCATGACCCACGGCGATGACAAGGGCCTGGTGCTGCCCCCTAAGCTCGCCCCTTATCAGGTCGTCATCGTGCCCATCGCCCGGGGCGAGGCGGCCGACGCGGTGCTTGCGGCGGTCCGCGAACTGGCCGCCCGGCTCAAGGCCGCGGGTATCCGCGCGCACGTGGACGACCGGCCCCAGGTGTCACCAGGGTTCAAGTTCAACGAGTGGGAGATGCGCGGCGTCCCGCTGCGCCTGGAGATCGGACCGCGTGACCTCGCGGCGAACACAGCGCTGCTCGCCAGGCGGCTCGGCGACGAGGGCAAGACCGCCATCGCCCTGGATACCGCGCCGGAAACGCTCAAGACCGCGCTGGACGACTTCCAGGCGCTGCTGCTCCAGCGGGCTATCGATTTCCGGGAGTCCCGCACCAGGACCGTGAACTCGTGGCCGGAGTTCGCCGAGACGGTGACCGGCGGCTGGGCTCGCACGCTGCACTGCGGCCAGCCGTCTTGCGAAGACGACATCAAGGCCGAGACGGCGGCGACCCCGCGTTGCGTTCCCAGTGCGGCGCCCGCTGAATCCGGCGCCTGTGTGCGCTGCAACGCGCCGTCGGCGTACGGCAGGCGCGTTCTGTTCGGACGCGCCTACTGACCGGCGCTACTCCTGCCGCCACGCGGCGCGGTTAAAGATCCGCCCGTAGGTCTGGTGACCGTACTGGTTCGGATAGTAGCCCGTCTGCACCTGATCCGGCCTGGCCTGGTCGATGGCGTTAGCGTAGAAGACCGGCGCACCCGACGGCGGCTGCAGCAGACCGACCTCAGCGAGATCCAGGTCGCAGGTGATATAGCCGACGGTAATCAGCGCCACCTTGTCCGCCTCAACGAAACGCAGCTTGTCGTGCTGGAACGTCTCGAGGAAGCGCGCGGCGGACTGGTGATTGCGGCTCAGCTCGCGCTGGACCTTACGGGCGGCCCAGCCGCCGCCTCCTACCCACACCGCGATGCCCTCGAAGATGTCCTCTTCCTCCACCACAAGGACATGCTCCAGGATGCCGAACTGCTCACCATCTCGGGTCAGCACCGGAACCCCAAGGGGGACGGCTTCGTATGAAATCTGGAATTGGTCATCCATAGCGCCTCACGCTACCGGCAACGCGCGCCAACCGCGATCGGGCGCGCGGCGGGATCTAATGATCGGCCCGGACGAGCACCAGGGTGATGTCGTCTTCGCCGTGCTTAGACAGCCGCTCCGCGACACTTTCGCAGGCGGCGTCGAGCGCTGCGTTCTCGACCGCGAAGGCAGACTCGAGTGCGTGGCAGAGCTCGGCCATGCCGTCATCAATCGCCCGCGCACGGCTCTCTACCAGTCCGTCGGTGTAGATCGCGAGAACCGCTCCGGGAGGCAGCGCGAACCTGATCTCCTCGAAGGAGGTCTCCCCCAGCCCGAGCGGCAATCCGGCCGGAAGGTCGAGCACCTGGGCCCGCTTACCGGGAACGAGAAGTACCGGCGGCGGATGACCTGCCCGGCTGGCCAGGAACGACGCGCCTCTCCCGGACGGGTCCGCCAGCGGATCGATGACGGCGCAGACGCAGGTGGCGAAGGGCGCGGTGGTCACGGATGCGACGAGACGGTCGAGTCCGCGCATGAGCAGGCGCGGCGCGAGCGCCTGGTCGGCTAGGGCGTGGGCCGCGGTGCGCAACTGGGCCATGGCAGCGGCTGCCTCGGGACCATGGCCCATGGCATCACCGACAATGACCACCGCGCGGCCCTCGGGCAGGGCAATGACGTCATGCCAGTCGCCGCCGACAATGTTCGAGCCAACCGGGACGTAATGATGGGCTATCTCTATCCCCGGCGGCACTTCCGGCTCCCTGGACAGCAGCCCGTGCTGCAACGCGAGCGCGGTGCGGCGCTCCCGGTGGTACAACCGCGCGTTGTCGATGTACACAGCGGCCCGCGAGGCGAGTTCGCCGGCCTGTGTCAGTTCGCCGGGACCGAACGGCGGGCTGACCGTGGTCCGGCCGAGTACCAGGCACCCCACCACGGTTCCTCGCGCAATCAGCGGCATGGCCAGGAAGGAGGTGTAGCGGTCGGCC
>JBEKHI010000249.1:0-12485 GCA_050012355.1 Streptosporangiaceae bacterium | reverse complement strand
GTCGAAGACCACTGCCTCCCGCTAGAGAGCGACCGCGCCCAGAAGGCCTACGGCAAGCCCAGCGCCGTCAACCGGGTGCTCATCCTCAACGCGGAACCCGAACCCGGACGCGGCACCGTCCTGCTGCTCCGCGAAGCCATCGGATTCTGAAACCGCCAAGAGTCATCCAGGCGGTCGTGCGGGTGGCGGGGGCGCCGGGTGTCGCGCGCTAACGATGCTTGCTCGGCGTCGTTCATCATGGCGATCCAGCTGTGGGGCGCGTCGTCGCCGAGCATGATGCCGTAGATGTCCTCGCCTCCGGCTTCGGCGGCGGCACGCGAGAGCATGGCCTGCTCGTACTCGGCCAGCGCGACCTCGACGTCGTCGGGGTGCGCGGCGATGGCCTGGCCGAGTTCGGCTCCGTCCTGCATGGCCGTGTTCGCGCCTTCGCCGTTCGGGGGCGCGAGGTGGGCGGCATCCCCGATCAGGGTCACCCCGGGCACCCGAGCCCAGCGGTGCCCGGCCGGCAATGCGTAGAGGGGGCGCACGACCGGCGCGGTGTCGCTGTCGGTGATCAGCGCCGTAAGCTCAGGCGCCCACCCGTCGAACTCGGCAACGACCCGCGCCGACACAGATGCACCGTCGGCCACGTCGGCGAGCCAGTCCCGTGGCGCCTTGAGCTGAACGTACGCGTGCAGAGTGCCGCCTCTTTCCCGGTAAGCCAGGAAGCCCTTGCCCGGCGCGAGCGCGAACAACGACCCGGCGCCGACCGCCTCCGCCGTGGCGCGATGACGGGTGTCCCCGTCGAACAAGAAGTACTCGACGGATATGACGCCCACGTACTCCGGGGTGGCGTCGGACAACACCGGCCGGACCCGTGACCACGCCCCGTCTGCCCCGGCCAGCAAGCTCGTAACGACGGTGGCTCCGTCGGCGAAGCGCAGCTCGTGGCGGCGCTCGCCGAGAGCCCGCACGCCGCTGACCTTGCGCCCCCATTGCACGATGCCGTCCGGAAGCGAGTCCAGCAGCATCTGCCGCAGTTCGCCGCGCGGCACCTCTGGACGCTCGCCCGTGCCGTCGTCGGGTCGGTCGAGCAAAACAGTCCCTGCCCGGTCCAGAACCCGGTAGGACTCCCGGCCAGGGAGGACGAGGCCGCGGAACTCCTCGATCAAGCCGGCCGCCTGGAGCGCTGGCTGGCCGTTCCAGGGGTGGATGTCAAGCAACCCGCCCTGGGTACGCGCGGCCGCCGAGGCCTCCGCTTCATAGACCGTGACCGGGATGCCGTTCACCTGCAGGACGCGGGCTAGGACGAGACCGCCGAGGCCAGCCCCGACGACGGTAACCGGTGTAGTCATCGTGCTCCTCCGAGCTCTATGGATCGCCACTCCAATGAGGCTAGCACAAGTTTGGAGCGGCCATCCATTCGTGGCAGAATGGAGCTCATGGCGACCAAGGCTCAACGGGCTCCCCGACGCACGGAGGCGCTGTCCAGGGACGTGATCGTCAAGGCCGCTATCGAGATACTTGACGCCGAGGGTGAGGACGCTCTGACCTTGCGGGCGCTCACCGTGCGTCTGGCCACCGGGTACGGGGCGATATATCACCACGTCGCGGACAGGAACGACCTGCTCGCGGCGGCCACCGACCACGTCATCGCTCGCATCGTGACCGACCTTGTCGCCAACGCCGACCCCCGGCAAGTGCTGCGTGCCGTCGCGCTTGGCCTGTTCGATGCGATCGACGCTCACCCCTGGGTCGGTGCCCAGCTCACGCGAGAGCCATGGCGGCCGGCACTGCTGGACATCTACGAGAGCGTGAGCGAGCAACTGCAGGCACTCGACGTGCCCCAACCGGCGTTGTCCGACTCCGCAGGCGTGCTCATGAACTACATCCTCGGCGTCGCCGGGCAGAACGCCGCCAACGCCCGTGCGCTCGCCAACAGCAAGATGGACCGGTCAACTTTCCTCGCCACCGTCGCCGCACAGTGGGCGCAGCTCGACCCCGCCAAGTACCCATCCGTGCACAAAGCCAGGACGCAACTGCGCGAACACGACGACCGCGAGCAGTTCCTCGCCGGCATCGATCTCATCCTCGTCGGGATCGAGACCGTGAACCGTCCGGGCAAGGACAGCTCTGCCAGGTAGGTGTGGCCGACGGGTAGCTGCGAGTTGGCGGGGGCGGGGGTGCGGGGGTTTGTATGCAATAAGGCGACTGGGGGTTTAGCGTCGAGGGAGGGCCCGCGGTTTCTCCTGCCGCGATCGTCCTTAGCGGTGGGCTATGTCGCCGCGCTGCCGCTGGCCAGGGCCAGGCGGGCGGCGCTGATGTCCTGGCGGCCGTGTCCGGCGGCCACGGCGGCGTGCCACTGCGCAGAGAGCGCCGCCAGCAGCGGCGGCGTCTGGTCAGCAGCGGCGCTGATTGCGAGGTCCACGTCCTTCAGGGCCCACTCCAGCGGGAATTCCGCGGCGAAGTCGCCCCGGTCCATCTCGTGGAGCTTGGCACATGCGTTCATCGACGCGGTCGGCCGCGGTTACATCGATCTCGCACTCGCATTGAACGTGCCGCGAGAGCGGATCGACACCGTCGTCGACTACCGCGGCGCGCAGGACAAGGGCGTCAAGGCGCTCGGGACGACCGATGCCGGAGGCCTTCCCGCGCTGTCCGGGTTGGCTGACCTCGCCGCTTCCGGCGATCTTCACATCCCCATTGCCGCAACCTACCCACTCACAGCCGTGCAGGATGCCTACCGGGCCCTCGCCAGCCGCAAGGCCCACGGGCGAATCGTGCTGCACCCCCCCAAGACCTCACGTGAAGCCCAGCCCATGATCGACCGCCCGCGCCACACCCGAGCGCTGCGAAGGCTTTCGCGGTCGATCCCGGTGAAGGGGCTCGGGTGCGCGCATCTGCCGCGATGAGAGTGCGCGCTCGACGACGAGATCCGTACAGAACTGGAAGATATGCGTACTGGCACCGTGCTGCGGCTCCCCGGGCATCAGCCGCGCAGAGTCGGCGATCTATCGCTGGCGCAGGATCGCGTTCAGGCTACGTTCCGTGATCGATCCTGCTTGGCCGCTCGTGGAAATATCCGCCGAAGTTGTCGCCTGGGTTGGCGCGGTCGGCCTTGAGCAGGCGGATGCCAATGCCACGGGCCGGGGATCTAATCATCACGCACATCGGTATGCCTGATCCGGCGGTTGCAGGACGAGGTGAGAGGCCGCCAACGCTGAGCCGCCGGTAACGAGTGCCAATTTACTACTCATTAGACGAATCTAATTAATCCGGAGCCGGCGGCAGTGATACACCTTGCAGCACATGAGATCTTAATAGCGGCATTAGTGAATTTTCGGCGTACGGGCGAAGTGTATTGCGAACCTGGTTACTATCTTCTGAGCGGTTAAACGCGAGGGGGCCAAGCGATGACCAATGAGAGCAATATGCATCCTTTGCGGTCTTTGCTCTATGTGTCCGCACTTAAGCTGGCTGAGATTATCGATCAAATCGATGAGCCGGCCCGGCTGACGCTCGCGGCGAGGCTGAGGGTCGATTTCGGCTTGCTCAGCGCCGAGGTCGCGAGTTCGGGCGTGGACCGGTCTCTACGGAACCGCAGCCAGGCAGCCCGGCTTGCCGTCGCCGAGCAGTACATTCGGCAGCGCACCACGGTCGGTGGTCTGGCCGCCGAACGCGGGTGGTTCGCCGGGCAGGCCGAGATGGGCTGGAAGCCGCTGCAGGACGGCCAGACCGTGCTGTTCTGCGGCTACGCGGGGCCACTGCTGGTGGTCCTAGGCGGTTCAGTCAGCAACCTGCGCGGGCACCCTGCGTCGCAGGTACAGACCGGCTCCCACGTGGCGACGATCCGCGAAGCCGTCTTCGACGGGGGACGGCCCGAGGACTTCGGGCGGGATCTGGAGGCTGCGGCAAACGAGATCTGCGTGATGTCGCAGCCGGTGCGGTTCTTGGCCCGCTTCCTGCGCCGGGGGCCACTAGAGAACGGCGAGTACCTGCTCGGGACGCCGCTGTACGTCGAGCTAGCCGACGATCTCGCTGAGGACGAGGCGGAGGTGACGGCACAGGGCACGGTGCGCTGGTTCGACGCGGCCAGGGGATACGGCGCCATCACGCCGGATAACGGTAACGCGGACGTATTCATCGACTCCACCTCGGCCTTGTCTGGCATCGGACGCCTCACGGAAGGCCAGCGAGTTCGGGTGGAGGTCACCCGGGATCAGCGCGGGCCGCGCGCCAAGAGCATCCGGCGGTTGTCCCCGGAGGAGGAGAACGCGGATTTTCCGTACCGCCAGGCGCCGCTGGAGGCTACGGATCCGCGGCAGATCGGTCAGTACAAGATCCTGCGGCGGCTTGGCGAGGGATCGATGGGCGTCGTGTACCTCGCCCATGACGATCACGGCAGCGAGGTCGCGGTCAAGGTGATCAGGCCGGAATTCGCCCGGGACCCGGTCTTCCTACGGCGCTTCGCCGCCGAGGCGGCTACCGCGCAGCGGGTCCGGTCACCGTTCACGGCACGGGTCATTGAGGCTGCTACCGCAAGCGAGCCGGCCTACCTGGTAACGGAATTCGGCGACGGGCCGACGCTACTGGATCAGGTCGCCCGCACGGGGCCGCTGCCGTCGGCGAAGGCGAAGCAGGTGTGCACTGGCACTGTCGCCGCCATAGCCGCCGCCCACCATGCGGGGATCATCCACGGCGACCTGACGCCGTCCAACGTCATCTTGTCGCGCTCCGGACCGAAGGTTATCGACTTCGGGATCGCCCGTCCGGTCAGTTCCGGGCAGGATCATGAATCCGTTGGCCTGCGGGTCGGCACCCCTGCGTACATGTCGCCGGAACAGATCGAGAACACCGAGCTCACCACCGCGTCGGACGTCTTTTCCTGGGCCAGCACCATGGTCTACGCGACGACCGGCCACCAGCCCTTCGGGACTGCCTCGTGCCTGGCGACGGTGTGGTACCAGATCCTCGACCACCAGCCCGATCTCACTGACGTCCCGGCACAGCTTCGCGGCATACTGTCCGCCGCGCTCAGCAAGAACCCGGCCGCCCGCCCCACCGCGCGAGAACTGGCCAGTCGGCTGCAGGCAATCCCGCACAACGACGGCCAGGCCACGGGAGGCGGCGGCGGGCAACCGATACGGGCAGTTCTGGCGGCAGCGGCCGCGATGGTCGTGATAATTGTCGGCGGCAGCCTCACCGCACTATCCCTGGCCAGCCGGACCACCGGTAGCCCGGTGACCGCCGAGGCTGCAATGGGGTCATCCCCGCGAGCCCTGAAGAATCCGGAGTATCTCCCTTACTTCCTGGCATTCAGCCCGAACGGAAAATTCCTTGCGGCCGGTAGCGTGAACTCCGCTGAGCAGGAGACCCGTGGCTGCACCTATCTGTGGAATATGGCCACCGGGAAACCCGCCAAGCTGCAGGATCCGGGAAGCACCGGAGTAAATTCGGTGGCGTGGAATCAACGCGGGACGATTCTCGCGGCCGGTGATAATAATGGCACTACATACCTGTGGAACATGGCCGCCCGCACATTCACGACGCTCGCTGATCCGTCTAGCGAGGGCGTGAGCTCGGTCGCATGGGAGCCAGACGGGATCACCCTCGCCGTCGGCGACAACAACGGCACTACCTACCTGTGGAACACCAATACCCGGAAGATTGTGCGGTCGAAGACCCTAGGGACTGACGACGAGGTGTACTCGCTGTCATGGAACCAGAACGGGACCGTCCTCGCCATCGGCGACAGCAACGGCACCACGTACCTGTGGGACATCAGGACTGACACATTCACCCAGCTTGCTGACCCCGGACAGTCCAGCGTGAACGCGGTCGCGTGGCGTCCAGGCGGGCAAATTCTTGCCGTCGGCGCCGATAACGGCATCACTTATCTGTGGAACGTCGCTACTCGCACGCCAACCCAGCTACCCGACCCGGGAAACAGCCTGGGGATCGGAGCCCTCGCCTGGAATCCCAGCGGGACGATCCTGGCTGCTGGCGACCTAGCCGATAACGGCACCACGTACCTGTGGAATGTCAACACCCGCACATCCACTCCGTTGACCCCTCCGGCAGGACAGGAGGTAAACGCCTTGGCCTTCACGCCCGATGGGAAGACTCTGGCCGTCGCGGACTCTGGCGGCAGCACGTACTTGTGGCACGTCCCGGACAGTCCGGCCAGTGATCAGGGCCGCATTGCGGCGACGAAGCACGGCAGGCTCTCGAGAGCACTGGGCGCAGTGAAAGGTCATGGTCAAGCCCCCGCAGAACCCATATCAGGCTGATATGTACGCAGGCGGCCACAGCTCGAAGTCTATGTACCAGTGGTTGCGAGTGATGGTGCGCGGGAACGGATCTGCGGGGCGACGCCGGGTGTCTAGGTTTTGCTCCGTCTAGTGCGGTAGTGCCGTCATTGCCGGGCTCGGTGGCGAGCGCTATGACGTCGGCAGGCGGGTCATGATGCCTGGGCTGACGACCAGCGGCTGAGGTGCCGGGTGGCGTTTAATAAGCCGTGTATCCGCCGTCGGCTACGATGACTGAACCGGTGATGAACGACGCCGCCTCGCTGGCAAGGAAGACGACGGCCGGCGCGATCTCCTCGGGCAGCGCGTAGCGTTGCTGCGGCGTGTCCTCGATCCAGTGGCGGCGCAGATCCGGCCGGTCCACTGGTGCCATCTCCGTCTTGACGTAGCCGGGAGCGACCGCGTTGACGCGGATCCCCGCGGCGGCCCACTCTGCCGCGAGAGATTTCGTCAGGTGGTGCACGGCCGCCTTCGATGCGTTGTACGCGTGCTGCCACTGCGGCCTATTGACGATCAGACCCGAGATAGACCCGATGTTGACGATGGAGCCGCCACCGGAGCTGGCCATGTGGCGTGCGGCCGCGAGGCTGCATTTCCACAGTGCGCGGACGTTGAGATCGAAGACCTGCGCCCACTCCTCATCCGTGGCGTGCCATGAGTCGTTGTGAAAGCAGGTGCCGGCATTGTTGACCAGGATGTCCAGGCCGCCCAGGCCGTCGAGCGCCTCGTCGGTCATCCGCTGCACGTCCGCGTCGTCGGTGATGTCGGCGGTGATGGGGAGCAGGTGAAGCCCTTGCCCGGCCGCCTGTTCCACGGCGAGAGCCGTGCGGTCGATGTCGCGGCCTGCGATCGCGACGTCCGCGCCGGCCTGTGCGAGTGCGCTGGCGAAAGCCAGCCCCAGCCCGCGGTTGCCTCCGGTGACCAGGGCTTTGCGGCCGTTCAGCGTGAACTTCTCCAAGACGCCCATCACAGCACCACCATCGTCTTGAGGTTGCCAGGGCCTTGCCCACGCTGAGGCATGCCTCGCGTCAGGTTTCCCGGCCCAGCGGATCCGTCCGCACGCTGGAGCTTACCGGTCCGGTTACGTACCGCTGCGGAAGCTGCCGTGGCGGCAGGCGCCCCTGATGCGAATCAGCACAAGTATCCGCCGTCAGGCGCTCTGCGCGGTGATGGTGGCAACGCGGTCGGGTGGCGCCGTAATGATGCTTGTGCGCAGTCTCATGCACTGCGAGCTGGCAGAACCCAGACGGCGACGGTTATAGTCAGATTAATGATTACTCATGTCTATGACTATCTGGTGTTAGGCCGACCGGGGGAGGGCACTCGATGGCGTTGCGCCACGCTGTACTCGCCGCGCTGCTCGACGGAGAGTACAGCGGCTACCAACTCGCCAAGGTCTTCGACGTCGGCGTGTCCAACTTCTGGTACGCCGCGCCGCAGCAGCTCTATGCCGAACTGGCCAAGCTCGAGAAGGGCGGGCTGATCGCGGGGCGGCAGGTCATCCAGCAGGGTCGCCCCGACAAGCGGGTCTTTACCGTCACCTCTGCCGGGATCGGCGAGCTGCGTGCCTTCGCGGCCGCTACTGCCAGGCCGTTGCTGATCCGCGATGACCTGGCGGTCAGGGTGCAGGCTGTCGACTATGTCGATCCGGCGCCGGTCATCGCACAGCTGGAGGAACGCGCGACCGGAGCGGCCGTCCGGCTCGCCCTGTTCGAGCAGGCGCTGCGGCGCATGCGCGGCGACCTGGACGAGGAGACATTTCTGCGCGACGGCGCGCGGGTCGGGCCCTACCTGACCTGCCTGGCCGGCTGCCGCCTGGAGCGGGAGATGCACGCCTGGTGCCTGAGCACCGCCGGGCTGCTGCGCGAGCGTGCCTCCCGCCCCGTGAGCGGAAAGGGAACCAGCAGATGAGTTATGCCCGGTACGTCGCGCTCGGCGACAGTCAGAGCGAGGGCCTGCTCGACGGAGACGAGATCCGCGGCTACCGCGGCTGGGCCGACCGTCTCGCCGAGCAGCTGGCCGCCGCCAGCCCCGGCATGCTGTATGCCAACCTCGCCGTCCGCGGACGGCTCGCCGCCCAGGTCCGCGACACCCAGCTCGGTGCCGCCCTCGAGCTGCGCCCCGACCTGGCCAGCGTGGTAGCCGGGATGAACGACCTGATCCGCCCCCGCTTCAACGCCGCCGAGGTAGCCAGCTGCCTGGAAGACATGTTCGCCGCGCTGACCGCAGCCGGCGCGCGCGTGGTCACGATCACCTTCCCCGACATCGGCAAGATCATGCCGCTGGCACGCCCGCTGCTGCCCCGGGTGCTCGACCTCAACGCGCGCATCCGCGACGCCGCGGTCCGCCACGGCGTCACCCTCCTCGACGGCTTCCCTCACGCCGTCATCACCGACCCCCGGCTCTGGAGCGCCGACCGGCTGCACCTGAGCCCGCAAGGCCACGCCCGCCTGGCCGCCGCCATGGCCCATGCTCTCGCCCTGCCCGGCAGCGACAGCACCTGGACCCGCCCGCTGCCCGCGCAGCCCGTCCTCCCCGCCTGGAAGACCGCCGCGACCGAACTGCGCTGGCTGGCGACCTCTGTCACCCCCTGGGCATACCGGCACGCACGCGGCCGCTCCTCCGGTGACGGACGCACCGCCAAACGCCCCGCCCTCGCCCCGGTCACCCACCCCGCAACCTCCCAGACCGCCAGCTGACCACCGCAGTACAAAATCGGCGTTCGGGTCGCTCGCAGTCAAGAGAACCAGTCGCGCAACGTGATGAGCGCTGGTCGCGGCCGCCGCGCGAGATCCGCCGATCTGAGCAGAAGCAGGACGTTCTTTGTCTTTTTGCTGGGGCGAGCGGAATTGTTCGTTGGGGAACCTGCCGGTGATCGTTGCGCTGAACCGGGATCGGGTTCCGGCACCAGGGGGTCGCAGGGGTCGTGGGTGGGGGTGAAGCCGGTCGCTTCGGCCATGTGCGCAGCCTCGGTGAAGCCGGCGGCCAGCGTGGCGGGGTCGTGGGCATCGCTGGCGAAAGTAATGGCCTGGCCGCCTTCTTGCCGCCACCAGGTGAGGAGCAGGGGGTGCAGGGGCACCCTGGTGCTGACTTCGAGGATTTTCCCGGTGCTGGCCAAAGTCCGCAGCACGTGCCGGTACTCGTCCTGGAGCTCGCGTGGGTCGTGGGGCCTGGCGTCTTGCGGCCAGCGGCGGACCGGGTAGTCAATGTGGGCGAGTATCTCGAAGGCATCGAACTGGGTGATCAGCGCGGCGGTCTCGGCCAGGTAGGCTCGCAGGACCTGGGCGGGGGACTGGTCGCGGAAGCTGCTGGAGACCTCGGTGAAGCCGGTGCCGGCCCGGGCGGAGTGCACGGAGGCCAGGATCCGGTCGAAGCTGCCGTCGCGCAGCAGGGCTTCGGACTGGCCGTGGTGCCGGTGGGGTTCGCTCAGCTCGACGCCCGACAAGATCCGCAGGCCCGGGAACCGTTCCCTGCAGCGGTACAGGCATTCCCGGTAGCCGTCCAGGTCGAGGGCGGGCGGGGTGAGCACGCCGTCGCTGGCCAGCTGGCTCCATTCGCCGGGGATCTTCTCGCCGGGTTCCAGTGACCACGGGGTGAAGTCGGCGTGCTCGGTGAACGCCACCGCGGGCAGGCCGATCTCAGCCGCGCGCCGGCAGGTAATCTCCATCGATCCGGCGGGCGCGTCCCACGACCACTGGCTATGGACATGGCTGTCGGGCGGCAGCGTGCCGGGCCCGGTCTGCGGTTTCATCTCTGTCACGGTGGACCGCCCTGGGTTTCTTGGAGGCTCTGATCCCTGGGAGGATGCAGAGTCGTGGCAGCACAGAAGAAGTACCCTGACGAGCTGCGTGATCGCGCGGTGAAGATGGTGCGGGAGATCCGGGAGCAGGACGGGAAGGGACACGGGGAGATCGCCCGGGTGGCGCGTCAGCTTGATGTTCATCCGGAGGCGCTGCGGTCGTGGCTGCAGCAGGCCGATATTGACCGTGGCGCGCGGCCGGGCACGACCACTGATGACCGGCACCGGATTACCGAGTTGGAGCGGGAAGTGCGCGAGCTGCGGCGGGCGAATGAGATCCTGAAGGCCGCGAGCGCGTATTTCGCGAGGGAACTCGACCCGAGGCTGCCGCGCTAGCCGAGTTCATTGACGCGCACCGGGACCGGTTTGGCATCGAGCCGGTCTGTGCGGTCCTGGAGTTTCCCGTGTCGTCGTATTACTACGCGAAGAAGCGTGAGGCTGATCCGCCGGCGCGGGAAACCCGTGATGCCGTCTTGAAAGAGAAGATCATGGAGGTGTGGAAAGGCGAGAAAGGCCGGGAGCTTTACGGGGCCAGGAAAGTGTGGATCGAGCTGAACCGGGACGGCACAGTCGTGGCGCGCTGCACGGTGGAGCGGCTGATGCGGGACCTGGGCGCCGGCGGCGTGACCTCGCGCCGGAGGCGGCCGCGGACGACGGTGCCCGGTGATGCCGCGGAGCGCCCGTCGGACCTGCTGGAGCGCTGCTTCGACGCGCCGGTGCCGAACCGCCGCTGGGTGGCGGACATCACGTATGTGGACACCCTGTCCGGCTGGGTGTACACGGCGTTCGTGATGGACCTGTTCTCCCGCCGTATTCTCGGCTGGCAGGTCGCTGATCACCTGCGCAGCGACCTTGCGCTCGATGCACTGGAAATGGCGATCTGGGCACGCCGGCACGACAGCATCGACGGCCTGGTGCATCATTCGGACCGGGGCGTTCAGTACACGTCGATCCGGTACACCCAGCGTCTTTCCGAGGCGAATGCTGTCCGGTCGGTCGGAAGCAAAGGTGATTCCTGCGATAATGCTGCTGCGGAGTCGCTGAACAGCTTGTATAAACGTGAGCTTATCGATCTCCGGAATGACTGGCAAGGTCTTGATGATGTGATGGTCGCCACTATGGACTGGGTGCACTGGTATAACGAGGGAAGGCTGCACTCGTACTGCGGTGATATGCCGCCGAAAGAGTTCGAGGAAAGGTACTATAAGGCCACTGGCCTATGATAGGCTAAACAATAGTTCGCAGACATCGTAGCCTCCAGACATGCCGGGGCGGACCATGAACGGCCAGCCTCGTGTCTTTGGTTCGTGTCGCGGAGACACCGAACAGGTCGATCTGAACCGGATTCTCGGCGTTCATCGCGACGTCCTTCTGATTTCCTGTAAGTGCCGAGGGAGATCACAGGCCGAGCATCACTGGCGTGTCCGGGATGTCACCGGCGATCAGCGCCGCCAGCGGTGTAGCGATGTCACGCGGTGAGAACAGGTCGGTTCCGCCGTATTCGGCGATGTCTCTGTGCCGCCACCATCGCATCCCCGTGATGTGCTCGACGGCGAGTTCATCATCGGACAGCGCGCCGCGGGGATCAAAGCGCGTGGTGCGGACAAGAAAGTAGTCGTTGACCACCCCGTCGTAGCCGTCCGCATGGCAGGGAGCGGCGACTTCCTGGTGCCAGACGTGAGGCGGGTCGGCGTCAATGACGACCCCCGTCTCCTCGCGCAACTCCCGGCGCAGGGCCGCCAGCGGCAATTCGCCAGGCTCAATGCCGCCGCCGGGGGCCGCCCATACGACCGTTACACCCGCTGGCACAGCCGGATGCGGGAAGCCGAACCGGCACAGCAGGACACGGTCATCATCAGCCAGGATGATCGCCCGGACAGCATGTCTTAGCCTCGCCGAGGCAGGCGTCTCGCTCATATACAGATGATCAGGGCGCCAGCGCATGGGCCGCAATCCGGTCATCGCGACTGCTCGTATTCGGTATGGGGCGAGCAGTACTGGTGGTCAGTACCCCGCCGACATCGCGATGCTGGAAGACTTTCCCGGCGAGGACCTGCTGGCCTTGCGGGAACGCGACCCGGTCGCGGCGAACCCACGCTGGCCCGGCTGCGCGAGGCACTCGCGGCGATGCGCGGCTATCGGGGCCGCGCACCCGGCAAGGTGAGCCTGATCGACGCCGGCGGGACGTCTCACTGGCCGACGAGCGAGGAAGCCGTGCTGGCACTCGGTCTACGGTGCGTGGCCGAGGCGACGGAGCGGGACCGCAGGATCGCGGGCAATCGCGAACGGCTCGAGGACCGTCTGCGCGAACTGGCCACGGCGGTACAACCCCGGGCCGAGTACTCCGTCGTGCACGGCGAACTGGGCTTGGACCATGTCCTGATCGACGCTGACGGCAA
>JBEKHI010000248.1:0-13136 GCA_050012355.1 Streptosporangiaceae bacterium | reverse complement strand
TCGTCACAGCCGATCGCGATGTCCGTGCCTGGTCCAGAGAGTTCCAGGCAAGCGTCCAGCATCGTCCGCAGTCGCTGCGGGCGCCCCCGTGACGGGGTGATCACGAGCAGGTCCCTCATGGCCGGATCGCCTCCCGTAGCGCCTGGACCTTCTTGACGTCGTCCGCCATCCGCTGCGCCCGCCACCGCTCGTACGCCGCCTTGTCGGCAGCTGTCCCGGCCTTAGATTCGGCATACACCCGGTCGGGCGGCGCCTTCCCCGCCCTCCAGTGGACGTGCTCGATCACGACTTCGGGGACGTAAGCCAGGCATCCGGCCTCGCGACCGACGTCGCCCCACACGTTGTCGACGTACATGTGCCGCAGGGACGGCTCGCACATCCACCCCAGTGCTTCCACGATGTCAGCCGAGATGACCGGGGCGGTGGCGAGTTGCTCCCTCATGGTCAGGTCGTCGCCGTAGGCGATGCCGGTTCCGCCCATGCGGTCGATCGCCTCCAGGAGGAGGCGGTCCCAGTCCTGCGTTCGCGGGATGTGATCGTCCCCGAGCGACGCGAACGCCCGGTAGCGAACCGGCTCCCCGTCGGACCGTGTGTAGAGCGAAGCCAGCCGGTTTGTCCATCCCGTCAGCCCGGTGCGAGTCCCGTGGTCGTCACAGCCGATCGCGATGTCCGTGCCTGGTCCAGAGAGTTCCAGGCAAGCGTCCAGCATCGTCCGCAGTCGCTGCGGGCGCCCCCGTGACGGGGTGATCACGAGCAGGTCCCTCATGGCTTCAATACGCGTGCCGCGGGGCCGATGCGTCACTATGGCTGAAGCGGGGGCCGGTCGCGAGCGTATAAAACGCGTGAGCGACAACTCGCTTGAGCATCCCACCGAGCCGTCCGTGGCCGACCTGGAGAGTTCAGGGACGGACGGCATGGCCGCCGTTGCTCAAGCGCTCGCACCGGACGAAGGCAGCGGGGACAGCGGGTCCGACCCGGAGCGGCCGCCCGCTGGGGTGGACGACCTGTGCCGGCTCAACATCTGCGGTCCGACCAGGAGCGTGGAACTGGCCATTCCGGTACATGTGCCGCTCATCGACCTGCTGCCGGCCATGGTCGGGCATCTCGGCGGCAACCTCGCCGACGCCGGCCTGGAACACGGTGGCTGGGTGCTGCAACGCCTCGGTGACCCGCCGCTTTCTGAGGAACTGAGCGTGGCCGCCCTCGGGCTGCACGACGGTGACACGGTGCATTTGCGGCCCCGGGCCGATCAGCTTCCGCCGCTGGACTTCGACGATCTCATCGACGGCATCGCCGTTGGTATCTCCGGCCGCTCCGACCGCTGGCGACCGGAAACATCCAAGCGACTGCTGACCGGCCTGCTCGCGCTCTCGCTAGCCGCCGCGCTCGCCTTGCTGGCCGGGCGACCGAGCGCACTCGCCGACATCCTGGCGGCGGTGACCGCGGTCGTCTTGCTGGTGCTGGCCGCGGTGGCCGCACGGGCCTTCACTGACCTGTCAGCGGCGGGTGTCCTAGCAGCGGCGGCCATCGGGTACGCGGCCGTCGCCGCGGCGGAACTCACCCTGCTACCCACGTTGGCCGGACGCGGAACGGTGCTTCCTGGGCTGGCCGGACACGGAGCGGTTCCGGCGGCGTCGGCTAGGCACAGAACGGGGCTGCCAGGCCCGGCCGTACACGGAACGGCACCGCACCTGGCCGGGAACGCCGTGGCGCTAGCACTGAACTGGGGCATGTTGCGGCCCGCGCTCCTAGCGGCCGGGGCGGCCGCGGTTGCGATGTCGGTCGCGGCGACCGGCGCGCTCGGCAGGCGCCAGCCGGCGCTGGCCGGGACCGCCGTCGCCTCCGTCTGGATCACTCTCGCGGCGGGGTTCGCGGTGGCGGGCCGGCTGACGGCCGCCGCGGCGGGCGGCATAACACTCGCCATGCTGCTGCCGTTCAGCGGGTGGATCCCGGTGCTGTCGTTCCGGCTGGCCGGGCTGCGCCTGGATCCGCTGCCAACTACTCCGGACGAGTTGCAGGTGGATCTCGACCCGCTACCGGGGCAGTACTTGGTGGAACGGACCCGCCACGCGGATCGCTATCAGAATGCGCTGTATGGCGGCCTGGCCGTGGTGGCCACTGGCTGCCTCGTCCTGGTGGGCGTCGCCCCCGGATGGCCAGCGCACTTGGTAGCGCTCGACGCCGCCACCGCGATGCTGCTGCACGCCCGGGTACTGATTAGTGCCCGGCAGCGGCTGGCCCTCATCCTGCCCTCCACCGTCGGCCTGGCCGTGCTGAGCGTGGCCGTCGGTCTGGACGCGTCCGGGAAGATCTGGCCCGGTATCTTCACCGGGCTGGTGCTGGCGGGCGGCGCGCTCTTCCTCGCCGAGCGGGCATCGCCTGGCCGTAAGTCGCTGCCGCACTGGGGCTGGGCCGGGGACATGCTTCAATCGCTGACCGCACTGGCGCTGATCCCGTTGGTGCTGTGGGTGCTTAACCTGTACCACTACGCCCGGGCGGTGCACGTATGAGGTCCCGGCGCGACCAGGTACAGGCGCATGCGTATGTGCTTGGCCGGCTCAGCTCCGCGATGGTGCACGGAGAGCCGGATGCCTTCGAGCCCCCGATGCGGCGGACCACGACGGGCGCGTTCGGCGGCCTGATGATCGGCGCCCTAGGCGTCGCGGCATTCCTCATCTGGGCGCTGATTTCCCCGATCAAGCCGGCCGCCGCCAGCAAGGCGGTCTCGCTCACCGCCTGGGACCTCATCGTGGTGCCGCAGACCGGTGCCCGCTACATCTATACGGGCGCGGAATTGCTGCCGGTGCTGAACTGGTCATCTGCCCGGCTGTTGCTTGGCGGCAGCCCGAAGGTCCAGAACGTGTCGGCCTCCGCCCTGGCCAGCGTCCCGCAGGGTACTCCGCTGGGCATTGTCGGCGCGCCGGACGCGTTGCCGTCCGCGGCAGCGATCAACCAGGGAGACTGGCTGATTTGCGCGCGGTCGAGCGGTGCCCAGCCCCGCGTCGCCGTGGTCATCGGGGCGAGCCCGCCCGCCGAGCCGGTGGCGCCCGGTCAGGCTGTCCTGGTTGCCGCCGACGGCAGCCGCTACCTCCTCTGGCATGGCGAGCGGCTGCGCCTAGACGCCACCTGGATTGCGCAGGCACTCGGCCTCGGCCAGGCCCCGGTCACCCAGGTCAGCCAGGTATGGCTGGACACGGTGCCGGCCGGCCCCGATCTGCGGCCGATCTCGCTGCCCGGAGTGGGCAGCCCGGGACCCGCGCTTGGCGCGCAGCAGACCCGGGTCGGTGAAGTTCTCCAGGTACATAATGTGGGGACTCCCACTGCGCTGTATCTCGTCGAACGCGGCGGCGTCGCGCCGATCACAGCTACCCAGGCCGCGGTGGAACTGACGAGCAGCGCCACCGCCGCGGCCTACCCGGGAGCCGTGGCCGGGCCGGTCACGGTCAGCCCCGCCGCCATCGCGGACGCGCCCGCCGGGAACGAGTCCCTCTCCGATGGCGCGGGTGTGCCGGCCAGCGCACCGCGTGATTACCTCCCGCCAGCAGGCGATGTGCCGTGTGCGGCCTACCCCGGCACGGGTATGGCGTCGCCCAGCCTCATCTGGACCGTCTCGCCCGGTGGATCAGCCCCGGCGGCCAGCGCGCCCGGAGTGAGCAGCGGAGCGGCGACCGCGAACCTGCTCAGCGTGGCGGCCGATAACGGCGCGCTCGTCCAGCCGCAGCCGGCCTCTGGAAGCGAGCTATTCCTGGTGACCAGCGACGGGGTTAAGTTCCCGGTACCCACCTCCAGCGAGGTCACGGCGCTTGGCTACCAGTCCAGCGAGGCGGCCAGGCTGCCCGCGGCCGTGCTCGCGCTGCTGCCCACCGGACCCTCACTCGATCTCGCGCCATTGCAGGGGTGATGCCGTTCGCAGACCCGTAATAGCAACCAGCAAACTCGCTGATCCGGAAAGGAACAGATTGTGACAACACCCAGTAACAGCGGTGGCGGCAATGTTACCCAGAACCAACTCAATATCACGCAGCAGGCCCAGGAAGCGTTCCAGACGGCGGTCGGCGACATGAACAGCATTTTGGGCGGTGTGGAGGGCTCCAACAACCAGCTCATCACCGCCGCCATGGTCAGCACGGCAGGCGGGAAGCTCAACGGCGCGGTCGTGCAGTGGCTCGACGACTTCAACGCCTTGAAGAATAGCCTGCAGAATATAGCAGACCAGCTCGAGACTCAATGGAAAACGATGCTGCAGAACGAGCAAAACAACACCGACCTGGCGTCCGGAGTCATTCCGGTGAGCGTGTCCGGAATAGTCAGCCAGACTGGCTAGTACTAGTAGTCAAACCGAAAGAGAATCAGCGGAGAACGAGGAATCTGATGACTGTAAGTTCCGATGATGGCTATATCCACGTCAACTACGGCCAGGTCAACGACGTCTACGACGCACTCATGGACGCCGACAAATCGATCCAGATGGTGATCTCGAATCTGGAGACTGTCATCAACCCGCTCCTGCAGAGCTGGCAAGGTATCTCCGAGGGCGCGTGGGCGCAGCTGCAAAACTGGTGGAATCAGGAAATCGGCGACATGAATGCCCTCCTGGCTAAGTCCGCCCGCACCCTCGAGGAAATGTCGATCAATTACGGCACCACGGACAACAATCTCGCCCTTCAGTGGGAGCAGATCACCTGAGCTGGCGCCGATCGGCCGCCCGGTACCGCAGGCAGCGGGCCGGGCAGCCGACTGTGCGGGAAGACGACGATTTACGTAAGGAAGGCAGCCGTGGCAACCGCGTCAACAGATGGTACACCGACCACAATCAACATCGCTTACCTTCAGAACCTGTCAGGCAATCTGCAGACCCTGCTCAATGAAGTGGAGCAGCAGACCAACGGGGTGGGATATATCGATGGCGGGTCCATCTTTGTCCCGCCGGTGAGCGACAACACCTACCAATTTTCCGTCATGGCAGGAGGCGGTTCAGGAAACGGCGCCACCGGCACCTTCAATATCGCGAACGCGCTCAATTCTCAGCTCCAGGCGATGGGGGGTACCGTCGCCGACGAGTTGCAGTGGCTGAAGAAGGTGCTGACCGACATGATCAGCGAGATCGGTACCACGATCCAGTCGATGCAAGGCACCAACAGCCTGAACACCGAGCAAGCGTCCGCGCTGCTCCAGGACTTCGAGAACACCATCAGCGACGTGGACAGCCCGGCGGTGTCCAGTAGCTCGGGCGGTAGCTCTGGTGGCAGCTCGGGCGGTAGCTCGGGTGGCAGTTCGGGCGGGTAACTGCCGTGACCCACACCCCCAATGGCGGCGCGCCCGGTTATGTCGGGCCTAACATGGGCGAAGGCCCGCCCCTTAAGGGCTTCCTCGGTTATTTCGACGATGGGTCCGGTAACCCGAACAACGATTTCGTCCCCAACCCTGGCCAGTTCACTCACGGGAACATCAATTTTAGCACCGGGGGTGACAAAGATCCGAACTCAGCGCCGCCGACCACGTTCACCGCGGCAACCTCTCCGAACAATCAGGAGTACCAGAACTGGACGTGGGAAGAAATCATCAACACCGTTATGAGTTTGTCGCTGCCGGACCGCAGTGTGGTAAACAGCGGCCGGTGGACCGGCATAGAACAAAACTCAGACGGGGATAGCGGACGATTCTACATCTTTGGCATGACATGGAGTGACAGGCACAAGGATGCTCTGGTTTATCTGTCACCGGAGCTGCTACAGCCAAACGCGCCCTGGCCAGCGTTCTGGCAACGTCCGAATCAGGCATTGGGCTCGCTGACGCCCGGGCCTGACAGCCTGTTTCAGGCTGACGGCTCTCTCATGAGCCTCGACCCGAGCACGTTCGCCGGACCGGTGCAGTCCCTGGCCTCCGCCGAAGCGTTCTATTCCAACGCCGTCCTGACGCTCAATGGGATCCTGGCCGGTTTGGGGAACGACAGCACACAGTTCCAGGGCCAGGCCGGCGGTGCCTTCACGCAGCTGATGGGCAACATATACCAGCAGGTCAATTACGTGTCCGCGACAATGGGTACGCCGAGCGACCTGTTCTCCAGCTACTCTCAGGCGCTGTATTTCGCTGGGTTGCAAGCGGACATCTTTATGTACCAGCTGTACAACGCCTATGCTGCTTGGACAAATCTGCTGGAATTCTCGCCGCTAGGAGCCATCCTGGCCGCGCTAATTGCCGGAGGCGTGGTCGTAGGAAGCCCGGGAAACTGGAATATCAACTCGCAGATGGACCCGAACTATAGCCCATACGGCCAGCTGTCAACCGACGCAGCCTGGGTTAATGTGGAGACAGCGGCCAAGAACCTCTGGATTCAAGGGCTGGCCAAGTCGCTCGATTACGGGGCTCAGGCCGGGATAAATGCCCTGGTGCACCAATACAACAACACGATGATTAACCTGCAGCTGCTCAGTCCGCCGTCGGTACATCAAATCAGCGATACCAGCGGTAGCGGCAACAGCAACGCCAACGGCCTAGGCGGCCTCGGTAATTATCTTGACAGTGCGTTCAGTGGTATCGGGAATTCGTTTGGTGATATCGGTAATGCATTCAGTGACCTTGGTGGTGTGCTCGGAAATGCTTTCGATGACATTGGCGGCGCCTTCGGGGGTATCGGCAACGCCTTCGGAGGAATCGGCAATGCGTTCGGGGATTTCTCCGGCGATGTCGGAAATGCCTTTGGCGACTTCTCTGGTGATCTCGGTAATGCCTTCGGTGATATCGGAGGTGCGTTCGGTGGTGTCGGTAACGCCTTTAGCGATATTGGCGGCGCGTTCAGCGGTATCGGTAACTCGTTCGATGATTTCTCGGGTGCGGTCGGGAATGCTTTCGGTGATATCGGGAGTGCGTTCGGTGGTGTCGGTAACGCCTTTAGCGATATTGGTGACGCCGTCGGTGGCGTCGGTAATGCAATCGGGGATCTCGGCGCGACGTCCAGCGGCGTAGGGGATGACGGGCAAGACCAGGCCACGGAAGATACGCTTCTCTCGCCAACGGAGTCAACCGGGTCGGTATCCAACGCGGTGCAGTCTGCGCTGGTCGACAACGAAGGTACCCAGAGCGCGCTGGAGTCCGCGCTGTCCAGCGGCCAGGTATCGCCCAACAGCCAGCTGTACGGCACATTGCAGAACGCACTGGCCGACAGCAACCTGACGCAGCAGGCCCTGGACCAGGCCGCGGGCGGCACCGGAAGTACCACCTCGCCCGTGGAGCAGGCACTGGACGACAACGGCAACGTGCAGAGCGACTTGAACTCCGCGCTGTCCAGCGGCCAGGTCCCGGCGAACAGCAAGCTGTCCGACTCGTTGAATTCCGCGCTAGCCGACAGCAAAAATACGGAGCAGGCGCTGAACCAGGCGGCAGCGGCCGGTGGCAACAGTACTTCCGCGTTGAAGTCCGCGCTGGCCGACAATTCCGCTACGGAGAGCGCGTTGAAGTCCGCGCTGGCGAGCGGCCAGGTCCCGGCGAACAGTCAGCTGGCCCACACGTTGCAGAACGCGCTGGGCCAGAGCGAGAAGACGCAGAGCGCGCTGACTCAGGCCCTGTCCGGAGGCAGCGCGCAGGGGAGCCTGCTGACGACCGCGGCGAGCGAGAATAGCGGGACGCAGAACGCGCTGACCCAGGCACTGGTCAGCGGCCAGGTGCCTGCGACCGGGCCGCTGCACAGCACTCTCGCGTCCGCGCTGGCCGACACCGGTAAGACCCAGTCCGCCATCAACCAGGCGCTGACCAGCGGTACCACTTCGAGTTCAGCCGCGTTGAATCGGGCCCTCACCGACAATCAAGCGGTACAGAAAGAGCTCCGTTCGGCGCTGGCCAGTGGCCAGGTTCCCGCCACCGGGCCGTTGCGCAACGACTTGAACCAGGCTCTCGCCGACAGCGACAAGCTGAGCACCACACTGCACCAGGCCCTGGCCAGCCAAAAGGTCCTGGCCGAGCCGAATGTCAGCGCGCTGAGCAGTCCAGTCAGCGTGGCCGGTACCGGTACCAGTACCGGACTGACCTCTTCGTCGCTGGGCAACGGCCTCACCAGTGGCACCAGCGGCACCAGCGGCAGCGGGCTCGCCAGCTCCCCGCTGGTCACGTCCACCGGTACCGGATCCCTGGCCACGGCCGGCTCGTCGGCACCGGTGTCGTCCGGTCGTTTCGTGTCGCCCACCGCGACACAGACGCAGGCCACGACCTCAGCGGCGAGCGGCGAGAGCGCGTTCCCGATGTATAGCCCCATGGCCGGCGGCGGCGGAATGATGGGCTCGCAGGCCGGCAACCAGGAACAGGAGCGGGAACGGAGCACCTGGCTCGCCGAGGACGAGGACGTCTGGGGCACCGATCCAGATGTCGGCCCGCACGTTATCGGGCGTGACTTCGGGATGGACGACGAACCGGAGGACTACGACGTGTTCGCTGAGCGTTCCGATCGCCAGGAGCCACGCCGCGCCCAGTCCAGGCGGATGGATGGCCGCTGAGATGCCCGGTGGCGCACGGTCGCGGACGGCGGCATGACTCACTATCAGCAGTCGGATTCACTGTCGCTGGCGGCCGACAGCCCGCTGTCAGGAACCGGGAGCTTCACGCCAGAGTCAGCGGCCAGCGACACTGACTACGCCGGCTGGCAGTGGGAGACGATCCTCGCCACCGTCCTCGGCGTCGCCGTCCCCGATCGCAGCGCGTTGTCCGGGCAGGAGTGGCTGACCATCACCCACGATGGCGCCACCGTCCCGGGGGCGCATCAAATCTGGACCGCAGCCTGGGACACCACGCCCACCAGCGGGGCAGGCTCGATCGCCGTCTACCTGAATCCCGCGCTGTATACCGTCGGTGGCGCCTGGAACCAGTTCGAGCAGGCGCCCGCCACCGCACTGTCCGGTGTGCCCGCCGGGAGCTACGGAACGTTGCAGGTGCAGCCGTCCACCTTCAATGCCGCTGGGCTCGCCCTGGCTGACGTGACCGACTGGTTCGGCTCGGCGGCGGAGGAACTCAGCGGCCTGGCCCGGGACGCGTCGGCCCCGGGGTCCGGGATATCCGGCAGTTCCGCACAGGTGGTCGCGGAGACATTCGCGAAGCTGGCGACGATCACGCTCAGCCTGCATGATCAGATGAGCAGCCCGGTAGCCTACAGCAACGCGATCGAGCAGGCCGGTGACGCCGCCGCGCGGTTCCTGAGCAATCTCTGGTCGGCCTACTCCGGATGGACCGCCCAGCCGGCGTACTCCCCGCTGGGCGCGCTCGTCCAGCTTCTCGAGGCCATCGCCGAACCCGGGACAGGCGGACAGGCCGTGATCGCCGACCCGCAGGACACCAGCTATGGCGACCTCACCACCGACCAGGCGTGGGCCACCGTGGAACAGCAGGCGAAAGACCTGTGGCTGAGCCTGCTCACGGACGGAACAGCCGGCTTCGGCGGTCTCGACCCGCTCGGCCACGCTGCCCTGGGCGGGCTAGTCAGCCAGTACGATTCCGCGATCAACGCGCTGGCACCAGTCGTTGGGCCGGCGACGCCGGCCGTCCAGCGGCGGACGGTCGGCCCAGGTGAGGCCACCGGCGGCCGGGGAGGCCCAGGCGGTGTGGGTAGCCACGCCGGAGGCACCGGTCCGGTCGACGGGGGCCCGAACGGCACCGGGGGTGGCGCGAACAGCGGGCTGTTCAACGTAGCTGCCGGTCCCGCGGTTACCGGCCCGGCCGGCGGGTCACCAGCTGGCACCGGGGGATCGAGTGACGCCCCGCTGTTCTTCGCGGCTGGCGCCGCGGTGGGCGGCGGTACCGCGGGCAGCGGTCCGGTAGCTGGCGGGTCGACGGACGGTTCTTCGCTGGCCACCGGAGCCGCGGGCGCTGGCGACCCGACCGATGCCCCGGCCGCCGCGAGTCTCGGCTCTGCGGGGCTGGGTTCTGCGGGGCTGGGTTCTGCGGCGCTCGGCTCAGGGAGCGAGTCCGCGAACGCCCCGCTAGCGGAGTCAGCTGCGGACACGGAAAACCTCACGGTGAACTCGGCGTCGCTCGGCGCGCTCACATCGGCCGCCACCGGGGCCGCCACCGGGGCCGACGGCGGCGCGGCGGCCGGTGCGGTGACTACCGGCCAGCCCGCTTCCGAACTGCTCTCAGGGGCAGCCAGCAGTGCCGACGGGCCGGTTGCCCTGTCCGGTGCGATCGGAGCGACCGGGGATACCGCAGCCGAGGATGAGGTGGCGTCCCTCGCGCTCGCGGCCAGCACCGCCTTTACCGGAACTATCGGCAAAACAGGCGAGACGCCCGCCACGTCTGATCGTGCCGCCAAGACGTCGACCCGTAAGCGAGCCGCGCTGGCCGTCCTCGCCATCCGCCAGGCGCCCGACGCCGGGTCCGCGCTGGGCCGGTCCCCGGACGGGTCCGTGCTCGCGCAGTCCGCTGTCCCCACGCTCCCGGGCGGACCGCCGTCGGTCCGCTCAGGCCCGGTGAACACCCAGCTTGCCCCGGGCGGCGGCACGGATGGAGGAGCGTCGGCCGGTGGCCTCAGCGGTGTGCCCGGCGGGTCGACCAGCCCAGTCAGCCCGGCTGGCTCCCCGGCGAGCCAGAGCATGACTACCTCGACCACGAACCCCGCTGGCCTTCTTGGTAACGAGGGAACCGGCAGCCTCGCGGACGGCCGGATGATGCCGCCGGGCGGCCTGGGGGGCCTTGGCTCGCAGGATAGGGAACGGCAACGGGTGGCCTACCTGCCAGAGGAGGAGGAGTACTGGGGTACCGACCCGGGGGCCGCACCGCATATTTCGATCGGAGCGCCGTACGGGGCCCGGCCGCGCCTGCCGGACTCCACCGGGAGGCCAGAGCACATCCCCGGAATCGGCGCCATCGGCAATCCCGCGGCGGAACCCGACAGCAGATCTGACCGGAGGTAAGAATGAGCAGAAGCATGGCGAACGCCATCCAGCGGGCAACCGGCGAACTGCGCAAGCGGCAGCGGTCGCCGATGCTGCAGGTCACGCTCTGCGACGCCGGGACCCAGATCTGTTCGCCGGACGGTATGGTCACCGTCACGGTCGACAAGCGAGGGGAAGTATCCAGCATCGCGTTCAACGTCGCCGAGTTCGGGAAGATGGCTCCCGCCGAACTCGGTGCGGTGCTGGTGCAGACGATCAGCCAGGCACGGGCAGGATGCCGGAAGCGGCTGTTCCGTGTCTTCGCGCCGTTTCTGCTAGAGGGCTGTCTGTTGCGTCCTGGCAGCGGCCCCGACGACCTTGACGAGATATTCGATGACGCGGCGCGTAAGGCGGATGAGCTTATGGCGGAAGGATCACGAGAGAGTCTCACAGACCTAGCGTTAGCCTCTGCGCCCCAAGGACAGTTGGGCGAGGACGAACGATTCTCTTCATGTCGTGTGTCCCATGTCATCCAATCGTGCTGACCGGGAAGTCCCTCCCTCAGCCGGTGCGCGACAGCGGAGCGTTGCTGGTGGGTGCTGCACTACCAAGAAAAGCCTGCCTCGTCCGGGGGGATGGTCGCGGTGGCGTGAAAGTGGCGCGGGCTGCGGGTGGTGGCGTGCCGCTGCCGGGGCGGCGCTGTCCGGAGGCATCTTCTCCCGGGTTGGTACACCCTGGCTGCCGGGCATATCCGGGCATTACGGATGGGAAATGTGCACTAAGCCGGGAGAAGTCAGCTGGCCGTCAGCGGGTTCGGGTCGGCTGCCGCGACCAGCCGAGGTGGAGGACTTTCCGGCCAGAACCTGGGTAATGCGGCACCCACCAGCAACGGAGCATCAGTCAGGGGATCACACCAGCAATACCTGCACCGTTAGCACCACAACTATCACCACTGGACCTGGGAGTAGCTGCCCGTTTTACCGGTTTCTAGTTTCTAGCATGCGCCGGCTCGGCCTGGACTGTCTGAGCCGCTACTGAAACTTCGAGAACGCTGAACTCTGGTAAACGCGGGTCATCCCACAGGAACCTTCCAGCATCTACTCTAAAAACTTTCCGTTTCGCCCATCACAATCAAGCATCGATGGGCTATTCGGGAGGTAGACGTTGCTCCGGTACCCGAGCGGACTGCGCTGGCTGAGCGCGCGCGGCGGTTTCATGGCGCTAACCGGCCTGATCGCGCTGACGACGGCCGTGGCGCCGGCGACTGGCGCGGCTACCGGCGTCATCACCAAAGTCAGGCACCTGATAAATCGTGTGACCGATGCTTCCGCGACCGGCCAGTCCTTCACCGGTACCGCCGCCATCGGAGCGCTGTTCACCACCAGCGACGGTAAACTCCGCACGCACTTCTGCTCCGCAAGCGTGGTGAACTCTCCCGCTGGCGACCTAGTCCTGACCGCGGCGCACTGCGTGACCAACCTCGCCGGGGCGATTGTGTTCGTTCCCGATTACCACGACGGCACATCACCCTACGGGGTCTGGACGGTCACGCACGTCTACACGGACTCGGCCTGGCAGTCGTCGGAGAACCCCGACGACGACTTCGCTTTCATCACCGTGTCGGACCCCTCCGAGGGAGCGCCTATCGAGGACATCACCGGCGCCGAGGAGCTCGGGACCAGCCCCGCAACGCCCGCCCCCGTCCAGGTCATCGGCTACCCCGACGGTGCCAGCGAGCCGGTGGAATGCACGAACTGGACCAAGATCTTCAGCTCGGCGCAGCTCCAGTTCGACTGCGGCGGCTACCCCGACGGGACGAGCGGCGGGCCGTTCCTCACCGACGTGAGCGCCGCGACCGGCCAAGGCGTGATCATCGGCCTGATCGGCGGATACGAACAAGGCGGGCTCACTCCCTCGGTGTCATACTCAGCGATGCTCGGCGCAACTGCCCAGGCCCTCTACAAGACCGCCACCTTGGGTGGCTGAGCGCAGGTCCGACCGTCACCCGTTCGCGGACGCTTGCGGGTGATCGGCTGTTTCCGGCGGTCGGCCTTTGCCTAGTCGTTGTCGACGTGCTCCGTGAATTCCAGGATGGCGGCGGAGAGTGCCTCGGGGGCTTCCTGCGCGACCAGGTGCCCGACTCCCTCAAGTCGCACCGAGCTGACCTTGCCCGCGGTTACCTGGCGGAAGGTCTGCTCGGTGAACGGGGCGCTGATGGAGTCGACGGTGAGGACGGGGACGGCCAGCGGCTGCTTTTCGGCTAGGGCCCTGGTCTGGCCGTCG
>JBEKHI010000247.1:0-12552 GCA_050012355.1 Streptosporangiaceae bacterium | reverse complement strand
GGGATCTCAGCACGTCGAACTCGCAGCCTGGCGAGGACGGGTCGAAGCCGTGCTCGATCAGCCAGCGGGCCGCCCGCAGGCTTCGCAACGACCACCACGCGCGGATCACGTCGAGGTCGACGTCGGTGCCGTAGCCGGCGACTACGTCGCCGAGGTGCTCCTGGTGTCCGAGCGTCAAGCTGGCGAGGTCGTACAGGGCATCGCCCTGGCCCGCCTCGGACCAGTCGATCACACCGGTGATCTCGTCACCGTCGACGAACACGTGGGCGACCTGCAGGTCGCCGTGCGTGAACACCGGTGTCCATGGCCGGAGCGCAGCCTCGGCAACCTGGCGGTTACGCGCAACCAGGTCGGCGGGAAGGACGCTGTTCCCGACGAGCCACTCGCATTCGCTGTCGAGGTGCGATGCGATCTCGCCGAGGCTCCGGCCGGGCCATGGCGGCAGCGGCGCGTCGTGCAGCATCCGGACGGCGGCGCCCGCCCCGGCCCACGCCGCCGCCGACGCGGTCGAAGGCTCGCCGAGACGGCCGAGTGCCGTCCCCGGAAGGGCGGCGAGCGCGAGCACGGGCGGCTTCCGCCACAGGATCTCCGGAGTCGGGACCGGCGCCCTGGCCATCGCCTCGACCTCGACGTCGGTGCGCGTCTGATCAGCGTCGATCTTCAGGAAGACGTCGCCGACGCGCAGGGTCGCGCAATCGTGATGGGCGACGACGACCTCGACCTCCTCCACGTCGGCCATTATCGCGGGATGACCACCCACGTCGCCAATGGTTTTACGCGTTGCCCGTCCTGGCCTTGTCGGTGGCGCCCGCGGCGATAAGCGCCGCGGTGAACTCACGGGCAAGTTCCCTAGCCAGGGGGATGCCCTTGGGCAAGGTTGTGAAGTTCCTGAAGGCGAAGAGGTTACGCGCGAACTCCGCGGCGGGCGATCTGCGCTTTCTGGCACGGGCCTGCTGGCGGCGATACACCATGCCGAAGTCCACATTCAACAGCTTGCCGTCCAATTGGAGCAGGACTGAGGTGCCGATCTTGGCCATAGCGTCCGGCGTGACTATCCGCACCGACGGGACGGGCACCTTGGCCACCCGGATCGAGGGTGCCTGGATCATTGTCAGTTCGCCGCCGGCGACCTTGATCAGGCAGTTGTGCATTCGCGCGCCTGTTACTACATAGCCGCCAGCGCCGCAAGGCTCGAGCGTGCAGTACTGCTGTGAGAATGTCTCCTGCATAACGCTCCTTGCTCTTCCGGCTCGGCGCTGCCCAGGCAGATTTTAGCCTCCGGATCGCCGCCGTCACCCTGCCATTTCATAACGGCCGGACCGGGTGCCGTTCGATTAAGGTTTGCCACGGCGAGGTGCGGTTCGGCGATGCTGGCGAGGTAGAGCTTGCCGGAGTGCTGGCGGGCGGCCGTAACCTCGTGGAATCCGGTGTCCCACGCGTGCAGGTCGCGCACCACCACGCCCGTTCGGTCAACAGCGAGCGCCCAGGCAATGTCCTTCGGGCCGGGCCGCAGGCGATCCGGCAGGGACCATAGCGCGGCCCGCAGCCACGGCGGGCGCGGCAGGAGCAGGTCCAGCGTGCTGTCCCTAGTACTCGCCATGCCGATCCAGATCAGCCCATCGTCACCAGCGGTGAGGTTGTCGGGAAAGCCAGGGAGGGCGTCGATCAGGGGCTCGGGCCGACCGCTGTCGAGCGGGACGCGGGTGATCCGGTAGGCGGCCGTCTCGGCCACGGCCAGAGCGGTGCCACCGGGCAGCAGGAGCAGTCCGTTCGCGAACTGCAGGCCGTCGGCGATCACGTCCACCTGGCCGTCCCGCCATCGCAGCACCCGGCCGGTGCCGGAGTGTTCCAGCAGGTCACCCAGGTACTGGTCCAGGCCGTACCGGCGCGAGGACTGGCTGAAGTAAATGGTGCCGTCCGAGTCGATCGCGGGACAGCTCGCGAACGGCACGTCGGCCAGGACCTGAACGTGCGCGGACTCGATGCGCAGGAGCCCGCGTTCGGCGTCGCAGACGATGAGGGCGCCGTCGGGGGCGATCTCCATGCCGAGCGGGCGCCCCCCGGTGCTGACCAGTCGCTCCGCGTGGCCGTCAGCCGGGTCAACGCGGACGATCCAGCCATCGGCCAGGCCGGTGAGCAAGCGACCCTGTTGGTCGATCGTGATGTGTTCCGGCCCGGTTCCGGGCAGCTTCAGAAACTCCAGCGGCGGCAGAGTCCGCTCGCCATCCCGCGGCGGAGAGGGAAAGCGGGGCGCGGGCGGACGCCACCGGATGCCATGGAATCGGGCCATGCCCGGACGGTAGCGCGCACCGCGAGACGCGGCAACGGCGACAGGAACATCCTGGCTCAGGTGACCATGCCGCTCGTCGTTATGAACAAAATTTATACATAACGACGAGCGGCATGGTCCGTCCGGCCACCAAGGATTTTGAGGTGTTTGCGGCGGTGCGATACTTCGGGCATGACAAATTCTCAGCCGCCGGATCCCCGGGTGGAGAAGGCATGGGTCAACGACGCTGGTGAGCTCTTCGTCTCCGACGGGGCCCGCTGGCTGCCCTACGAGGACCTGCCGGACTGGCCGGGTAGCGATGATCCGGATTCGAAGGCGCTGTACAGGGACGCCTGATGGCGACTCTTCCGGGGAGCTCTGGGGCGGGGAACGCGTTCGAAGGGCTGCCGTCACCGCTGGAAGCGGTCGATGACCTACGGGCGGCGGCGAAGTGGACGCTCGCGGCGGAGGGGGCAGTGGGCGCGGCGCTCATCAGCGGCGGCCCGCTGGTCGCGGTCGGCCAGGTGCACGGCACCGCGCACGCCTTCCTCGCGGGGGCCGGTCTGGCCGTGGCGCTCGCCGGGGTAGGGCTGGCGATCTGGTTCACCAGCAAGGTCCTGTCGCCGCGGCTGACGACGCCCCAGATATTGCGGTCACCGGCGCTGGCCGGGCTGCGGCGGGTGATCGAGGCGGAGCCCGCGCAGTTCTTCGGCGTAGTGGCGACGCAGGTGGACGCCCTGCTGCTGCACCAGGAGGTAGCCGTCGACCTAGCACGGCAGGTCGCGGCCGAGAAGGATTCCGCGCGACGCCAGGTGATCAACCGCCAGCTGAGCCGGGCGGAGGCGAACACGGCGCGGGCGGCCCCGTATGTCCGGTGGCTGCTGGCCCTGGCCCATGTCTGGCGGATTGAGGCGGACCTGCGCCGGTCGCGCTGGTTCACGCTGGCCGGCGGCCTGCTCGTGATCGCGGGCGCGGTCTTGTTCTTCATCGCCACGAGCGGACCGACGTACGTACCGGTACTCACACCATCTCCAACGGCTGCGCCGACGGCGACCGTCAAGCCGGTGGCTCTGACCACGACACCGTAGCCGCCCGCGCTATCCCGGATTCCCATCCCTTCCCGCGAGCCGCCGGGCTGCCTTGATGATTTCGCCCAGGGCGTTGTCGGCGGTCTCCGGGTCAGGCGAGAGCTTCGCGAGGAGGCCGGGCAAATCGGTGCCAGGAATCTCGCCGACCCGACGGCATAGGTCCGCCACATTGACTGGCGGGACGGCGGCGGAGCCGTGCGCGCGCAGGGTGATCTTCGCGCTGTGAATCGAGTGGTCCGTCCCGGCGATGCCGGTCAGGGCACAGATGAGGGCCGCGGCGAGGTGGCTGGCGAGCGCGGGAGCGGGCTGGCGGGCGTGTACGTCCAGGAGGATGCCGAGGTTGTGGTAGCCGTTCGCGATGTCAGTCACGTCCCCGGCAAGGAAGCTGTAGCTGAGGGCGTCGAGCTGGAGGCGGATGGCAGCGTCCCCGTGGCCGCGCTCATGGTCGATGCGGGCGAGGGAGGTAAGGATCTTCCCGAGCATCCTGGCGTCACGGGCATCCGCGAAGACCTGGCGGCAGTGCAATAGAACGCTGACCGCCTCATCGCGGCGTTGGAGAGCGAGCAACGGCACGTACTCGTTGTACCTGGTCATGGCAATGTCGGTGTCGGGTGCCCGACGGTCGCGCTGGCTGGCGACGCACGCGGAGTTGAAGCTGAGCGAGTCCTCCCATTGCTCAAGCTGGTCGGCCGCGTGACGGCCGACGTGAAGTAGCGCCTCCCTCACGCCCCACGGAGCAGTCGTCTCGGCCGGGTACTGGGCGGGGGGCAGGGCATTCATGCGATCACGCAGCACGCCGACCTCGGCGAGGACCTGGCGGGCGTCGCCCATCTCGTTAAGCACTTGGAGCCGACGCACCTCTTCGCCGAGCTCAGACCACGGACCCAGGCCGGCCTGCCGAGCGTAGCCGAGGGCCTGCCCGGTGAGAAGGAGGGCCTCCTCCAGTCGCCCGCTGTCCATGCACACGGCAAACAGCTGGCCGGCGGCCACGGATGCGGCCCGGTAGTTGCCGGCACTCAGGACGCTGTCCAGGAAGGTACGCAGGTGGGATTCCGCGGCGGCCGGGGCGATGACTCGCAGCACGCTGCCGAGCAAGCCGCCAACATCTGGGGTGTGCTCGATGATCCGCTGGACGGCCGGCAGCACCGCGGCCGCGTTCGCCCTCGACGGATACCGGTTAAAGGCCCGCTCCAGCAGGAAGCCGGCGTCATTCCAGTTCCCCTGGCGCATGAGGTAGGGCGCCGCGGCTAGACCGGCGCGCACCAGCAGCCGGGTGTCCACCCGGTCGCCCTCTTCCTCCCACGACGCGCCCTTGTAAGAGGCGGCCCAGAAGATAGCGGCCTCGGCATCGACCGCGTCCTGGAAATGCCTCCCCGCGTCGTCTCGTCCAGCGGCCGATGCTCCCGGGTGGATGGCGTAGGACTCGTCACTCGCACCGCCGGCGACTAGGCCGCAGGCCATGATGGCGACCAGCGACTGTCCCGGATCGGTAGGCTGCCCGTCTTCCCCAAGCCGGTCCCATAGGCTGGCCCAGATGGAATTCACGACGGAGCGCTGCCGGTCGGGTTCCTCTAGGCAACACAGGAGCCAGAACAGTGCCTGTTCGGTTCGCATCAGCGTCCCGGTAACGACCTTCGTCCAGGTTCCGAGCACGTGCAGGTAGCTGTCACCGGTCGCGTGGCTCTCCCCCGAGTCGAAGAAGCCTGCTGGCAACCCACCTTGTTTTCGCCATGCCTGGTCGCCAGCATCGAGGAGCAGCCTGAGCCGGTCAGGATGCGACACTTGCCCGTCCGCCAGCTCCATCAGCTTCGGGTGCCCCTGTGCCGCCTCCAGGGCACGGCGCGCGAGACCCTTCGCGATAGCTGGCTCGATCCCGGGCACCTTGCCCCGGATGAGCGCGCGAAGGCCGGGGAGATCACGCGATAGCAGCAGCGCCTCGTCCGGCGACAGCGCATCTACCACTTCCATCCGCAGCCCGGTTAGCCCCGCTGCTTCGCGTCGGCTAGTCAGGACCACCCGGCCTTGGCCGCCGTGCCCGGCCAGCGCGCCGATGACCTGCCCCCATCGGGCGTCCGCCCACTGGCCCTCCGGGCTGAGCAGCGACTCGATGTTGTCAATGACAAGCAGCAGTCGGCAACGGCTCATCAGCTCGCTGAGCTGGGGAAGGACGCTGGCTAGGCTGTCCGGACTGGCGAGCAGGTGAGCGATCTGGAAGCCCTCGATGAACCGTTCCAAGGTGAGCGCGAAGTCGGCAAGCGCCCCGTCGATCGCGCTGCCCTCGTCGGGAGCCTTGTAGAAGACAAGCCCGTCGAAGGCATGCTCGTGGCTATAGGCGAGCTCCAGCGCACACGCGGTCTTACCGCCGCCCGGCATGCCGCGCAGCAGCACTCCAGGGATCCCGCTCTGGGTGGCAAGTGCCGCGCTGGCGCGCGCCATCACGCCGGTCCGGCCTACGAAGCGCTCCGGCTGGTGCGGGAAACCAGCCATCTTCACAGTGGCCGCGTCGTGACTGGCCACGTCGTGACTGGCCGGCTGGGGCCGCGGCGGCGCGGCGAGTCGCACGTCAGCCGCGAGCGGGCCGAACAACGCGGGTGTCGTGACCGACAGCGCCGGGTGCTCAACGGCGAGTCGCTCCAGCGCGATACCCACCGCGCGGGACAGCGGGTATCCCCCCTCGCCCAGGAGTTCGTACAGCTGCCCGCTGAGAGCGATGGCGAAGTCGTCGGTCACTGGGTAGCGCATCGCGAGCACGGCGCAGTTGAGCCTGGCGACCAGCTCGGTAGCAAGCGCCCCCGACTGCGCGCTGGTGATGTCAGGCTCTGCCTGGCGGTGCTGATCTTGTGCTGGAAGGCCGAGCAGGCGGCGGTGCTCCGCCACCGTCGGCGCCGCGGACCAGCACGCGGAGACCGTCACCAGCTTGACCCGCTCGCGGGCCAGGTCGAGCATGTCCGCGAGGTCGGCCGCGCTCACCGGGTCTGGCTTGCCCGCTGCCGTCTCCAGCAGCAGTTCGCCGGGGGCGCCATGCCCGGAAATGTGGATGACGTCCCACCCTTCGGCCTCTGCCAGCACGTCGCGCAGGCGCTCCCGGGTCACTCCATATTGCAGAACACGGACACCGACGGCCTTCCCAGCGGCGGTGACGCGATGGGCCCACTGGACGAGTGAGTCTCTTTCCCGCCGCAGGTTCAGCGCCCGGCCGCCCTCCGGCAGGCTGAACAGGCCGAGAACCCGCAGTCGGTCACCAACGGGGACTGCGCATCCCTCGCTACTGGCTCCTGGGTCCATGATCAGCGTGATTCCCTGGACCGCGAGGGGCCTGCCGCCCGCGTGCGCGAGCTCCAACGGCCGGAACGCCAACGCGAGGGCCTGGTCCGGCATGATGACCCGCACCGGGCCGGGACGAGCCGCCGCCAGTTTGCCGGAGATCGCCCCGAGCACCTCGGCCCCGATCCACCGACCGAGCTCATCAGCTATCCGGTCCGTGTCCTGCCGCTGCCGACTAGGCGCCACGTGCCACGACAGGTAGCCGAGCAGGTCGGTGAACGCCTCGAACTGCCAGCACGCGGAATCAAGCCGTACCTCGTGTTCGGCAACGAGCGCGCCACCGGAATCAGTGAGCACCCACCGCCACGAGGTCAGGCCCGCGAAGTCCCGGACCTCTAGCCGCAGTCCCGCACCTGCCACCGCTCCGCCCGCCTTCTCACGGAAGCGCCGGTAATCCCGTGCTGCCCACACTAGTGGGTGTCGGGTCCGGTGCGTGACTTTCGTGCCGGGATATGCCAAGCGGCGTGCCGCGGTCATGATCGCAGGACTTGCCAGCCCCGCGCGATTATGGTGGAAACGCACCGTCGCCGGCCGACGGCGGGTTTCCACCATGATGCGCTAGCAGCTGGTTGGTGCGGCACTCACCAGGAACGCTCCGCTGCCGCGCGCCCAGGGGCAGCGGCGACAGTTGCTACTGAGCTACCCCGAATCCCGTCCTCGCCAGCGCGTCACCAGCGATTCACCAGCAGCTCGCGATACGTATCTCGATAGGCCGACATAAGAGAACATTCGGTCTCCCTGATGGGAAGGAGATACGGCGAGTGATTCTCACGAGACGCTACCGTGGCAGGCTAGTTGGCGCACTGCTGTGCGTGGCGGGGCTGGCCGTCGGCTTGCTGACGGTTCCCGCTGCCAGCGCGGCGGTGAACCCTGACACACTGCCCGGCTCGACGGCAACCCGCGCTTGCGGTAACGGGATCAACGCAGTCGCGATAACTCCGGCGAAGGGCTTCAACCCCCTCACCGTTCGTCACAGTGGGTAGGGATCGGGCAAGGAGATTCCAGCGGATACCCGCTCGTACAGGATGGCTCCGAGGCCGATGCATGCAACGACAGGGACGAGCAGAACATCTACCTATGGTGGGAAATCGTATGGCCCAACAACGGAATCGACCAGATAAAGCTCACGTCTGCCAGCGCGGGAGACGAGATCTATTCCGAGATCTATGTCCCCAACGATTGCGGTGATCCGTATTACTACATCACCGATGAGACAACTGGCTACGTAGCATACTTCGACTACGACCACACGTCCTGCTCCGACGGCACCGCCGAATGGATCCTGGAGCGGACCGAAGAACTCATCAGCGGCGGATGGTACTACCCGCGACTCGCTAACTCGTCTGTGGATTTCAACTACACATACGTCGAGGGACCTGGCGTGTCCGGGGGCATAGGGGATGTGACCCACTACTACGACTGGATGTACGACTGCCCGACAGCTTCGGACACGAAACTCGCCTCCCCTGGAACCATCAGCGACGGGGACGCGTTCGAGAACTACTGGGCTGCATACGGTACCCAGATCTTGGCGGACGACTGCTTATCCCCGGCCGAGGAGGGGTCGCGGCGAAGGGAGCCGGGTGTGCTCACGGCTCCTTGGCCGTCGGCGGGCGGGAACGAGGCGGGGAATTCAGGGACGCGGCAAGCGGGGTGCCGGCCACCGGGCAGTGTCGCTTGAGGGACGGCGGGAGTTCCTTTGGCACTTGCTGGCTGTCCGTACCGGATCGGCTCAGGACGTCGTTGCTGATCGTGGTCCAGGCGAGCAGTGCGGCCGCGAAAGACGCCCCCGCGGCAACGGTCATGGCGACCGGGAAGCCGGCTGCCATCCTGGCAGGGTCCTCGAAGGCGGAGCCGGAAAGTCCCGCGGCAAGGGGAAGGGCGGCAACCGCGATCATTTGACCGAGACGCGAGAGCGCGTTGTTAACGGCGGAGGCGATGCCGGAGTGCCGTGAATCGACGCTCGCCAGGACCGTCGCGGTGATCGGGGCGATCAGCGCGCCGAGACCGACCCCGAATACGATTAGCGAGGGCAACACCGCAGAGAGGTACCCGTCATCGGGGTGGATCTGCGCCATCAGCAACAGTCCCGCACCGGTCAGGACAGCTCCGACGGTCAGCGGGATCCGCGGGCCGATTCGCTGGGCGATCGCCCCTGATGGGGTGGAGAGGGTCAAGAGCAGCAAGGTAATCGGCAGTGTGGCGGCACCGGCTTGAAGTGCGCTATAGCCCATCGTGACCTGCAGGAACGCGACGAACAGGAAGATCACGCCACCGAGCGCTACGTAGGCGACCAGCGCGAGCAGGTTGGCGCTGGCGAATTGGCGGGAGCGGAACAACTCCAGCGGAAGCATAGGGTGGCTGGCCCGCCGCTCAACGGCGACAAAACCAACTGCGGCGGCCAGGCCGATGGCCGAGGCGGCGATCACCGCTGGTGTCAGGCCTCCGGACGCCTCGATCAGCGCAAAGCACACGCTTGCGATGGCCAGCGTGGCGAGCGCGGCGCCGCGCAGATCCAGGCCGCCAGCGTGCGTCGGGTCCCTGGTCTCTGGTACATGGCGAACCGCGGCTACGACGACGAAAATCCCCAGCGGAATATTGATCAGGAAGACCGCGCGCCACGACACCGCGTCGGTCAGGTACCCGCCGACGGTGGGGCCGATCGCGCCCGCGACCGCACCCAGACCTGCCCACGCACCGATCGCCCGGGTGCGATCATCGGGATGGAAGACCGCCTCGATAATCGCGAGGCTCCCTGGTGTCAGGAGAGCCCCCCCGATCCCCTGAACGAACCGGGCGGCGACGAGCAGCCCGATCGTCGGGGCGGCCGCGCAGAGCGCCGAAGCGGCCACGAAGACCACCGTCCCCAGGATGAATATGCGACGTCGGCCGTAGATATCGCTGAGCGAACCGCACACCAAGACAAGCGCCGCGAGCGTAAGCACATAGCTGTTCAGCGTCCACTGCAACCCGGCGACGCCCGCGCCAAGATTACGGCCGATCGTCGGCAACGCCACGTTGACAACCGTCGCCTCCAGCAAAATCATCGAGTCGCCCAGCACCGCCACCGCCAGGACCCAGCGGCCGGCGGCCGAAACAAGCCGCACCGAGCCGTACCCTTGGCTCTCATTCCCCGCCAACTGCACCCTCCCTGGCGCTCTTCGCTAGCCTCAGTGTGTCTCCCTGCCAGTTCAGCGAGCGGCGGGACCTATCCGGTTCGGGGTCCTGGCCGCCGCTGGTCCTACGCTAGAGCGCATGACGCTCTCATCCGGTATCCCCATCGACGAGCTGGATCCAGGCATCCGCCCGCAAGACGACCTGTTCCGGCACGTCAACGGCCGGTGGCTCGCGCGGACCACGATCCCCGCCGACCGAGCGCGCGCCAGCACGTTCCAGATGCTGGCTGACGAGGCTGAGAACGCGGTGCGCGAGATCGTGGAAGAGGCCGCGTCGGCGCCAGAAGGCAGCCAGGAGCGGAAGTTCGGCGACCTGTACGCCAGTTTCATGGACGCCGACCGAGCAGAGCTGCTCGGCTCGCAACCCATCAGCCAGACGCTCGCGGCAGCTCGAGCCGTCAGCTCCATACCGGAGCTGCTGGAGACGCTCGGGCGACTGGAGCGACTGGGAATCGGGGGCCTGTACCGGCTCTTTGTTGACACCGACCCTGGCAACCCGGAGCGTTACCTGGTGTTTTTCGAGCAGGGTGCTATCTCGCTGCCGGACGAGAGCTACTACCGCGAGGAGCGGTTCGCTGGCGTCCGCGACGCGTTCGTCGCTCATGTGCGGCGGATGTTCGAGCTGGCCGGGTTGCCGGACGCCGATCGGGCAGCCAGACGGGTGCTCGCGCTGGAGACGGCGGTGGCCGGGCACCACTGGGACAACGTCGCGAACCGCGACCGCGATAAGACTTACAACCTGTTCACCTGGAACGGCGTGTTGTCTGAGGGGCCGGACCTACAGAGGTGGCTGGCTGCCCTGGACCCGCCCGTCGGCGCCTTCGACGAGATCGTGCTTCGTCAGCCGAGCTTCAGTGCCGGACTGGCCTCGTTGCTCACCGACGAGCACGTTCCGGCCTGGCGGGACTGGCTGTGCTGGCAGGTGATCCACGGCGCTGCCGGCTATCTGTCCAAGGCGTTCGTCCAGGAGAATTTCGACTTTTACGGCCGCATCTTGAGCGGCACCCCCCAGCTGCGTGAGCGCTGGAAGCGGGGTGTCTCGCTGGTCGAGCGGGCGATGGGGGAAGCTGTCGGCCTAGCCTACGTCGGCCGGCACTTTCCACCCGGGGCCCGGGAGCGGATGGATGTCTTGGTGGCCAACCTTCTCGAGGCCTACCGCCAGAGCATCAGCGAGCTTGAATGGATGGGGGCAGACACCCGTCGGCGGGCCTTGGACAAGCTCGGGAAGTTCACCCCCAAGATCGGCTACCCGGATAGCTGGCGGGACTACTCCGGTCTCAGGATCGACCCGGCGGATCTCATGGCCAACGTGCGGGCGGCTCATGCTTTCGAGTTCGACCGGCAGTTGAACAAGATCGGTAAACCGGTCGACCGCGATGAGTGGCACATGACCCCCCAGACGGTCAACGCTTACTACAACTCGGGGATGAACGAGATCGTGTTCCCGGCTGCGATCTTGCAGGATCCGTTCTTCAATCCCGACCGCGACGATGCGGCCAACTACGGAGCGATCGGCGCGGTCATCGGTCATGAGATCGGCCACGGCTTCGACGACCAGGGTTCCAAGTACGACGGTGACGGCAGGCTCACCGACTGGTGGAGCGCGACGGACCGGCAGGCGTTCGAAACCCGGACCCGGTCACTGGTCGAGCAGTACGACGGCCTGGCACCGAAGCAGGCCCCTGACCAGCATGTGAACGGAGCGCTGACGATCGGGGAGAACATCGGGGACCTTGGAGGCCTGGGCATCGCGTGGAAGGCCTATCAGGTGTCGTTGCACGGCGGGGAGGCACCGGTGATCGACGGTCTGACCGGCGGCCAGCGGTTCTTCATGTCGTGGGCTCGTACCTGGCAGCACAAGGCTCGGGACGAGGAAGTCATCCGGCTGCTCATCATCGACCGGCATTCCCCCGGCGAATTCCGTTGCAACCAGATCGTACGGAACCTCGACGAGTTCTACGACGCGTTTGACGTTGGCGCTACCGATGAGCTGTGGCTCGAACCTGCAACCCGGGTCCGCATCTGGTAGCCACTGACCCCGCTATGTCGCGGCGGCGACTCCTTCTAGGAACGAACTGAGCGCCGTGGCAGGACGCCCGAGTAGGTCACCAAGAGCTGGGCTGGTGGCGGAGAACTCGCCGCGCCACGCTGCGCGGAACATGCCAAGCATCATCGTCGCCAGCGCCTCGGGCGCGCCGTGCGCGGCAAGTCCGGCGGCCCATTCGTCGGCGAGGTCGGAGGGCGTGGTCAACGAGACGGGCCCGTCGGCAGGCGCGACGAACGAATCGGCGCCGGCACCCTGGTGGGTGGTGTAGAGGATGCGCTCAGCTCCGGCGGCCCGCGCAGCGTCGATCGCGGCTGCGTGCGCGCCGACCGCTTTCTCGCCAAGCTCGTTCGCCGAGACGATGAGTACCTGCGTGGCACCCTCGAACGCGTCGGCCAGGGTGCGGCTCGCTGAAATCGCCGCGCCGCACCCGGACGCCGAGCGCGGCGAGGTCGGCGGCCCGGCCGGGGTCGCGGACACTGATGCCCACCTCCGCGGCGGGGACGCGCTCGAGCAGCGCAGCGACTATCAGGGAACCAAGCTGGCCGGTGGCGCCGGTGATGACGATCATTGCCCATCCTCCTGATATCGATGGAATCAATTAAACGCTATCATCGATAGCAACGCGGTAGCAATCTTGCGTTATCGTTG
>JBEKHI010000246.1:0-12577 GCA_050012355.1 Streptosporangiaceae bacterium | reverse complement strand
TCAGCACCGTCCGCTCCGCCCCCAGGATCAATGACGCCTGCCCCTTAACCCGCAGCACGACATCCCCCCGGGATACCCGCTCCCCGTCGCCACGCAGCGCCATCGAATGATGATCGTGGGCAGTTCGGACCTCTATGCGGTCCGAACTGCCCACGATCATGCTCGGCCGCGGCTGAGATGCGAGGTCGAGGGTGGCTAGGGCGACGGGGATACCCGATAGGACGCCGGGTTCGCGGGCGACCACCTCGACGGTGATCTCCTTGCCGCCGACGGTTGCCTCGCTGGTGATGTCGGGGCCGTAGCGGAAGTCCTCGTGCAGGGCGGCGAGAACAATACGTTCTGTGTCGAAGAGGTCGAGGCCAGCCGCGCAGAGGGCGGTGATCGTTTCGGGGTTCATGAGGCCACCAAGGTGTGAGCGCCGACAGGTACATGCGTGATCGTGAGTTGCGAGCCGTCCCAGCGGACCAGGGTGTGCAAAGGCTCCCGCTCGGTGGCGGGGGCGTCGCGGCGGCGGTGACAGCCACGGCTCTCCTCGCGGGCCAGGGCGGCGGTCGCGATCAGCGCGGAGACGGTCCGCAGGTTGGCCGCCTCGGTGTCCTCGAGAGCCACGCGAGCGGGCACCGAGTCGCCCAGGAACCGCAGCAGAGCGCGCAGGCCGTCCGCGTCACGGAGCACGCCGGCGTGCCGGGACATGGCCGCCGCGACGGCCGCGCGGTCGGCCAGGCCGGCAGACCCGGCAGTGGCTCTAAGCGGCCACGTTTCGGAGCCAGACGGTTCCAGGGTCTCCCCGGTGCGGGCGCCCGCGATGAGAGCTTCGGTAACCGAGTTGGACGCCAGCCGGTTGGCACCGTGCACGCCGGTCGAGGCCGCCTCCCCAACCGCGTACAGGCCGGGCAGGCTGGTGCGGCCGTCAAGACCGGCCCGGATACCCCCGCAGTAGTAGTGCGCCCCTGGCGCGACCGGGATGGGGTCGGTGACGGGATCGATGCCGTGCGAGCGGCACGCGGCGGTGACGGTCGGGAAGCCGGTCTCGAGCACGCTAGCGCCCAGCCCGGTCGCGTCCAGCCACAGGTGCGGATCGCCGTCGGCGAGGCGCTCGGCCATCACGGCCGACACCACGTCGCGGGGCGCGAGGTCGCCGAACGGGTGACGGGAGGCCATCAGCGGACCGCCGCTATGAGTGAGCAGGGTGGCGCCCGCGCCCCGCAACGCCTCGGTGATCAGCGGACGCTGGCCGACGCTACCGGCGGGCAGGTGCAGGACGGTGGGATGGAACTGGACGAACTCGGGGTCCCGCAGAACGACACCCGCTCTTAGCGCCAGGGCGATCGCGTCACCGGTCGCTCCTGGCGGGTTCGTCGTCGTGGCGTAGGCCTGGCCAAGGCCGCCCGCCGCCAGTACGACCGCGCGGGCCATCAGGGTCTGGACGCCATCCGGCCCGGCGACTAGCAGGCCGCCGGGCACCAGGTCGAGCGCGGTCGCGCGGTCCAGCACCTGCACCCGGCTGGCGCGCAGCGCGGCGAGCAGGACGCGATGCACCTCGGCACCGGTCGCGTCGTTGCCCGAGTGCACGATGCGGTGTCGCCGGTGGCCGCCTTCCCGGCGCAGCGCTACCCGGTCCAGCCGCGCGCCAAGCCCGGCTAGCCACGAGATGGCGGCCGGAGCCGCCAACGCGAGCGCGGAGACCACCGAAGGGTTGCACAACCCGGCTCCCGCGGCCATCGTGTCCGAAACATGCTGGTCCGGGTCATCGCCGGGGCCGAGCGCGGCCGCCAGACCGCCTTGCGCGAGGGGTGTGGCACCGCCGTTTTGATCCTTGGTGATGAGGAGGACGTTAAGGCCACGTCCGGCCGCGGCCAGTGCGGCGGCAATTCCCGCGGCGCCGGAGCCGACGACGATGACGTCGGCGCTCATAGCGCCGCCACCGGGCCCAACATGGCATCGACCGCGCGGCGGGCACGGGCCGCCACGACCGGATCGACCTCCACCGCGGGGCCGTCGTCGCGCAGGCAGCGTTCCACCGCCTCCAGGGTGATCATCTTCATGTAGCGGCAGGTGGCGTGCGGGTTGGCCGGCTCCCAGGCCACGTCGGGGCGGGCCTTGCGTAGCTGGTGCAGCATGCCCGTCTCGGTCGCGACCAGGACGGTACTGGCGGTGGTCGACCGGGCCGCCGTGAGCATGCCGCTGGTGGACAGAACCTTCGCGCGCGGCAGGTCACCCGTGCCGGCCTGCCACAGCGCGGGGGTCGCGCAGCCGCATTCCGGGTGGATGAAGAGCTCGCCATCCGAGGCCAGCAGAGCCGCGGCCCGGCGGCGCAGGTCATCCGGGCTGATGCCGGCGTGCACGTGGCATTCACCAAGCCAGACGCGCAGGTTCTCCCGGCCGGTCTCGCGCCGGACGTGGGCGCCGAGGAACTGATCGGGCAGGAACAGTATCTCCCGGTCGGCTGGGATCGCGTTCACGATCTCGACCGCGTTGGCGCTCGTGCAGCAGACGTCGGACTCCGCCTTGACCTCGGCGGTCGTGTTCACGTAGGCGACGACCACGCTGCCCGGGTGCTCGCGCTTCCAGCTCCGGACCTGCTCGGCGGTGATGCTGTCGGCCAGCGAGCAGCCGGCCCCCGCGTCCGGGATGAGGACACGACGCCGCGGATTGAGGATCTTGGCCGTCTCAGCCATGAAATACACCCCGGCCATAACGATGGTCGGCGCGTCGCTCGCGCCGGCCAGACGGGCCAAGGCGAGCGAGTCGCCGACGTGATCCGCGATGTCCTGGACCTCGGGGAGCTGATAGTTGTGCGCGAGGATCACGGCCTGGCGCTCTTCCTTGAGCCGTCTGATGCGGTCTGTTTGGGGAGACATAGTTTTAGACTATAAGTCGAAAACCTAATATCGCTAGCATGTGCTGATGTGATGGAGGACTCATTCCGGCACGAGGCGCTGGGCGTGGTGTTTCAGGTGCGGGAGAAGCGACTGCACGTACTGCTCTGGCAGCGGGCGGCGGAACCATTCCTTGGCGCGTGGGCGCTGCCGGGCGGATCGTTGCTCGGTGACGAGCGGCTCGGCACGTCGGCCAGCCGGCACCTGGCTGAGAAGGTGGATATCTCGGAGATAGCGCATCTCGAGCAACTGGAGACGCGCAGCGATCCGGCCCGGGACCCACGCGGCCGGGTGCTGGCGACCGCCTACCTGGCGCTGGTCACGACCGGGGCCCAGCCGAGGCTGCCCGCCGACACCGCCTGGCATCCGGTGGACGAGCTGCCGGAGATGGCCTTCGACCACGAGTCGATCGTCGGGTCGGCCCGCGAACGGCTGCGCGCGAAGCTCTCCTACACCAACATCGGGTTCGCGCTCGCACCGGAGACGTTCACGATCGCGGCCCTGCGCGACATCTACGCGGCGACGCTCGGATATCCGGTTTCCGCGACCAACCTGCAGCGGATCCTGGCTCGTCGCGGAGTGATCGAGCCGACATCCGCGGTCGCGCCGTCGGCCGCCGCGGGCGGCCGCCCAGCGACGATGTACCGATTCGCTTCCCGGCAGCTGGTGGTGACGAACCCGTTCGCCGCGTTCCGACCGCAGCGCGCGCCGCTCGACCCGTCATGATCACGGCCGGATGGGCGGCGCCAGCCGGCCATCGATGGGCCATCGATGGGGGCGTGAAAGCGCCACCGGAAACAAAGGGAAGCATGGGTGCAACTGGGCCTGGCAGCTAGCCGCGGGCGGTGTCGCGGCGGTTGAAGAGGCGGATCCGGGTGCGCGTGCTCGTCCTGGGCTCGGCCAGCGCGATCGCTCCGGAGGGGAGCGTTGGCTTCGGGCGACGCGGCTCCCGCACCCCGGCGAACGGCGGCTGCGTCGGCCGCCGCCGCAGTTTCTCGATCGCCTTGCGTGCGATCGCTCGTAGGTTCATGATTCCGATTATCCACAACTCGCGTTATATCGCAAGTATACGTAGGTAGTTCCCTACACTTGACGCGTAGGAGAACTCCTACGTATTGTGGAGCCATGACGACCGATGCCCCCGCCGACGAGGTGTTCGCGGCGCTGGCCAGCCCTGCGCGACGAGAGCTGCTGCGGCTGCTGCTTGACGGGCCACGCACCGCGGGTGACCTGGCCGCGCATTTCGACATGCGGCGGCCCAGCGTCTCCGAGCACCTGCGAGTGCTGCGGGAGGCGGAGCTGGTCACCGAGCAACGGTCCGGCCGGGAACGCTACTACAGCCTGCATCCAGGTCCGCTCGTAGAGCTGCTCGACTGGCTGCATCCATACGAGAAGTTCTGGCGCGAGCGCGTTCGCGCGCTGCGTAACGTCTTGGAGGAAGTGGAGGAAGCATGAGCACCGACGACCTGCGCACCATCCGGGTAGATGAGTTCCTGCCGCACCCGCCGGAGAAGGTCTGGCGGGCGCTCACCGAACCAGAACTAATCGCGCGCTGGCTCATGCCGGCCCCGGGCTTCCGGCTCGAGGTCGGGCACGAGTTCACGTTCCAGACCGACCCCATCCCTGGCGTTGGCTTTGGCGGCATCGGCTACTCACAGGTCCTCGCCTTCGACGAGCCGAAGATGCTGCGCATCGCGTGGCGGGCCGCGCCGTCGGACCCAAGCGGGCTCGACTCGGTGGTTACGTTCACGCTGTCGCCCGAGGGCACCGGCACCCGGCTGTTCATCGAGCACGACGGCTTCGACCCCGATGACCCGTATCAGCTCGCGGGCCGCCGGATGATGGGCGGCGGCTGGAAGAGCGCCGGGAACCGGATCTCGGCCGTACTCTGACCATCGCAGTGGCCTGAGCTGAGAACATGGTCAGGTGGTACCAGAAAACCTACATGACTTCTTTGTCGCCAGCGCCAGCGTGGCCGGCGCGCTGATCGGATTGCTATTCGTGGCTATCTCCGTCTCTTCGGAGCGGCTTTCCAAGGAGGAGTCGGTCTCTCAAGCACACCGGATACGCGCGCGGGCGGCGCTGATCTCGTTCCTCAACGCCCTCTCGGTGTCGTTGTTCGGATTGCTTCCAGGCGAGAAGATCGGCTACACCGCTACATCGGTCGCGGCAGTCGGACTCGTCTTCGTCTTGGCTACCGTGTTGTCCCTGATCCGGTTGCGGCAGATTCGCTGGAGCACCATCCGCGAGCTGACGTTCCTCGGCGGACTGGTCTTCGTCTTCGTTCTCCAGCTGATCGAGGGCTGGATGGTGATCGACAACTCGGCTGACACCAGTTCGATAGACACGATCGCATTCCTCGTGGTGGTCTGCTTCCTGATCGGGGTGAGCCGCTCCTGGGAGCTGATCGGCGGCCCGGACATCGCCATCCGCCGGGAAGTCACGCAGCTTGTCCGGCACCAAGACGAGCACGGGGCGACCCGGACCTCCGCTGACGATCCCGGCGCAACCGATCACCTATGATCGGCGTCTTGTGCGTGTGTCGCGTACAAGAGGGGGTTCGATGAGGGCACTGAGCATCACGCTCGCCGTCGCGGCTGTCGCGCTGGCCGGCTGCGCGAGTTCCGGCACGTCGTCGGCCACGCAAGGCGGCGCGAGTCCGGCGACGAGGACTTGGACCGGGACCGCGAGTGCGGCACCGTCGTCATCACCATCGCCAGCCGCCAGTTCGCCTGCATTCGCCGCGGGTTTCTGGAGCGGCACCGACTCCTGGCCGGTGACGATCTCCGGCGACGCTCCGTTCACGACGCCCGTCGTCGGCGGAAGCTACGGCGGCTACATGGGCATGGCGGGTAACTGGGCCCGCCAGCTCGGCTGCTCGACCGGGAACTTCCTCGCCTGGTCTTCCGCCAATGCCACCCAGGCCAGCGAGAACTACACGACGCATCACCTCGGTGTCGGCACCGGCGTGTACTGGTACATGGGCGGACCGGGCGTCGACCCGGACTACAACGGAACGGAATCGGAGGCCTCCGCTTGGGGTGCCAAGCAGGCTGCCTGGGCGCTGACCGCCGCAAACGCTGACCACGTCAACTTGCCGGTGATCTGGGCGGACATCGAGCTGCCAGGCATCGCGCCCGCCCCGGACAACGGCTGGACCAGCGTGTACACCTCGCCGTGCAGTGGCAACGTGAAGACCTCATCGGTACCCGCCTCGGTGAACCGCGCGGAGTTCGATGGCTTCGCTAGCTATCTCACCAGTCACTCGTCCTACAAGACCGGGGTGTACTCCTCCCCCTCGACCTGGACGGCGATCTTCGGCACCGGCTCCGCGGCGCAGATACCGAACACCTACGAGTGGACGTACGAGCCGGAGACCGCCAGCCTGAGCGAAGCGCCCTCCGGATGGTGCCTGAAGGACGGGGCTGGCTGCGCCGAGTTCTTCGGCGGGCAGACCGACTCTAGCCCGTACGCGCTCGCCTGGCAGTGGTCCGGTGGCGGCGGGGTGCGCAACGCCTACGGCGACTTCGACCAGATCGACGCGAGCCGCCTCGGCTAGCCGAACCCCCACGGCAAACGTCCGTAGAATCTGGCGCTCCAGCAGCGGATTCTACGGACGTTTGAGTGGTCAGTTAGTCAACGCCTCGACAAAGACGCCGGGCTTCATGACGTCGGCCGACAGGCTCATGAGCGGGCCCACAACGGAACCCTGTACCGGCTCATTTACGGTGAGCGCGGCTTCGACCAGGTCGAGAGCGTGTTCACGGGAATCCGCCCAAGCCATGAAATGCCGTCCGCCAGTTCCGGCCTTCACCGTGCCGTAAAACAGGCTAAGTTTTTTCTTTGCCACGAATGATTCCTCACAACGTTTTGTCGGCACCTGGGAGCATACTCCCGTAGCGTCGAGGGTCGTTGGTAAGCGGGGACGGGGAGAGCTGGTGCGCGTCGTTGTCTTTGGTGCGAATGGTCCCACCGGGCGTGAGCTGGTCAGTCAGGCCCTAGCGGCCGACCATGAGGTGACCTCGGTAACTCGTCATCCGGAGCAGGTACCTGCCCAGGAGCGTCTGGCGGTCATCGGAGCAAACGCGCTGGATCCGAATGCGGTGAGCGCGGCCATCGCCGGCTGCGACGCGGTGGTGTCCGCCCTGGGCGCGCCCCGTACCCGCAAGCCAGTCACGCTGTACTCGGCCGGAATGGCCAACATCATCGAGGCCATGAACAGCCATCACGTCCGGCGGCTGGTGGTGACCGGGACGGCCGCGGTAGATACGGGCTATCACGCGAGCGATTCGCTGTTCTTCACCCGGGTGATGGAACCTTTGTTCATGCGGATGCCCGGCAAGACGGTCTATGCGGACAACCGCCGTATGGAGGACTTGATCATGGCCAGCAGCCTTGAGTGGACGATCATCCGCGCGTGCTGGCTGTTCGACGCGTGTGGCGTATCGGACTATCAGGTCGTCGAGGGCACCCCGCGCGCGATGTTCACCGCCCGCCCGGACCTGGCCGCGTGCTTGCTGGCGCAACTGTCAGACAGCCGCAATGCCCGCGGGATGGCCGCGGTGGTTACGACAACCGGCACCCCGGACCTCATCCGGCAGATCTGGCGCGAGGGCATACGAAAGGAAAAGAAGCCGGTCAGCGTGGCCCGTGGCCAGAGAGGTTGACATGGCAGGTGTGCAGGCTCCGTCGTAGCGCGGCGACCTGTGCGGAGGTGAGTCCGCTGACCATCTGGTGTTCCAGCACGGCGATGTCCTCGCGGCAACGGTCCAGGAGTTCCTGGCCGTCCGGGGTGAGCGCGACGACGAGCCTGCGGCGGTCCGCGCGGTCACGGTGCCGTCTGATCAGCCCGCGGTCTTCCAGAACGGAGACCATGTCCGCCATCGACTGAGACGTGACGAAGGAGTTGCGGGCTAGCTGGGCGGTGGACAGCTCGGGGTGCCGCTCGAGCACGGTCAGTGCCGTGTACTGCAGCGCGGTCAGGCCCAACGGCCGGACGATCTCGTCGAGCCGGGAACGCACGGCCAGTTCGACCTGCTTGACGAGGTACATCAGCATCGGCTCGGCCGCTGGGCTGGTGGTCTCGTGGACCGTGGCGTCAGCTGAGATCATCGGCGCTCGGATCCTGGGTCAGCATAGCTGCGAGGTTATCGCCGACCTCATTCGCTAAGCGTGCGGGGATCTAGCAGCGTCTCGCGGGCCCGGCCCTGGACCGCGGCGAAGGTGAGCACCGCGGCCGCCAGGGCCGCGATCCCGGCGACCAGATAGCCGACGGAGTACGCGTGGCTGAGCGCGTGGAAGGCGACATCCTTGAGCGGGTTGAACGGCGTGCTCTTGCCGCCAGCGCCCGGAACGGTCGCCGGTACCGCGTTCGCGCCCAGCGGGCCAGAGTTGACGGCGCCCACCGCGGCCTGCACCGATGCGCGCTGGGCAGCGGGCACGTGCGCCGGGGCGGCGTTGAAGGCGGCGAGAGCCGCCCGCAGCGCGGCACTCGCCGCCAGTTTGCTCTTGATGCCGGCCGCCGCCTGACTGAGCGCCACCGCGCCGACGACCGCCGGGCCCAGGGTGAACCCGAAGTCCCGCAGCATGCTGGTGGTACCGCTGGCCATGCCCGCCAGGTGGTTGGGGACGGTGTTGACGGCGACGGCGGTCACCGAGGACACCGCGAGGGCGAAGCCGGCGCCGACCAGGATGAACGGTACGACGATCGGTGCCAGCGACAGGTTGGTCGCCGGTACGGCGGCCAGCCACAGGATGCCGGCTGCCAGCAGGACACACCCGGCGCCAAGGGGCCATTTCGGGTTGTACCGTTCGAGCAGCCGCGCGGTGAGCGTCACCTGGATCAGCGCCATGCCGTTCAGGAACAGGAACGCGATCGAGGTCTTCAGCGGGGAGAACCCGTCGATGGACGAGAGCCGGATGCTGGTCGCGTACGCGGCACCGAGGAAAGCGAACATGGCGAGCACGGTGACGGCCGATGAAACCGCGAAAGCTCGGTTCGCGAAGAGATCGAGCTTGAGCAGCGGGGCCTGAGATCGCCGTTCTGTCCAAAGGAAAGCTAGCCCGGCCACAACGGCCACGATGAATCCGGCGATCACCTGGCCACTACCCCATCCGCTGGTCGGGCCCTGGATGACCCCGAACAGCAGCGCGAACAGCGCGACCGCGATCGTGACCTGGCCTGGCCAGTCCAGCGACCGGCCCGCGGGGGCCGAGGAATCCTTTGCGGCAGTGAGCGAGACGGCGGCGCTGATGACTCCGAGAATCAGCACCACGATGAACGCCCACCGCCAGCCGGCGTCCGGATCGCTGCCGAAGTGGATCTTGGCGACCAGGCCGGCGAGCACCGACGAGATGGTCCCGCCGACCGACAGCGCCGCCGCCCACACCGCGACCGAACGAGCGCGACGGTGCGCATCGTGCGTGCCCGCGGCTACCATCGCCAGGCTGGTCGGGAACAGCGCGGCCGCGCCGATGCCAGCGATGATCTGCCCGATCCACAGCACGAGCACCCGGGTGCCAGTCGCCGTTCCGGCCCCCGGGGTCAGGACGGCGACGGCCTCACCGACGGCGAGCACCAGCGCACCACCCACCAGCAGCCGCTTGCGGCCGAACAGGTCGCCGAGCGCGCCGAAGGTCAGCTCCAGCAGGCAGACCGGGACCAGGAACGCGTCCGTAATCCAGGTGAGCTGCGAGGACGTGGGGCCGAGATCCTGCTGGAACAGGCCGTTGAGCACGGCCGGGATCGCCAGCGCCACCTGGGCCAGGCAGACGGCGATCGCCGCCGCGACCAGGGTGCCAGCGCTAAGGACGTAGGTTCCGCCGACGGCATCCGGACCACGCCGGGGAACGTCAAGGTTGGCCATGGGAAGCCTCCTCGCATCCGTGGACGATGTGAATCGTGTCACAGCGCCATAAATATGTACAGGTTTCCTGGCTGTTAATTTTCAGGAATCCTGTTTAATCTGAGACCGTGATGGATCTGGAGAACCTGGTCGCGATCGACGTGCACACGCACGCCGAGATCTCCTCCGACGGCCACTTGTCGCTCAGCGCGGAACTGGAAGCCGGGAAGGCCGCGTACTTCAGCTCCGGGGATCCGCATCCGCCGATACCCGAGATGGCGGCGTACTACCGGGAACGGCGGATGGCGGCCGTGGTGTTCACCATCGACGCCGAGACCGCCACCGGCCACCCGCCGATCAGCAACGAGGAGGTCGCGGCGGCCTGCGCGGAGTACCCCGACGTGCTCATACCGTTCGCCAGCCTCGACCCGTGGAAGGGGTCCGCGGCGGCGCGGCAGGCGCGACGTCTGGTGGAAGAGCACGGCGTGCGCGGGTTCAAGTTCCATCCGTCGCTGCAGGCCTTCCATCCCAACGACCCGATGGCCTACCGGCTGTATGAGGTCATCGAGGAGCTAGCCGTCCCGGCCCTGTTTCACACTGGGCAGACCGGGATCGGCGCGGGCCTCCCCCGTGGCGGCGGGATCCGGCTGAAGTACTCCAACCCGCTCGACGTCGACGACGTCGCGGTGGACTTCCCTGGTATGCCGATCATCCTGGCCCACCCGTCGTTCCCCTGGCAGGACGAGGCGCTGGCGATCGCGACGCACAAGCCGAACGTGTACATCGACCTGTCCGGCTGGTCGCCGAAGTACTTCCCGCCGCTGCTGGTGCAGTACGCGAACACGCTGCTCAAGCACAAGGTGCTGTTCGGTTCGGACTTCCCGGCCATCACACCGGACCGCTGGCTGGCGGACTTCGAACGGCTCGACATCAAGCCGGACGTCCGCCCGCTGATCCTCAAGCAGAACGCGATCAAACTGCTCGGCCTGGGGTCCGCCTTATCCTGCTGATGTGTCATCTCCCGAGCAGATCAAGGTCGCCGAGTTCCGGCAGCGCATCGGACGCCCGCGCCTGATCGACGTACATACCCACTTCATGCCGGAGCGGCTGCTCGCTGCCGTGTGGGCATATTTCGACGAGCAGGGGCCGCTGGTCGGGCGACCGTGGCCGATCAGGTACCGGGAAACCGAGCAGCGCAGGCTGGAGTTGCTGCGCGGGTTCGGCGTCCAGGCGTTCACGTCGATGCTCTACCCGCACAAGCCGGGGATGGCGCGGTCGCTGAACGACTGGGCCGCCCAGTTCGCGGCCAGCACGCCGGACTGCCTGCCCACCGCGACGTTTTTCGCCGAGCCCAGCGCCGTCTCCGACGTGCGGCGCGCTATCGGCCAGGGGGCCCGGGTGTTCAAGTGCCACCTCCAGGTCGGGCAGTTCGACCCCAACGATCCGTCGCTGGACGGCGTCTGGGGCTCGCTGGCCGACGCCGGTATCCCGGTGGTCACGCACTGCGGCTCGGGTCCGGTGCCCGGCCCCTTTACCGGACCAGGGCCGATCGCCGCGCTGCTCGCCCGTTTCCCCCGGCTGCCACTCGTCGTCGCGCACTTGGGGATGCCGGAGTACGCCGAGTTCCTCGGCCTCGCCGAACGCTACGACCACGTACGGCTGGACACCACGATGGCGTTCACCTCGTTCGCGGAGGACATCGCGCCGTTCCCTCCTCTTGAACTGCCGCGCTTGGAGGCTCTCGGCGACCGGATCCTGCTCGGCACCGACTTCCCCAGCATCCCGTACTCCTACGCGGATGCGCTTGAGGCCCTCGAGCGGGCTGGGCTGAGTACGGAGTGGCTGCGCGCGGTCTGCTACGACAACGGCGCCAAGCTCTTCTCTCTCTAGAGCTGGCCGGCGTAGATGACGCACTCCTGGCCGTGCACGGTGCTGTACTTCTCGGGTTCGAGCCCGATCTTCCGTGCCACGCCCTGGGAGGGCAGGTTGGCGGGGTTGATGATGGCGATGAGCCGGTGCAGGCCAAGCCGGTCTCGGGCGAAGTCGCGCGCGGCACTGGCCGCTTCGGTCGCATAGCCGTTGCCTTGCAGGCTGGCATGGACGTGATAGCCGACCTCAATCTCTTCGACGTCGTCCACCCGTTGCGGCGTCAGCCCGCAGTCGCCGACGAACTCACCGGTTTCGTGTAGTTCGATGGCCCAGAGTCCGAACCCGCGATCGCGGTAGAGGCTCTGATTCCAGTTGATCCAGCCTTGCGCCTCGCTGCGAGTCTTGGGCTGCGGGTAGTACCGCATGGCGTATTCGTCGCCTAGGAGAGCCGCCATCTGGTCGAGGTCAGGGTTAGCCATCTCGCGCAGGATCAGTCGCTGCGTGGTCAGAACGGTCATTGTGGCGATGCTAGCGGGGATCAGCCCGGTAGCAGAAAGGCTTTTCCGCTCAACCGAGTTGGTATTCCCAGCCCTCCTGCGCAACGAAATCCTCCGCCACGAGATCCTCCAACGGTGTGCCGCGGAGGAAGTGCTCTAGGCCCCACCGGGTGGCGATATGCCCAACGACGAGTACCCGTCTCCCGTCCCAGCGCAACGGCAAGTCGTCGAGGAAGCGTCCGGCCCGCGCGACCGCCTGCCGCCAGCTTTCGCCGCCGGGATATGGCTGGTCTAGACGCGCACGCCGCCCGCCGTGCACCTCAGTCGTCGATCGGCCGTTCCACCGTCCGTAGTCACACTCGCGGAGTCTCCAGTCCAGCAGCACCGGGATATCGGACTCGTCGAAGGCGATCGAAACCGTCTCGGCACTGCGACCCAGGTCAGAGGCGAATACGGCGGCGATGCCATCCGCACCGCGCCGGTTCCC
>JBEKHI010000245.1:0-12641 GCA_050012355.1 Streptosporangiaceae bacterium | reverse complement strand
ATCGCCTGGTAACCCCCACAATGGCCAGCGGCTCGCCGCCCGGGAGACTGGGGCCCCGGGGGGCGAGCCGATTAGGCCTTGCCCGATGAGGCGTCCCGCAACTGGGCGGCGAGGGTGTCGAAATACCGGCACGTCGACCACGCCGCCTGGTCACCGATGACATAGATGCGGCGGCGGGCGCGACTGACAGCGACGTTGACGAGGTTGGGGCGCTGCGCGGCCCACTGCTTCGCGCCGGGCCGGGCCGGGTTCCCGCCGAGAATGAACAGGACGACGTCGGACTCCTTCCCCTGGGCGGTGTGCACCGTCCCACCGCGCGCACCGGGGAATTCCTGTAGCAGCGTCTGGATTCCGTCGGCGACATCACGGAAAGGCGAGACCACGAAGATCTGCCTGGCATCGACGTCGTACTTCGAGCACAGTGCACGGAGGATCTTCCTGGCCTGCGCGCCTTCGGCGGGAATCCAGTGTCCTCGCGCGTCGCCGGTCGGGGGTATGTCTATCCACCCGCTCGGCGGCGCGGCCATCGGCTCCCGCTGGGATGGCGTGCCATAGACCATCAGTCCGCCATAGCCAATCGTGTTGGAAACGTCGAACATCGGATGCTCGCAACGCCGGTGGACCCGTAGCGGCGCGCCGACCCATACGTCCGTGTCATCGTCTGGCAAGTACGTGCCGTACTGGTTGGCCTCGTCCGCGAGCCGCTGGGCGGACGTGCTGCCCGGCAGCCACCACTCGGCGACGCCGGCGTTGATCCGAAGGGCTTGCTGGGCGGTGAACGGCAGCGTCACGACCGGCTCGAGCTGCTTCGGGTCACCGACGACCACCACTCGCCTGGACCGCCAGATCGCGCCCGCCGCCGCCTGGGGAGCGGCCTGCCCCGCCTCGTCGATGAACAGCCAGCCAAGCGATTCCTGGCCGAGCTGGGAGAAGACGCGAGGGAACGAGGCGAACGTCGTCGAGATCACCGGGACGACGAAGAACAGGCTCTGCCACGCGGCCAGGACGGCATCCGCGGGAGCATCGGCCGGGACGGCTCCGGTCAGCACGTCCACGGCGGCGTGCAGGCTCTGCCGCATCCGCTTTGGCTCGGCGATCATGAACTCCTGATGCAGCCGCAAGGCAGCGAGGAACAGCTTGGTGCGCGCGGCATTCCATTTCGGATCCGTCCACGGTCCGGACAACTCGCGTCGCTCGTCGCTCATGCCGGGCAGGGGGACGGCATCGCCCCAGCGGTCGACGGCCTCGGCGATCTGGCGCTCCGCCAGGGCAAGTCGCTCGGTCAGCTCGATGAGCGTCTCGGCAAGCCGTCTCGCGGTTTCCGCTTCCCCGTCGATGTGGGCCTGGAGGCGACGGATCTGCTCGTTGGCTTCGGCCAAGCGGAGCTGGGCGACGAGAAGAGCCGCCGCCAGCTCCCGTTCGGCCGCCCGCCAGGTGCGGGCGGCTCGGCTCAAGCCCAGCAGGAGCACGAGGAAGCCGGGGCGTCGCAGCCGGTGGACCTGTACCGCCCCTTCGGCTTGAGTTGCCTCGTGCTCGTCCTCAGCGAGTCTCCTCCGAGCCGCATCGAGTCCGGCGCTCAGCTCGTTGCGCCGGGACTCCGCACCGGTCTGCTGGGCGCGGATCGCCTCGATGTTTTCCCGCAGTGTGCCGACCGGGGTCATGGTCCGATATACGGCCGACCGTTCCTCCCGAAGTTCTTGGACATCGCGGAGTGCGGCGCGGAACGCCGTTACGGCGGCTGGCCAGTTGGCGCGCGGGGCCTGCTCGAAAGACTTGAGAGTTTCCTGGAAACCCCTGACTTCGGCGTCTTTGTCACCGAACCAGAACGCGTTGGCGAATTTGATCCGGTTGGACTTCCGGCCAAGGCGCGCCGCGACCAAACCCCAGGCGTCGATTTTCTGGGCCGACTCATTGTCGCTATTTAGCACCGTTGTCGCCAGTTCGGGATAATAGCTGGCGTCGTCGCAGTCGATCGCGTCCCGGCCGGGGATCTCCTTGGAGATGTTCTCGACCGCGCCATTGTTGGAGGAGGCAACGACGATCTCGAATCCGGTGAGCGACTGGTCCCAGCCCCAGATGGTCCGGGTGTACTCCCCGGACTTCCAGTGATAGCTGGTCCGGAACGCGTCCTGGGGCCTGGGAAGTTCAGCCAGCCGAATGGCCCGGCGTACCACCAGCGCCGCGATCAGCTCGCGCAGCATCGTCGTCTTCCCGGTGCCGGGCGGACCGTTGACCGCGAAGAGGCCGGGCCGCTGTTCCAGCGTGCGGAGGATGGTATTGACCGCGAACTGCTGGCTCATCGCCAGCGGCTGGCCAGGGTTCGCTGGCCAGCGCCCGGCCGGGGTGTGGTCCGGGGCGACTTGATGGTCCACGACATCCGGGTGCTCGCGAAGGTTGACGCGGTTTGCCTGCTCCGAAGGGCCGTTCAGATACGCGATGAGCGCGGCACCTTGGCTAGCCGCGCCCGCCACCTTGGCTAGGTCGTCGGCGAAGAAGCTGTTCAGGAACTCCGAGCCATCTGTTGAAAATTCGCGCTTGCGGCCGATCATGACGCTCTTGACCCGAATGCCGCTAGGGTCAAGGACGTCTTGGACGTTGAAGCTACCGGTGACCGACTCGATCAATGTGCAGAGGGTGCGGATATCGACCGGAGACCCGACCTCATGGCCTCGCGCGCGGAGCTCGGCGGCTCGGTGGTCGTCTTCGGCTGGCTCGACCGCGGCCAGGAATCGGGCTCGGCAGAGTGCTTCAGCTTCTTCGAAGCCATCTAGCCATTTCGTTTGCGCCGGGCCGGGGTCGATGAGGCGGCCAGTGGCCCACGCGCAACTCGCGAACTCCACGGCGGCGAGCAAGGGACGGCCCTCGTCGGTAAAAGAGATGGCGAACAAGGCGGTGATCCCCGGCCGCCGGGCGTCGAAGCTTTCCTGGTCCTTGCCGAAGGCATCCTCGAGCTGGTCGCGGACCTTTCCCAGATCGAAGAGGCCGCCATAGATCGTGTGCCGCCAGACCTGGTTGTCGCGAAGCTCGAGGTTGCGGAGCGGGTGACCAGCCTCCCAGGGCAGCAGGCCGGTTTCCGCAACGTCTTCCACGTGGCCCGCGGGGTTGACGTCGGGGACGGACTGGGGAGCGAACAATTCGATGGCACGCCAGAAGCGGAGGATTTCCGCCCGTTCATTGGTCACGAGGTCCCATTCCACCCGGCTACGCTAACGGACCGGCGTAAGCGGGGGAGGACGTTCGGGTTTAGCGTGCCGGACGGGTCAAGCGCGGAGCGGATCCTGGCGAACAGCGCGCGTTCTTCCGCTGTGCGGGCAAGTCCGAGCCATTGCGCTTTCAGTGCGCCGATGCCGTGCTCGGCGGAGATGGAACCGCCGAGGGAAGCGACAAAGGACAGCACCGCATCCTCGTGCCGCCCGTCGGCGGTTTCCGCAGGGACGATGTTGATGTGCACGTTGCCGTCGGCGACATGGCCGAACGTGATGACCTTGGCGCCCGGGTCCGTCTTGGCCACCACGTCGGCGGCGGCCGACGCGAGCCTTACCCACTGCGCGGCCGGAGCGGAGACGTCGAGCTTGATCGGGACGCCGAAGAACCCGGCCGCCTCCGGGAGACGTTCCCGGTAAGACCAGAGCCGCCGCCTTTCCGCCGCGGACTCCCCGACGGCCGCCTCCCGGTCGGCGATCACATCGGCGAGTGCCTCGAGTGCGTCGGTTCCCGAGGCTTCAAGTAGCAGGTACACCTGCGCTGGTGAAGGCAGTGGCGAAACCAGGCCAGCATGCTCGACCAGGATGTCCAGGCCGGTCTTGGTGAAGAACTCGGCCGATACGAGGCCGGGCACCTCCCTGACCGCCAGATGAGCCAGCGCGTGGAGTTCCTCCAGGCTGCCCAGCCCGATGATGGCGGTGATCAGGTGCCGCAGGCGCGGGACTAGCCGGAGCCGCGCCTGGGTGATGACGGCCAGCGTGCCCTCAGACCCGGCGAACAGGGACGGGTAGTCGTACCCGGTGTTGTCCTTAACCAGCCCGGCCAGGTGCGACACGACCGTGCCGTCCGCGAGCACGGCCTCAATACCGCGCAGCTGCGCACGCATCGGTCCGAAGCGCAGCACGCGGACCCCGCCGGCATTGGTCGCCACCGCTCCGCCCACGGTCGCGCTCTCCCGGCTCGCGATCTGGATGCCGAGATCCAGATCGGGGTCGGCGTCCGCGACCTGCTGGAGGGTAACCCCGGCACCGGCGGTGACCTGGGATGCCTCGCGATCGACCGGGCCCAGCTGGTCTAGCCGGGTCAGGCTGAGGACGAGTTCCCCGTGCAGTGGCACGCTGCCGCCGACCAGGCCAGTGTTACCGCCTTGCGGCACGACGGGTATCCCGGCATCGGAGCATAGGGCAAGGACGGCCGCGACCTCGGCGGTGTCACGTGGCCGGACCACGGCGGCCGCCTGCCCACGAAACCGTCCCGTCCAGTCAACGGCGAAACCGGCGGTCGCGGCGCCGGTCAGCAGCTGACGCTCGCCCACGATGCCGGCCAGGGACTTGAGAACGCTGTCAGGAATCGCCACCACGCGCTGAGGCTATCCCGGTCAGCCCACACCCCAGAACGAGCAGTGGTGCTCGGTCGCGTAGTCCGTCTCCACCCGCGGGCGAGGCGGCACCAGCGACAGCACCTGCTGATCGGTGGCGGCGAACTGCGGCCAGCTAGCGGCAGGGGCGCCGGTCGTGGCGAAGTTCGTCCAGTAGCGTTTCATAGCCCGCGCTAGCTGCTGTTGTGACGGCGACAGGGTGCCCGGGTACGGGGTGTTGCTCAAGTCGAACAGGTACTGGAGCTCGAAGGCGTGCGCCGCCCCGTACGGGAAGCCGTACGAGGGCAGGTAGCGATCGGGCGCGTTCTCGTCGTTGAATTCGTAGGCGTAGGTCGGCGTGTACTTAGACAGGTCCTCTTCCTCAATGATCGCCGGGCAGGCGAAGATGGCGTCGGTGCCGACCGCGCCCAACGCGACGGACGGGCTGGAGTAGTCGCTCAGCGGGTACTCGGCAGCGATCACCGAGGCCACGCTCGTGGGCAGGCCGAGGGTCGAGGCGATCTCCGCCACGTAATTCGCGGCGGTCACCGGCGGCGCGCCGTTGTACTCGTCGAGGCCGACGAACAGCCGCCACTCGTCGTGGTTGGTCCCGATAATGACCGGGACATGGCTGAACTGGCCGCTGGCCAACGCGGTACTGATCGACTGCGGAAGCACCGCGGGGTCGATGTTGGGCTCGTAGCCGCCGAAGTCCTCGTTGTCGACGATCGTGGATACCGGCAGGCTGCGCAGGCACGCCGCGGTGTCGCTGGTGCAGCCGACCTTGGCCGCGAACGTGGCACCAGCGGATTCGGCGCTGGTCAGTGATTGCTGAGTAAGTTCATAGCTGCCGCTTTCCACGATGGCCCGCTGGAAAAGGCCGCGGGCACCGGGGGAAACCAGCTGCGCCAGCGTGGACAGGCCGCCGGCTGATTCGCCGAACAGGGTCACGTTCCGCGGGTCGCCGCCGAAGCCGCGGATGTTGCGCTGGACCCAGCGGAGTGCGGCCTGCTGGTCCATGAGCCCGTAGTCACCGGACGACCCGCCCGGACTGCCGGCCAGCGCCGCGTCGGCCAGGAAGCCGAGCGCACCGATCCGGTAGTTGATCGTGACCACGATGACGCCGTTCCGTACCAGCGCGGAGGGGTTGAAGTCGTTGCTCTCGCCGACCAGCAGCGTCCCGCCGTGGATCCACACCATGACCGGCAGGTCACGGTTTCCGGCGTCCGCCGGTGCGAAAACGTTCAGGAACAGGCAGTTCTCCGAGGTGCTGGCCACGCCGAAAGGTGAGGCCGGCTGCGGGCAGTGCGGGGCGAAGCTCGTAGCTTCGCGGATACCGCCCCAGGACGCGGCGGGCCGCGGGGGCTGCCAGCGCAGCGCACCGACGGGCGGGGCCGCGTACGGGATGCCCAGGTACTCGTCGGTCACTGCCGCCGTCTTGCCCCGGACCCAGCCGTCGGCGATGTGCACGATGGGGCCCGTTACCGAAGCTTGGCCGGCGGAGGCTAGGGCACCGCCCGCGATCAGCGCGGCGGCGGCAACAGAAACGGCGGCGGCCACCCGGATACGTCTGCTCCAGCCCATTGGCAATCGCTCCCATCCGCGCCGAAGGGATTCGCCTTCAGCATCGCATACAGAGTTCCCGCCGTCACCGCCCCGCCTCGCGGGTCGGGGCCGGAGGGTGCGACATGATCGGCGGATGGACAGCCTCACGCTCGCCAGCACGTTCGGCACGTTCCTCGCGCTGCTCGGCCCGCAGAAGGTACTGCTCGCGTTCGCGCCGGTCGCCCGGCGCGAGGAGACCCAGACGGCACACCGGGTGGCGCTCCTATCCAGTCTGGCGGCCATCGTGGTCGGCACAGCGTGCGCGTGGGCGGCGCCCTGGCTCACCGGAATCTTCCACATAAGCACCGAGTCAGTGGAGCTGGCAGGTGGGCTTATCTTCTTCATCTACGCGGTCGGGCTGGTGCTCGGCCTGCACCTCGGACTGGAACTCGGCTCGGAAGAAGGGGAGCATGTCACCCCCGCCCACCCGGTCATCAGCGGGTTCAGGGAACTGCTGCTGCCGTACGTCGTGAGTCCGCTCGGGGTAACCGCGGTGCTGGTGGAATCGCTGAGCGCTGGCGGCTGGGGCTGGCGTTCCACGGTGGCTGGGGCGTTCGCGGCGGTCGCGGCGGTCAACGCGCTCTGCATGATCGTGCTCGGCCCGGCAATGCGCCGGGTGCACGCGACCACCTTCGAGGTGCTGTCCAGACTGCTCGGCATGCTGCTGGCAGCGGTCGGTGTCGAGCTGTTCCTGCAGGGGCTGACCGTGCTGGGAGTGCTGCCGAGGCACTGACGATAAGCGAGCGGCCAGTGCCAGGTCGAGTTGCTCCGCCCAGGTGTCGAGTATCCGCGCCCGCCGCCCGCTGTCGTCGGTGAGGACGTTGGCCAAGCCGAGTCCGCGCGCGAGGTCCAGGATCCCCGACACCACCGCGCGGACATGCGCGTCGTCGCCATCGACGTCGAGCAGGGTCACCGCGAGGTGATACGCCTCCCGGGCCAGCACGCGTTCCAGCGGTATCACCTGGGCCCGGAGCCCGGCGTCCACCGCGGCCTCGGACCACACGTGCAGCGCGGCGGTGAACAGCGTGCTGGTGTAGATGGCGCAGATCTGGTCGAGTGCCCACCGGGTCCGGTTCGCCCCCGAAGGCGGGACCCCGAGTGTCGCGCGCACCTGGCCCAGCCGGACCTCGCTCATGTACCTGATGGAGGCGGTACCGAGATCCTCCCGGGTACGGAAGTGGTGCTGCGCCGCGCCCCGTGACACCCCGGCCCGAGCGGCCACGCTCGCCACCGTCGTCCGTGCCCAGCCGGACTCGGCGAGCGAGGCCACGGCGGCCTCTAGCAGGCGGTCGTGGGTGGCGCGGCTGCGATCCTGTTTGAGCATGACGGGCACCGATCCATCGTGCCGCACAACGCGGCAAGAAAAAAGCAGCACCGCCGCTTGTTTTCTGCCGATCTGGATGGACATACTTGTCCGGCTAGGAGGTGACACCGTGGTCGCGCTAACAGAAGTGGTTGCCGATCTCGCCGATGAGAGCGCCTGGCTCGACGCGGCGGTCCAAGGCCTCGATGACGCGGCCTGGAACCTGCCGACCCCCGCGCCGGGCTGGACGATCGCGCATCAGATCGCGCATCTGACCTGGACCGACGGCCAGGCGTTCTGTTCCGCGACCGATCCCGAGGCCTTCGCGGTCACACTCAACCAGATGCTCACCGGAGAGGTGACCATCGACGGCGCCGCGGCGGAAGGCTCGTCAGACCCGCCGTCGACCCTGCTGCGAAGCTGGCGCCAAGGACGCGCGGACCTAGCCCGAGCCCTCGAGGCACTGCCAGCAGGCACCCGGCTCCCGTGGTTCATGACCACGATGAGCCCGACCTCGATGGCCACCGGCCCGGACGCGGAACGCTGGCTGGACATCGCCCAGGCATTCGCCGGACCACCCGGAGCGGGCAGGAAACCGCGGGCATGACGATCCGCATCGCCAACGCCTCCGGATTTTACGGCGACCGGCCGGAAGCCTTCCGCGAGCTGCTCGAAACGGCGGACGTGGACGTCATCACCGGCGACTACCTAGCCGAGCTGACCATGCTGATCCTGGCCCGCGACAAGGCCAAGGACCCGGCAAGAGGCTACGCCCGCACCTTCGTCGCCCAGTTCCAGGACTGCATGGAGCTGGTCGCCGGCAAAGGAGTCCGGCTCGTCGTCAACGCCGGAGGCCTCAACCCGGCCGGCCTAGCGGCCAGGCTCAGTGAGCTAAGCGATCTCAGCATCGCGTACGTCGAAGGCGACGACCTGACCCACCGCGCCGCCGAACTCGGCCTGGGCGAGCCGCTGGCCGCGAACGCTTACCTCGGCGCGTTCGGCATCGCCGAGTGCCTCAACAACCAAGCCGACGTCGTGGTGACCGGCCGGGTCACCGACGCGTCTCTCGTCGTCGGACCCGCCGCGGCCCACTACGGCTGGTCACCGCGAGACCTGGACAAGATCGCGGGTGCCATGGCGGCCGGGCACGTCATCGAGTGCGGCACCCAGGCGACCGGCGGAAACTACGCCTTCTTCCGCAGCATCGAGAACCTCGACCACCCCGGCTTCCCGATCGCCGAGATCGAGCCCGACGGGTCCTCCGTGATCACCAAACCGGAAGGCACCGGCGGCGCCGTGACCACGGGCACCGTCACCGCCCAGCTCCTCTACGAGGTCACCGGTGCCCGCTACGCTGGCCCCGACGCCGTGCTGCGGCTGGACTCGGTCCGGCTCGAGCCCGACGGCAAAGACCGAGTCAAGATCAGCAATGTCCGCGGCGAGCCACCGCCGGACACGCTCAAGGCCGGGATCAGCGAGCTCGGCGGCTACCGCAACGAGGTCACGTTCGTGCTCACCGGCCTGGACATCGAGGCCAAGGCCGATCTGGTCCGGCGCCAGCTGCCCGGCGATCTGACCTGGACGCTGGCCCGCACCGACCACCAGGACGCCGACAGCGCCGAGACCGCCAGCGCCCTGCTGCACTGCGTCGCCCGCGGTAAGGATCAGGACGAGGTAGGCCGCCGCTTCTCCGACGCCGCGGTGCACCTGGCGCTGGGCAGCTACCCCGGTTTCCACCTGACCGCCCCGCCCGGTCCCGCCAAGCCGTACGGCGTGTTCCGCTCGGCCCCGGTCCCCGCCAGCGTCGTACCGCACGTTGCCGTGCTCCCGGACGGCAGCCAGATCCAGATCCCGCCCTCGCCGCCCGCGGTCCCCGCCGCATACGCGCTGGCCCCCGTACCCACCCCGGTTGTCCCTATATCAAAACGGCGAGGCTCCATCCGCCGCGTCCCCCTCGGCCGGCTGGTTGGCGCCCGCAGCGGGGACAAGGGCGGCGACGCCAACCTCGGTGTCTGGGTAGCGGAGGACAACGCGTGGCCATGGCTGGCCGAGTTCCTGACCTTGGACCGGGTGCGCGAGCTGCTGCCCGAGACCGCCGGGCTCGAGCTGGAGCGGTACCTGCTGCCCAACCTGCGGGCAGTCAACATCGTCGTCCACGGCCTGCTCGGCGAGGGCGTCGCGTACAACGCCCGCTTCGACCCGCAGGCCAAGGCGCTCGGCGAACTGCTCCGCTCCCGGTTCGCCGACATCCCGGAGGAGCTGCTTTGACCGTGTTGCGCTCGGCGTTCGATCCGGCTTCACCGGAGGGGAAGGCGAACCGGGAGGCCATGCTGGCCCAGATCGCCGAGCTCGACGCCGAATACGCCAAGCTCCCGGAGATCGGCGGCGCCCGGGCGGTGGCTCGTCATCGCGCCCGGGGAAAACTGCTGGTGCGGGAACGGATCGAGCTGCTGCTGGACCGCGACGCGCCGTTCCTTGAACTGTCCCCGCTAGCGGCGTGGGGTACCGAGTATCCGCTCGGCGCCAGCGTGGTCACCGGCATCGGCGTGGTCGAAGGCGTCGAGTGCATGATCGTGGCGAACGACCCGACCGTGCGCGGCGGTGCGAGTAATCCCTGGACGGTGCGGAAGGTGTTCCGCGCCAACGACATCGCCCGGGAGAACCGGCTGCCGGTGATCTCCCTGGTGGAGTCGGGCGGCGCCGACCTGCCGACCCAGAAGGAGATCTTCATACCGGGCGGCCGGCTGTTCCGCGACCTGACCAGGCTCTCGGCCGCCGGGATACCCACGATCGCGCTGGTCTTCGGCAATTCCACCGCCGGGGGAGCGTACGTGCCCGGGATGAGTGATCACGTCGTTATGGTCAAGGAAAGATCTAAGGTTTTTCTCGCCGGGCCTCCGCTGGTGAAGATGGCGACCGGCGAGATCGCGGACGACGAGTCGCTGGGCGGCGCGGACATGCACGCCCGCACCTCGGGGCTGGCCGACTACTACGCGACCGATGAGCTCGACGCGCTCCGCATCGGGCGGCGGATCGTGGCGCGGCTCAACCACCGCAAGGCGGGCTATCCGCCCGGGCTGGTGCTGCCGCCGAGGCATGACTCCGATGAGCTGCTCGGGATCGTCCCGGCCGACCTGAGGGAGCCGTTCGATCCGCGTGAGGTGCTCGCCCGCATGGTCGACGACAGCGACTTCGACGAGTTCAAGCCGCTCTACGGCACCAGCCTGGTCACCGGGTGGGCACAGCTGCACGGCTATCCGATCGGTGTCCTCGCGAACGCCCGAGGCGTACTGTTCTCCGCCGAGGCGCAGAAGGCCGCCCAGTTCATCCAGCTAGCCAACTCCGCCCGCACGCCGCTGCTGTTCCTGCACAACACGACCGGTTACATGGTCGGTGCCGAGTACGAGCAGGGCGGGATGATCAAGCACGGCGCGCTGATGATCAACGCGGTGGCCAACTCGTCCGTCCCGCACCTGACCGTGCTGATGGGCGCCTCGTACGGCGCGGGGAACTACGGAATGTGCGGCCGGGCCTTCGACCCGAGGTTCCTGTTCGCGTGGCCGTCGGCGCGATCGGCGGTGATGGGCTCGCAGCAGCTCGCGGGGGTGCTCTCGATCGTGTCCCGCGCGGCCGCCGAGGCCCGGGGCCGCCCGTTCGACGAGGATGCGGACGCCGCGATGCGCGCGGCGGTCGAGCAGCAGATCGACGCCGAGTCGCTGCCCATGTTCCTGTCCGGCCGCGTCTACGACGACGGCATCATCGACCCGCGCGACACCCGCACCATCCTGGGCCTAACCCTGTCCGCGATAGCCACCGCCCCCGAACCGGCTCCCGCGGGCTTCGGAGTGTTCCGGTGATCCGGGTACTGGTCGCAAATAGAGGCGAGATCGCTCGGCGGGTTATCGCTACCTGTCACCGGCTGGGGCTTGAGACCGTGGCTGTGTGCTCGGATCCGGATCTGGATGCCCCGCATGTGCGCGAGGCCGACACCGCTGTCCGGCTGCCCGGATCCGCCGCCACCGACACTTACCTGCGGGCGGATCTGCTGGTGGGCGCGGCGCTGCGGGCGGGGGCCGATGCCGTGCACCCGGGGTATGGGTTCCTGTCGGAGAACGCCGGGTTCGCGCGGGCCGTCATCGAAGCCGGGCTGACCTGGATCGGTCCTTCCCCCGAGGCCATCGCGGCGATGGGCGACAAGATCGAGTCCAAGCGGCTGGTCGCGGCGGCCGGAGTACCGGTCCTGGCCGAGCTCGATCCTGACGCGGTGACCGAAGACGACCTGCCCGTGCTGGTCAAGGCGTCGGCTGGCGGTGGCGGGCGCGGCATGCGGGTGGTCCGCGATCTGGCCGCGATGACCGCGGAGATTAAGAATGCCGAGGCGGAGGCGGCTGCGTCGTTTGGCAATTCAACGGTTTTTATCGAGCGTTATGTCGAGCGCGGTCATCACGTCGAGGTACAGGTGATGGGCGATCTGGTGCTCGGGGAGCGGGAGTGCTCGATCCAGCGGCGGCATCAGAAGGTCGTCGAGGAGGCACCGTCCCCGCTCGTGGAGCGGACGCCGGGGCTACGCGAGCGGCTGTACGAAGCCGCGGTGGCGGTGGCACGGAGCGTCGGCTACACCGGAGCCGGGACCGTGGAGTTCCTCGCCACGCCGGATGGGGAGTTCTGGTTCCTGGAGATGAACACCCGGCTCCAGGTCGAGCATCCGGTGACCGAGTGCACAACCGGGCTGGACCTAGTGGAGCTTCAGTTGCTCGCCGCGGCCGGCCGGCAACTGCCTTCGCGCGCGCCGGTTCCCCGTGGGACGGCAATCGAGGTGCGGCTGTACGCGGAGGATCCGGCCGAGAACTGGCGGCCCGCTACCGGGACACTGCACCGCCTGGAGGTCGGCGTCAGCCAGCCAGCGTTCACCACTCCGGTGCTCGACGTGGCGCCCCGGGGCGTACGACTGGATTCCGGTGTGCAGGACGGCACTGTTATCGGGGTGCACTACGACCCGATGCTGGCCAAGGTGATCGGCTGGGCGCCGAGCCGGCCCGAGGCGATCGGCGTCCTGGCCCGCGCACTGGCTGGTGCGCGGATCCATGGGCCGCGTACCAACCGGGACCTGCTGGTGCGGGTGCTGCGGCATCCGGCTTTTGCCGCTGGTGAGACCGATACTGGCTTCTTGGC
>JBEKHI010000244.1:0-12653 GCA_050012355.1 Streptosporangiaceae bacterium | reverse complement strand
ATCGACCGGGCTCTAGCGCGGTCGATGTCACATCGACCGGGGGTGGGGGGCGTGGTCAGGCGGGCGGGAGCTGGCCGCGTTCGGCTTGTTTGGCTAGGCGGCGGGCTTCAGAGAGTGAGGCGCCGCGTGCCTCCGGGGGGAGATGGTAGATGTTGATGCCGCCCATCAGGTTGACCGTCCGGATCCTGATCAGCGGCGCGCCGCGGCGCGGACGCGTCATCCGGCCGTGTTCCTGGTTGCCGCCCATGATCGAGATGCCGCCGACGTCCACCTCGACGCTTTCCGGCACGTAGATGTTCGATCCGCCCATGACGGAGTAGACCTTCAGCGTCAGCTCGCCGCCCTCGATCTCGGCGTCCCGCAAGTCGATCTCGTCGCCGCCCATGAAGTTGACGGCGTTCACCTCGCCGACGGCGCGGAACCGGCCGCGACGGTGCGATCCGCCCAGGATGGCGACCATCCAGCGCACCGGCTCCCGCCTAGGAGCTTGGGGCTGCTGGGCCAGCTCGCCGGCTGGGAGATCCCTGGTCAGCTGGGTCAGTTCGCCCCGGGTCTTGGCGACTAGCACCTGGCCGGAGCGTTCATCCAGCTCATCGAGCGTCAGCCGACCCGCCGCCGCGTGGTCACCGAGTGCGCTTAGTACCTCGTCCCGCTCGGCGTCGGAGACCCTGAGGGCGTCGTCCGGTTGTTCCATATCGCTATGTTTACCCCGTTACGTGCTGGGTGAGCCAGGAGGAGAACCCACTCGTCGTTCTGTAAAAGGAAAGCACTTCGTCTTTGACTTGGGCAGTTTCCAGCCAGGGTGCTACTGGCCAGTTCCGCCAGGCATACAGCCCCTTGTGGCGCAGCAGGGCGATGCGCGGGTGATCGGCGTCGAAACCGCGCGGGGCGGTCTTCAGCGTGCCGGTGCCGAGCACCTGGATCTCGTCGGCCTCGAGCTTGCTGACGATCTCGGTCAGCTCCTGGCCCGCGATGTCGTGGTCGACGGCCGCGCGGAACCTGGCAAGCTGCTCGGGGTCCATCTGGTACACGCCGTTCCCGGCGGCCAGCCCGTCCGCGGAAAACTGCAGGTAACAGGTCCGGCCGAGCATTCCACCGAAATTCGTCTTGTACGGCGTCTTGTTCGATGAGAACCGGAGATCGCGGTAGGGGCGGAAGATCCGCGGGTCGCCGAACTCGGCCGCCAGCTCCTCTATTAGCTCGCGGCCCGGCCCGACCACATGAGAGTCGTAGACCGCCTTATGCGCGGTCCAGTACGTCTTGGAGTTGTCCGCCTCGAGCCCCTCGTAGAACTCCAGCGCCTCCGCTGGCCACCCGCTGAATGCCACAACTCCAACGTATCGTGAACGAGTGGCCAATATCCAGGAAGTCCTCGCTCGTGTGTTCGTTGACGATCTAGACGCCGCCATTCCGTTCTACGAGAAGCTGGCGGAGCAACCGGCTCAGCGGTTCGGGTTTCGTGATGTCCAGCTCGCCCGCGTCGGGTCGTTCATGCTGCTTGCTGGCAACACCGAGGCGTACCGGAACCGGGTCGCCACCTTGCTGGTGAAGGACCTGCGGCCGGTGCTCGAGGAGCTCGACGTGTCCGGGGGCGAGGTCATCGAAGGGCCCGCACCGGCGCCAAACGGCGCGCGGCTGATCGCCAGGCACCCCGACGGCTCCGTGTTCGAGTACATCGAGACCGGTGCTTGATCTCGCGGCGGCGCGGGACCGGACAATTCCTGACGTTCTGCCCGCGGTGGGGGAGCGGTTCGACGTGCTGTTCTGCGGGATCAATCCGGGTCTGTACTCCGCCGCCACGGGGTGGCACTTCGCGCGGCCAGGGAACCGGTTCTGGCCAGCCCTGGAGCTGTCCGGGTTCACCCCGCGACGCCTCGACCCGTCCGAGCAGAATCTGCTGCCCGGCTACGGCCTGGGCATTACGAACATCGCGCCGCGCGCGACCGCGCAGGCCGCGGAGCTGACCGCCGACGAACTGCGGGCCGGGGGAAAGCGGCTGGTGTCCCTGGTCGAGGAGTACCGGCCGACGGCCGTCGCAATACTTGGCGTGACCGCGTACCGGTCCGCTTTCGGTAAGCCGCGCGCGGTCATCGGGCCGCGGCCGGAGCCATTCGGCGGCGCGCGGCTGGATGTACTGCCCAACCCAAGCGGTCTGAACGCGCACTGGACCCTGCAGGCAATCGCCGATGCGTTCCGCGAACTGCGAGAGGCCGTAGCCGAGCACTAGCGGTATTTCAGCAGTTCAATGTTGTGATGCGGCGATCGTCAGTAGCTCGATGGCGAGCTCCTGAGCGGGGAAGTCTTCGGTTGGCTGGAGGACGATTGCCGCCGCGGCCTTCCCCTGGGCTGCGAACGTCCCGGCGGAGTAGCCCGGGCCGCCTCCGCCATGGCCGATGATCAGGCCGATCGGGCTGCGCGGGTCGGCGAGCACGCCCAGCCCGTAGGTTGCGTGGACGAAGAGCCCGCCGGTGTCAGCGCCCAGCGGTACAAGGTTGGCCGGGTCGGTGAACGCCGGCGGCGGGCCGCTCCAGAAGCGGTGCAGGTCGCGAGCGGAGGTCACCATGGTCCGGTGCCCCACCCAGCCGGGGTGGTAGCGGCCGGCGACGGGGTGCAGCCCGTCACCGATCAGCGCGCTGCGGGCCGGTACCGCGCCGCCGAAGTCCGGCAGGTCCTCAGCGACGGTAGCGGCGGTGAACCCGAGCGCGGGCAAGAACGCGGCCAGCCCGCCGCGGCCGTCCAGGATCTGGCGGAGCAGCGGGTACCCGTTGTTGAAGTACGCCCATCCCTGCCCCGGCGCGAACAGCGGGCCGCGAGCATGAGCCCGCCACAAGAACTCCTCATCGGACCAGGGCTGGGATGGTGACTGGCGGACGGCAGCGTGGTACGCGGGGTTGTGCCCGTAGTCGGGTATCCCACTGGTGTGCCGCAGGAGGTGGCGCACCGGGGCGTCGAACCGGTCATCGCCGCCCAGCGAGCTGGCGCTGGCGTCCAGGTCAACTTCTCCCAGCAGGAACGCCGCGGCAATCACCGATTTCGTGATGCTGTAGATCACGTACTGGGCGTCGATGTCACCGGTCTGCCAGGTACTGTCCCCGGCAGTGACCAGAGCCGTACCGGTCAGCCCGGCCCGTCCAGCGGCCTCGTCCAGGTGCTGTCCGAATGCTGCACCGGTCATGCTGCAAGACTCGCAGACCGCAGGTAACGGGGAACCGAAGATTTGCTACGTTCTTCCGCTCGATGGCTGCGGGAACTTACCCTCGGGGCATGGTGAATGCAGCTAGGTCACTCCACGGTTGTCCGGCACCGGTGGTGGAGGTGCGGACGTATCGCATCAAGCCAGGTCGCCAGGCTGAGTAACCGCATGCCAGTTTTCGCCGTCACCACGGCTCGCGGCCCGCGATGGGATCCCAGCCGGGACACTCGTGCCCAGGCCGGGTGGGACTCGCACGCCGCCTACATGGACAGGCTTGTCGAGCAGGGGCTGATCATCCTCGGCGGCCCGATCGGCGGCGAACCTGACGAGCTCGCCCTGCTCGCCATGCAGGCCGATACCGCCGCCCACGTCCAGTCGATTTTCGACGCGGATCCGTGGATCGTCTCCGGTGTCCTCCGGCTCGCGTCCATCCGGCCCTGGACATTGTGGCTCGATTCCCGGCCCTAAGTCTCCGGATATTCGGGAAGTTCGTGATCAGGCGGACAGGGGCAAAGCGTTACGCCAGTGTTTTCTATCTGCCACGACACATTTACTCTGAGTAATCAGAGATATACGGTGAGTGAGCGAAACGGGATCCCGCCAAAAACGTCGGCCTAACCAGAAGAAAGGCAAACGCATGAGGCCTTCTCGCCTCCTCACTATGTCCGGAGCAATTAGCCTCATCATGGCGAGCTCGGCGTCCGCCGCTCTCGTCGGCACGGCGCAGGCGGCCACTGCCTCGCCGTGCGGGCCCGGCGCAACCACGGGGGTTTCGTCTTGCTCGTACATGTCGGCCGGCCAGGACACTTTCACCGTCCCGGAGGGCGTCTACAGCGCGGACTTCACCGTCGACGGAGCGCAAGCCGCGTCCGTCGCCGGGACCACGTCCGGCCCGCTCGGCAGCGTGGTCAGCGCGGTGCTTCAGGTGCTGCCGGGCGAGACTTTCCAGGTCAACGTCGGTGGCGTGAGCGTGGCGAACGTGTCAGTTGGCGATGGCAGCTCATCTGTCAGCGTCGGCTCGTCCACCCTCGGGGCCAAGGTCTTGGTCGCGGCTGGTGGCACCGCGCAGAGTGCTAGCGGGGGCAATTACGTAACCCAGACGGCGAAGTCGCAGCGGTCGGCGGCCGATGCCCACGCGGGGAACGGCGAGGTCACGGTCAGCTGGGCGCAGCCCACCTCGCTGACCGCCACGCCCGCCGTGCTCGGCCTTTCCGGTCTCAGTCTTTACCTGTTCAACCTCAGCGCCACGCTGACCGACGGGGGTGGCCCGGTGGCTGGCCAGCAGATCACGTTTACGTCGGGCTCGACCCAGCTGTGCACCGCCACCACCGATGCCGAAGGGACGGCCAGTTGTAGTGCCACCATGTCGTTGCTGTCGATAGTGCTTTCTCTCGGGTACACCGCGAGCTTCGCGGGGAACACGAACGATCAGGCAGCCAGCGCTAGCGCGGGTCTTATCGGCTGAACCATGTTTCGTGATGCCGGCGGCCGCTGGTCGCCGGCATCACCTTCAAATGGGGGTGGGCCGCTCGGCTGCCGGCACCGGGCCGGGCGCGGTGCCGTCACCGAATGGCCGGCCGCCGAGTTCCTCCCGGCCGTGCGCCGTCAGCCAGCCGGACAGGTCAGGGCCGGCGGGGACGATCTGAGTCGGGTTGAGCTGGGTGTGTACCCGGTAGTAGTGCTGCTTGGTCTGGGGGAAATCGATCGTGTCGCCGAAGCCGGGCGTCTGGAACAGGTCGCGCGCGTAGGCCCAGAGCACCGGCATCTCGGTCAGCTTGTTCCGGTTGCACTTGAAGTGGCCGTGATAGACGGCATCGAACCGGACCAGGGTGGGCCACAGCCGGATGTCGGCCTCGGTGATGGTGTCGCCGGCCAGATACCTGCGCGTGCGGAGCCGTTCTTCCAGCCAGTCCAGCCGCGCGAACAGCTTCGTGTACGCGTCCTCGTAGGCGTCCTGGGTAGTGGCGAATCCGCTCCGGTAGACACCGTTGTTGACATCTTCGTAGACGAGATCGCTGATCTCCTCGATCTCGTCGCGCAGCTTTTCCGGGTACAGGTCCGGTGCGCCAGACCGGTGGTAGGCGGTCCACTCGCTCTCGAAGTCCAGCGTGATGTGCCGGAAGTCGGCGGTCACCACCTTGCCGGTCGGTATGTCGACGATGGCGGGGACGGTGACACCGCGGTCATAACCGGGCTGTGCCTTCTCGAAAGCCTCACGAAGCCAGTGCACGCCGAGCACCGGATCGAGGCCGTCCGGATCGAGATCGAACGTCCAGCTCTTCCAGTCGTGCTCCGGCCCGCAGATACCGAGCGAGATCGCTGGCTCCAGGCCGAGCAGGCGGCGAACGATGATTGTCCGGTTCGCCCACGGGCACGCCCTGGCCACCACCAGCCGGTACCTGCCTGGTACGACGGGAAAACCGCCATGAGCGGTGATCCTCCCGTCGATGTACCGCGTATCGCGGACGAACTCACCGGTTTCCGTCATGTTTTCGACGCTACATCACCGCGGGAGGACGGACCACCGGGCCTGGTTTCGCGGCATGCCTGAGCGGGTGCGACCCTGGATACATGACCGAGCGCAAGCCGAGGGAGATGAGCATTCCGTCCTGGATCGACAAGCAGATCCAGGACGCGACCGAACGCGGTGCGTTCGACAACCTGCCCGGGACGGGCAAGCCGTTGCCGAGCCGCGGGGCGTTCAGCGCCGAGGCCTGGGCGCGCGACTACCTGCGTCGTGAGGGCATGCCTGGCGAGGACGCCCTGCCGACGCCATTGCGGCTGCGCAAGGAATCGGAGCGGCTCGCCGAGACGGTGCATTTGCTGCGGTCTGAGCAGGAAGTCCGTGGCGTGGTCGCGGACCTGAACGACCGGATCCGGACGTTCCGCCGACTGCCCGACGGCCCGCCGATGATCGTCCGGTTGGTCGACGAGGACGAGATGGTCCGCCGCTGGCACGAGAGTCGCGTCGTTCCGCGGGCCGAGGGGGCGGACGCGTCCGGGTCTGAGCCGGAGCCGGGCCGCCGCTTTTCATGGCGCCGTCGCGGTCGGCCCTAGCCAGTTCGTGCGTGGCCAGTTCGTACCTGATCAGGCGGGGCAATCGGGTATCTTCACGGCCGGAACCCCTTCACCCAGCCGAGAGGACTTACCCGGACGTGGACCTGCCCGACGGCCTGCTCACCCTGCTCCACCAGTCCAGCCTGTGCTACCTGTCGACCGTGATGCCCGACGGTTCGCCCCAGCTGACTCAGACCTGGGTGGACACCGATGGCGAGCACATCCTGATTAACAGCGTCGCCGGATTCCAGAAGGTCAGGAACATCGAGCGTGACCCACGCGTCGCCCTGACTGTCTCAGACCCGGAAAACACCTTCAGGTACTTCGCGGTCCGCGGTCAGGTCCTGAATGTGACCGAGGACGGGGCGGCGGAACATATCGAGAAGCTGGCCCAGCGCTATCTGGGCGGTCCGTACCCGTGGTACGGCGGCCGCGACCAGACGCGGCTGCTGATCACCATCGAAGCTCACAAGATCAGCGGCGTGGGATAACCGCCGGACAGGGAAATCATGCGACGAGGCGAGGTCTGGTGGGTGCAGTTCGACGAGCGACGCCCTGTCGTGCTGCTGTCGGAAGAGGAGTCGTCCGGTTTCGCGGCGATGCAGGTCGTCGCCGCGGCGGAGACCGACATCTCTGGGCTAGCGGTCGAAGTGGCAGTCGGCGCTCTGGACGGACTGCCCTTTGAGGGTGTGCTCCGGTTCGGGCTCCCGTGGCCGGGCTTTACCCCGTGCACCTGGCTGACCACCCTGCGCCGAGACGACTTGATCGAGCGGGCAGGCGCACTGTCCGCCGCGAAGCTCAGCGAGATCGACGATGCTGTCCGTGCCACCGGGCGGGAGGCGGAATGGACCCCGGAAGCGGCGGCCAGGCTTAGCGAGATCAGGGACTCCCTCCGGCGCCGACGGTAACTCTCGACTAATATCCTGTTTTCCAATATATTGGCGCCATGGCAGGCAAGCCCATGACGGGGCAGGCGTTCTTCGTGCTCACCGCGCTGGCCGATGGCCCGCGGCACGGGTACGGCATCGTGGGCGAGGTGGCCGAGCTGTCCCAGGGGCGGGTGAAGCTGAAGATCGGCAGCCTGTACGGGGTGCTGGACCGGCTCGCGACCGACGGACTGATCGAGCCGGACCGGGAAGAATCGCATGACGGCCGGCTGCGCCGGTATTACCGGCTGACCCGCGACGGACGGGGCGCGCTGGCTGAGGAGGCCGACCTTCGTGCCGCCACCGCTCGCGTGGTACGGACGAGACTGGGCCTGGCCGGCGCGGAGGCAACCGGATGAGCGACGATCTGGAGCAACGCTACCGGCGGGTGCTGCGGCTGCTGCCCGCCTACTACCGGCAGCAATGGGAAGAGGACATGGTCGCCGCCTTCCTGGACAGCTGGCTGACCGGCGACCCGGAGACGGACGACTACATCACCAAGGCGGCCGGGCCCAGCTGGGCGGAGGTCGTCAGCGTGGTCGGCCTCGCGGCCCGGCTATACCTAGGCGGTGCGGGCGCTCCGCGCCGGTACTTCGCCTGGGGGCAGGCCGTGCGGCGCGCGGCGCTCATCGTGACGCTGCTGCACGCGGCGGGGGCCCTGGCCGGACTCGTGCGCCTGGTCTGGACGCATCGCCTGTTCGGGTGGCTCCCAGCGGTGCCCGCGAACATACCGACCGCCCCGTCGGGCGGCATCTGGCCCACGACGGGTTACGAGGTCGACTGTGCCTGGATCATCATCTTCGGAATGCTGGTCCTCGGGTATTACCGCACTGCCCGGGTTGTCGCGGTGCTGGTCATCGTCATCGACCTGGTCGCCGTGCTAGGGGTACAACTCGCCGGCGGTCTGCTGGAGCCCTTCGGGCACTGGGCCTACTGGGCCCTGCTCGATCTTGCCCCAGTGCTGGCCATGACGGCGTTCCGCCGGGACGCTCCAGCGGTTGCGCGCCGGCCCTGGCTGCTGGCGCTGCCCGCCTGCTACCTCCTGGTGTACGTGCCGGCGCTGGCAATCCAGGCGACCGGCAACCTGGCTTGGCTGCCTGACTTTTCCGGGCTGTGCTGCATTCTGGTCAGCCTCGTCTGCCTGGCGCACGTGCCTAGGGCTTGGTCACGGCAGAGCGCCGATTCTGGCGTGTGGTCGCTGACCCTGACCCTGCTCGCCGTCGTCACCGGCGTGTACCGGATCGTCTCGCTCGGCGACTACCTGCATAACCCGCACCTGATCAAGGTGAGCCTGGCGGAGTTGCTCATCCTGGCGGTCGCGGTCGCGCTGGTCGCCCCGGATGCCGCCCGCGCCCAGACGCCCATCCTCGCGCCGCCACCGCATCCGTACCCGGGATGAAGCAGGAGGACTCAGTACATGCCGCGACTGTTGCCCGTACTAGCCAGCACCCTGGCCGCTATCGCGATCGTGCTCACCGTTGCCAGTTGCAGCCACGTGACCCCGCTAAATGCGGACCCGGCCGCCAGCGTGTCGCCGCAGCAACGTCTAGGGTCGCCGATCGTCCTGCAGGCCATGCTCGGCGAGCCCGCTACGCCAGCGGGCGGGTGCCCGGCCGGTTATGTCGCGCTCTCCGGGCCAGATGCCACGACCGGCCTGTGCTACCGCAAGCTCGGTACACCGGTCACGATCACCTCCGCGGCGGAGTACACCTCTCTGGAGAGGACCCCTTCGGGCCAGGAGATACCCGGGCTCATGATCATCCTGCCGGCCGCCGAAAAGGCGGAGCTCACGGCGGTCACCACGACGGCCTTTAACTCCCAGGGTTACGTCGACATCAGCGTCGCCAACAAGAGCTGGGGAATCCCCAAGCAGCTACAGCCACTTACCGCGGGCCAGTTCACGATTGTGCCGTCCAGTAGGAATCAAGGTCTCCAACTGCTGCACATACTGTTCCCGCCGATCAGTTCGGCGGCCAAGACGTAAGAGAATCCGCAGGCGGTGCCGCGGCCGATGAACTGGCCGTGACACCGCCTGAAGGTCAAAGCGGCAGTTCGAGTATGGCGTTGAATTCTTCGTTGGTCAGCTCGAGGGAGGCCGCCGCGATGTTCTCCTCCACATGGGCCGGTGAACCCGTCCCGGGAATTGGCAGCATCGCGGAGGACGAGGCCAGCAGCCAGGCGAGAATCACCTGGTAATCCGACCAGCCGTGCCGCTTCGCGGCCGTCGCGACCGGGATGGCGTCACCCTGCTGGACCGGTGCCCAGGGGATGAATACCAGCGACTCCTGCTCGCACACGTCGACCACGGGCTGCGAAGTCCGGTCGGTGACGTTGTAGCGATTCTGGACTGAGACGATCGTCGTGACCGAAAGCGCTTCGTGTAGCTGTGTCTCGTTGAAGTTCGATACACCGATATGCCGGATCTTTCCCTCGGCCTTCAGTGTCGCGAGCTCACCGATCGAATCCGCCAGCGGGACATTGGGGTCGGGTGTGTGGTACTGGTACAGGTCGATCTGGTCCACCCGCAGCCGCCGCAGCGAGCCCTCTAGGGCCTTGCGCAGGTGCTCGGGCCTGCCGTCCGGCACCCAGCGACCCGGGCCTGGCCGGGTGAAGCCGCCCTTGGTAGCGATGACCAGATCGTCCGGGTACGGGTGGAGCGCGCCCGCGATCAGGTTCTCGCTGGTCTCCGGACCGTACGAGTCGGCCGTGTCGATGAAGTTGACGCCGAGTTCGACCGCGCGCCGCAGTGTCGCGATAGCGGCATCCCGGTCAGCAGGCTCGCCCCATACGCCCTGACCGGTGATTCGCATCGCCCCGAAGCCTAGGCGGTTGACCGTCAGGTCGCCGCCGATGTCGATCGTTCCCGCCGAAGCCGCGTTTGTGCTCATAGACACAACCCTAGTACTCGCCTTTCCCGCCTTACCTGGCGCGCGCCTTAGTAAGAGTTATCCACAACGGCGCTCTCCGGTGTCTTGACCGCCCCAGCACCGTCAGGGTGGCGTTCGCCCGGGAAACGTGGCGGCCGGAAACGCAGCGCAACGTGAATGTGTAGCGGTGCGCCCTAGCGTTGCGCGCCACGTCGAGCAGCGCGAACGGCGTGGCGACCTGGCTGTCGAGCTGGACTGGTGCGGACAGCAGCGAAGAGCTGATGGTGGGCGTCGCGCCCCGGACGGAGCACGCCGCGATGGCCGCGAACGTAGCGCCCGGCCGGACTGAGCTGGGCGCGAGATACAAGGCCGCCCCGTGATGCGTGGCCGCCTGGGCGGCTGACGCGGGAACGAGGGCGACCAAGGCGGCTGCCGCCGAGGCGGCGAGATACGTTCGATTCACGTGTACCCCTGTGTGATAGCCGGGAAGTCGGATTTGTTGTTCCCTTTGCGAGCCAAATGAAAACGGTGCGTCACTAGATAGTGACGCACCGTTTTCATCGTGATTGGCTCAGCGGCGGAGCCTGCGGTGCTGGACCGCTCGCTGCTGACGTACGGATGGCTGGTGCTCGGCGACCTCCGGGGCCATCCCGCCGAAACCGGTGTTGAGTACCACGCATGCGGGCATGAACGCCGCGACCGCGCGCAGGCCCGTGCAGCAGACGTACAGCGCGTGCCCGTGCAGGTGACCCGACCGCGGCGTGGTGCAGCAGACGTAGTTCGCTCGTCCGCCGGGCGCCTTGGTGGAGCCGCAGCAGCTGTACATCGTCGTCCTGGAACGGCCCTTGCCTGAGTGACTGGTCGCGCAGCAGCTGTTGGGCGCGAGGTGCATCGCGGATGCGCGCTGGCAGGCCTTGGCGATCGCGGTGGCCGCCGGGCCGACGGTCAGGCCTGGGTCGGCGTGCACCAGCGCCTCCCGCACGGTTAGCGGTCGGCCGGGAGCTTGTTTGAGGAAGGTGACCGTGCAGGTCACTAGCGGGTCGAAGGGCGCTACGCCGCTCTGGGCCGTGGCCTTGTGCGGGGTTGACGTGCTGCTCGCGGCCTTGGTCGGAGCGTAGGGCAGGTTGAGTATCGGCTGAAGGCTGCCAGAGCCGGCGCCCCAGTGCGGACAGCTGACCACCGACTCGTACTGCCCGCTCTTGGCAACCTCGGTAGCTGGCCCTGAACTCGCAGAGGCCGCGGCCGCGCCGAGGAGCAAGCTCCCGGCGGCCGTGACGGCGACGACCGTCAGCGCGGAAATCCGCTTCATTATTCCCCCGTATAAAGACGTTAATTAGCAGGGCGCAGCCCCGTTGACCTGCGCAGAGAGAGAAAGCGTCCGGTTTTTTACCGGAGAGTTATCCCGTGGTCGCTCAGCCCGAGATGAGAGGGGAGGGGCCGGGTGCCGGAATCGCTTGTGCTGTCCTCTCTTATTGCGAAGCCGAGACGACGATGTTCTCGGTGTAATGACGTGTAGCGTAGTCGAAAGGCCCGCCACAAGTGATCAACCAAAGGCGCCGGGCGTGCGTGTCGCTGAATACCTCAGTAGTGGGGAAGTCTGTTTTAGGCATTTCCCGGACGGACCGGACTGTATAGCGTGCGTACCGGTGAGAACTTAGCCGGACATATATCCGCTGGCCGGGCCGGAGCAGGTACAAGTCATAGAAGACGGCCGGTCCGAGATATGTGTCAACGTGTCCGACAAGAACGACGTTACCGGGCTGACCGGGTACCGAGGTGAAGCTATACCAGCCAACACGGAACGCGGCGGACAACGGAGGGACCGGCAGGCTGGCGCTGCGCGGATAGCCGAGCACCATCAGGCGCGCGTCCACGCCAATACTCGGGATCCGGACAAACCACGGATGCTCCGAGGTGGGCCGGGTGATCAGCGCCTGTGCCAGTGACACACGGAAAAACGGCAGATTCGCCGCCGGTGCCGGTCCCGCGGGCTCGACGATGACCAGTTCGCGAGGAATCGTGGCCTTGGGAGCGGTTTGGTGCCCGCGTGACCCGCGGCGCTTGCCGGACCCGCGGCGCTTGCCCGCGGCGGAATGCTTACGCGGGCCGGGACGCTGACGCTGGTGCGCGGTTAGACGCTTCCGGGCCCCGGAGTGCTTTGCCGCGGCGAAACGGTTGCCCGCCGTGCGATGCGTTCGCGCGGCGAGATGGGCACCGCTCGCATGGTGCGTGCGGTTCGCCACCCGCCGGGGCGCCTCGTTACGCCTTGGCGCGCGGGCCCGCATCGGGTCGCGGGTGTTGTTCGCCGCGTGACCTGGCTTCGAGTGCCGCACGTGCTTCGGATGCTCCGCGCGCCTGGCGTGGTGTGCGTGCTTCACCTGCCCGGCCCGGCGTGCATGCTTCGCGTGCACCCTGCGCTTCGGATTCGCGCGCTTCGCGTGATGTGCGCTCTTCGCGTGCACAGGCCGCTTCGCGTGATGTGCGCTCTTCGCGTCGCGGACCTGTTTCGTGTGCCGGGCGCGCGCCACGTCGCGACCTGCGTGGACCTCCAGCAGGCTCGCGGGCGGATTCGCAGCCAGCGGGCGCGTCACCATTTGCTGACGCGCGGCC
>JBEKHI010000243.1:0-12656 GCA_050012355.1 Streptosporangiaceae bacterium | reverse complement strand
ACTCCTCGATACTCCTGGGTCTAAGATCTAAGATCTTACGCTGAGGCTAGCCTTCGCCACCCGCATCGTGCAAGGTCGCACTCGTCACGTTGTTAACAGCTCATTGCCGACGTAACGGCTGGATGGCCAGCCCCGCCGTGACCAGGGTGTGGTGGCTCACTGTTCCGACCCGGTCGACACATTGCTGCCTCGCAGCGGATAATATCTGAGATCTCAGGAAGCTTAGGGAGGCGGCTCAATGGTCAGCGCGGTCGGGGACGCGGTGCAGCACCGGCAGCTCAAGGACTCGGTGTATCACAGGCTGCGCGAACAGATCGTGTCGGCGGAACTTCCGCCCGGCTACGTGCTTCGCGAGGCCGAGCTCGCCGCCCGGTTCGGGGTTAGCAAGACGCCGCTCCGCGAGGCGTTCGTCCGGCTGGAAAAAGACGGTTTCGTCACGATCCCGCCGTACCGCAGCGCGGTCGTCGCCGGATACAGCCAGCAGGACCTGCGGGAGATATACGAGGTCCGCGAATTGCTTGAGGGCCTGTGCGCCCGGGAGGCGGCGGTGAACATCGCCACCGAGGACCTGGCCGCGCTGAACCGGGTGGTCAGGGACAGTGAGCAAGCGCTCAGCTCCGGGGAAACCGACCGGCTGACCGCCCTGATCGACGAGTTCGACACGCTGCTGTACACCCAGTGCAAGAACAGCAGGATCATCGCGATGCTGGACAACATCCGGGATCACGTCAAGCGCATCGGCCGTCTCACCATCCGGATACCCGGGCGGCTGGAGTCGTCAGTGACCGAGCACCGAGGGATCTACGAGGCGATCGTCAGCCGGGACGGTCCCCGCGCGGAGAACCTGATGCGGCAGCACATCCTGTCGGTCATGGCGGATCAGCTAGCGAGCCTGGAGAGCATATGAGTGCTGATGTCCTGATCATCGGAGCCGGCTCGGCTGGGCTTTTCGCCGCTCTGGGGCTCGCGGGCAAGGCCCGCGTAACCCTGATCGAGACCGGATCCGATGCCGGGACCCCGCCGCCGGACTGGATGCTCTACGACTACTTGCTCCCGCAAGACTGCTACTACCACTACACCGACGCCGGCACCGGCATGGACCTGCCGCAGGGCCGCGGCACCGGCGGCGGCTCGACGGTCAACTCGGCGGCCGCGCTGCGTGGCCAGCCATGGGACTTCGACGGCTGGAACGTCCCCGGCTGGGCATGGGAGGACGTCCTTCCCGGGTTCCGCGCGATCGAGGCCGACCGCCAGTTCGGCGATGCCCCCTTCCACGGGACGGCGGGTCCGATCCCCATCACCAGGCTTGATCCCGGACCGCTGGACGAGGCGTTCATGGCGCTCGCCGCCAAGCGGAACCATCCGGCTATCGACGATCACAACGCGCCCGGCGCGCTCGGCATCGGGACCTGGCCGACTAACCGCAGCGGCACCGGCCGGTGGGGAACCCACGCGGGCGTCCTGCCGCTGATCAGGGACCAGATCGAACTGCGCACCGGCACCACCGCGCAGCGGCTGGTCTTCGAGGGAACCCGGTGTGTCGGAGCGGACATCACCGGTCCGGGCGGCGCCGAGCGGATCCTGGCCGGTCAGGTCGTGCTGTGCGCGGGAGCGTTCGGTACGCCGCTGCTGCTGATGCGCTCCGGTATCGGCCCGGACGGGGACGTGGTGCGGCTGTCCGGTGTCGGCGAGAACCTGCAGGACCACCCCTGGTGCCTGCTCGATGTGGACGTGCTCGACGTCGGTGACATCGAGGCTCGCCCGGTGAGCGGGTCGCTGCTCCGTTACGAGGTCAGCGACGGGGAGCACAACGAGGTCGAGATCTTCCCCTGGCAGACCCAGCCTTACGTGCCCGCACTGCCCGCGACCCAGGTGTCGTTCACGGCCGCGCTCATGACCCCGCTCAGCCGGGGCCGCCTGTCACTGACGCCGGACGGCCCGGTGGTCGAGTCCCGGCATCTGTCGCGAGACCGCGACGCGGCGACGATGGCCGCGGTGGTCACCGAGACGGCTGGCTACCTCGACGAGCTTGCCGCCGCTGGCCTGATCCGGCTGCCGGCGAACCCCTGGTGGCGAGAAGAAGACCTGATGGCGGCGTGCCGCCGCACTATCGGCACCTACAACCACCACAGCGGCACCTGCCGTCTCGGGCCCGACGACGCTGACGCCACGGTGGTCGCGCCGCGGCTGAACGTGCTCGGCACCGAGAACCTGCTGGTCGCGGACTCCTCGATCCTCCCGGTCATCCCGCGTGCCAACACCAACCTCACCTCGATGATGATCGGCCACCGCGCCGCCGAGTTCCTGGAACACTAACCTCGGTAGGCCATGTCCCAGAACGCGAGTTCGTAGCCGGTGGAGCGGTCGAAGACGTCGGCCAGCTCGTCCAGCCGGGCGACGGGAGCATGCTGGTCGAGCAGGTCGGTGCTGGCCTGGACCAGGTCGTCGTAGCCGTCGCCGGAGAACATCGAGATCCACTCGGCGCAGATGGGGTCGTCCGGCAGTTCGCCCGCGGCCGCCAGGTTCTGCCCGATCTCGCCATAGCTCCACTGGCAGGGCAACAGCGCGGCCAGCCCAGTCGCGAGGTCGTAGCGACCCGCGGTGTCCAGCAGGTGACGGGTATAGGCGTACGCGGCGGGTTCCATGGTGAGGCCCGTCTTGCCGCCCAGCCGTGACAGGAACGAGTAGTTGGCAGGGATCTCGGTCTCGGTAATCTGGACGAGGAAGCGGCTTAGCACCGAGATCGCCTCTCTCGAGGGGGCGGTCGCGATTACCAGGGCGATGGCCCGGGCGTAGTCCTCTAGGTACTGGGTGTTCTGCTCGAAGTAGCGGCGGAAGGTCTCCCGCGGCAACGTTCCCGCTCCGATCTCCGCCACCATCGGGTGGCTGATCGCGGCCGACCAGCTGGCCGCGCCCCGCTCCCGCAGCAGTTCCGACACCGATCCCAGCATCAGGTTCCTCCACATGAGATATGAGATCTTCCGTCTGAACCATACTCCTCATCCAGAACTCTTCCCTGGTCAGTCGGGATCTGCCATCGTATGCAAAGTGCGTGAAACACGATGGTTACCTGCATGGGATTGACTGTGGGCCATCGCGATCTTATTTTGAGATCTCAGATCTTAAGATTTTTCAGGGCCACCTGGAGGTGAGGATGATGAGCGCAAACCAGAACGCCGGCTTGGCGGCCAAGTCGTTCGGCGGCCGGATGCCGACCGGGACCGGCGACCTGGCGATGGAGACCCACGGGATCAAGCCGATTCCGGAGTCCAACCGGTACGGATCAGCCCGCCGGCTGTTCACCGTGTGGTTCGCTCCGAACGTGAACATGACCGGCGTCTTCACCGGCACGCTGGCCATCGCGCTGGGGCTGGGCTTCTGGCTCGGCTTCGTCGCGATGATCATCGGGACCGTGCTCGGCGCCCTCCCGGTCGCCTACCTGTCGACGTGGGGACCGCGGACCGGCACCGGGCAGCTGCCGCTGTCGAGGATCGCGTTCGGCAACGGCGTCGTGCTGCCGGGCATCGTGCAGTGGCTATCGTCCATTGCCTGGGACGGGCTGGTCGGATTGTTCGGCGGGGAGGCGATCGCGGCGCTGCTGCACATCCCGTTCGCGCTCGCCGTCGTCATCGTGCTGGCGCTGCAGTGCCTGGTCGGGGTCTTCGGGTACGAGCTGATTCACCGGGTGGAGGCGGTGATGACCGTGGTGCTCGCGGTGACCTTCGCGGTGCTCACCGTCAAGCTGGTCAGCCACCACGCGGTCGTCGTCCCCGCCAGCATCCACGGCACCGGCCTGGCCGGGATGTTCGTCCTCGAAGTCACGATCGCGCTCAGCTCGTCGATCTCCTGGGCCAGCTACGCCTCCGACTACAGCCGGTACCTGCCGTCCAGCACCTCGAAGACCAGCGTGTTCTGGAACACCCTCGGCGGAGTGTCACTGTCCTACATCGCCATCCAGGGGATCGGCATCGCCGCGGCCGGTGCGCTGACCGACCAGACGGCCGACGGGGTGCGCAAGATCATGGGCGGCGGTTTCCTCGGCGTGGTCGCGTTGCTGGCGATCGGCCTGGCGGCGGTATCGTCCAACGCCATGAATGACTACAGCGGCTCGCTCGCCCTGCAGACCGTCGGAGTCAGGGTACGGCGTCCGCTCTCGGCCTGCGTGGTGACGGTGGCCGCCTTCGCCCTGATCCTCTGGATTCACAACGGCGACATCTCGTCCAAGTTCGAGAACGTGCTGCTGTTCGTCGGCTACTGGATCCCCGGATTCGTGGCGATCGTCGGGATCGACTGGGTGGTCCGCATCCGTGGCAAGGCCACCCTCGATCCGCTGACCGAGCGGACCACCAGGCGGAACGCCATCTGGGCGGTGGTCACCTTCCTGGTCGGATTCGGCTGCGCCGTTCCGTTCATGGACACCTCGCTCTACGTGGGGGCGGCGTCGAAGGCCCTCGCGGGGGCGGACATCGCCTACTTCGTCGGGTTCGTGATGACGGCCATCCTGTATGCGCCGGTGCGGCTCGGCTGGATCGGCCGCTCCCGCGCCCGGGTCCAGACGAAGGCGGCGGTCGCGGACCAGGTGGCGGGGTGAGCACGGCGCCGCCCGCTGGAGTGGACACGATCGTGGCCGGCGGCTGGGTTCTCACCATGAACCCAGGCCGGGAGGTTTACCGGGCCGGCGCGATCGCCATCCGCGACGGGCTGATCGTCGAGGTCGGGCAGCGAGCGGACATCCTCGCGCGGTACACGCCGACGCGGCTGATAGACGCGCCCGACGGGGTGATCATCCCCGGTATGGTCAACGGGCACCGGCACCTGCTGTGCTGCGCCAAGGGGGCCATGCCGGAGGGCGGGCAGACGCTGAACGCGCTGCGCTCCTTCATTTACCCGAGCTTCGCGGCGATCACCGAAGACGACATGCACGTCTTCGCCCGGCATGCCGCGGCCGAGATGATCCGCTTCGGCACCACGCTGTTCGAGGAACCAGGATGTAACCACCTCGACGCCGTGCTCGAGGCCCTAGCGGAGTCCGGGATCCGGGCGCGCACCGGCCCCTGGACCTGGGACCAGGCCGGGCCGACCGGAGACACCGACCTGCCCGGCTGGCTGCGGTTCGACGCGAAGACCGCGCTGCGCCGGCTGGAGGACGGCATCGAGACGGTGCGGAAGTTCGGTAACCCCCGGATCAAGGACGCCGTCACGATCGAGGGCGTGGGCACCGCTTCCGATGAGCTCACCCGCGGTGCGGCTGAGCTTGCCCTAGAGGCGCAGTCACTCTTCGTTTTGCATAAATCAACGAGTGAACGGGAGGTGGAACTCGAGCTCGCGGCCTACGGCGAGCGACCGGTCGCGCACATGGCGGCCATCGGCGCGCTCAACGAGCGCACCCTGCTCAACCACATGACCAGCCTCGATGACAACGACGTCGCGCTGGTCGCGGCGGCGGGCGTCCGGATCTCACAGAACCCGTCGTCGGCGCTGAAACTGGCCAAGGGGACCACGCGGACCGGCAAGTGGCCGGAGTTGCTGGCGGCCGGGGTGCCGATGGCGCTGGGCACCGACGCGGAAAACGTCTCCAACCACACCGATATCTGCCGGGCCATGCAACTCGCCGCGCTTTTGCCGCGCGACGCGCGGCGTGATCCACGCGCCGTAACGGCTGAGCAGGCGGTCGAGATGGCCACCATCGGAGGGGCGACGGCACTTTTGCTTCATAACGACGTTGGCTCGCTCGAACCGGGCAAGCAAGCCGACTTGGTGGTGTTCGACACCAGCGACTTCGACTGGCGGCCGCTGCACAACCCGGTCGCGAACCTCGTCTACGGATCGACCGGCCACTCGGTGGACACCGTGCTGATCGGCGGCGACGTGGTGCTGGCCGGCAAGAAGCTGACCACCCTGGACGAGGACCAGCTCCGCGAGGACGTGGAACGCGTCAACCGTCGGATCCTGGCCGAGATAGGCATCGACCCCACCCCCGCCTGGCCAGTGCTGTTAGCCGGCCGCGTCGGCGAGGGTGTTCCAGAACATCAGCTCGTAGGACTGGAACAGCTTCGCGTAGCGGGTCGCGTCGCTGGTCGGGGAACTGGCGGCGATGGCGGCAGCGGCGAGGGCCTCCAGTTCGGTGGCGGGGGCGGCGAAGAAGTCGAAGAACGCGGTGGCCTCGCCGTCCAGGTCGTACTTGGACCGCATGGCGGACGCGATCGCGGCGCAGTAGGAACCCCAGGCCGCGAAGTTCGAGCTCATCGCGATGACCACATCCGCGGGCTCGGCGTTGGCGGCCAGCCACGCGACGAACGCGGGGTACGCCTGACAGCCGGCCTTCGGCTCGTACGCCGCCAGCGCCGCCGAATCGAAGCCACCAGCCGCGGCGAGCGCGGGGAGCTTCCCGATGGCGAGTCCCTCGCCGCCGGCCAGCATGGCGAAGAACTGCCGCGCGTTCGGCTCCGGCGACCGGGCCGCCAGCGTCAGGAAGGCACGCCAGTCGCTGGGCACGATATGCGACTCCTCGGCCGCGACGCGGGCGAACACCGAGCGCGGCGCCTGGCCGGAAACGACCAGCGGCACCAGCCGGTTGTCCGCCTCGCGGGGCTTGAGGGAGTTCCGTATCGCGGCCAGCAAATCAGTCATTGAGAATCTCCAATCCGAGCATGCGGGCGTAGTTATCACCGAGAATTCCGTCGAGCTTTGCCGTGGGAATGGGGTCAGAACCCACCCGATCGGCATACTTATTCACCGACAGCAGCTTGTCCTTCAAAGCGACCGGATCGTACAGGAACCCAGGATAGTCCGTGCCGAAGAACAGCTTCTCCAACGGGACGAACGACTGCTGCGCGTGCACCAGGAAACGGAATAGCTCCTCGGCGGTCGCCGACGCGATGTAATACGACAATTCCGTATAAAAATTGGGGTGCTTGGTCAGCATGAACAGCGCCTCGTCCACCCACGGCAGCCCGACATGCGCGATCGTCAGGCGCAGGTCACGGAAGTGCCGTCCGGCCGCGTCGAGCAGCGCCGGCCGCGCGTACTCCATCCGCGCGTCGATCCGGGTGGAACCCGCCTGGTGCACCATCACCGGAATGCCCAGCTCGCAGGCCTTCTCGAAGACCGGGAACGCGAGCACCGGGTCGGCCGGGGACCAGTCCTGGTACATCGGGTACAGCTTCAGCCCTTGCAGGCCTAGCTCCGTCACCGCCCGCTCCAGTTCGCGGACCGCCGCCTTCGGACCCCGGTAATTCGGGTTGACCGACGCGTAGCCGATGAAGTGCCCGGGGTCGGATCGCTGGATCGCGGCGATGTAGTCGTTGCACTTCTCCGGCGACGGGGGCCCGGGGACGTCCGTGATGCCGTGCGAGTCCACGGTCCCGATCAGCTCACCGTCGAGGAACTGCGGCGATACCGCGAGGATGACCATCTTGTCGAATCCCGGGTGGTCGCGCAGCGACTCGGCCGGACCGATGACCGGGAAGCCCTTGCGTGCGTACCCGCTGGCCTCCCACTCATCCTCGGTGGGGTCGCGATGCGACGGCAGCAGCCCCAGCGACCGGTAGATGCACAGCGAGCCCTCGCGCCCGTACTCGGTGGTGAATTCGGCGTCCTCGGCCAGCGACAGGATGTGGGTATGCGCGTCGATAATCAACCCTGAACCGCTTTCAGGGTGCGCAGGAACCCGGCGTTCGCATTCGCCAGGATCTCCGATTCGTCCATTGTCAGGAGTTTCCGCCCGGCCATCAGGATCTGGCCGTCCACGATCGTGGTGTCCACCGCCGACCCATTGGCCGCGTACACCAGATGCGAGTAAATGTGCCGTGGATCGTCGGGCATCATCGGGGTGAACATGTGATTGCGGGTCTCGACGAGTATCACATCGGCTTTCTTGCCCGGACTGAGCTCTCCCGTATCATGCCGCAACGCCGCCGAGCCATTCCTGACCGCCATGTGAATGGCGTCCGGGGCCTGCACCAGGCTGGCGTCTGCCCGCGCGGCGCGGTGGATCAGCGAGGCGAACTTCATGGTCTCGAACGGGTCCCGGCTGTTGTTGCACTCGGCCGCGTCATGCCCCAGGCCCACGTTGATCCCGGCCGCGACCATCTCCGGCAGCCGGGCGATGCCGTTGCCGAGCTTGGCGTTCGACCCCGGGTTGTGCGAGATCTGGGTGCCGGTCTCCCGCATCAGCGCGATCTCGGTGTCATTCAAATGCACGCAGTGCGCGGCCACACAGTCCGGGCCGAGCAGGCCCGCGTCGTAGGCGACCTCGGTGGGCCGCCGCCCGAAGCGCTCCACGGAGTCGGCCACCTCGGTCAGTGACTCGTTGAGGTGGATGTGGATGCCGGTGCCCAGTTCGTCGGCCAGCGCCCGCGCGTCGCGCAGCATCTCGGGGGAGGCGAGCGGCAGCCACTCGATGCCGACGTACACCTCGATCCGCCCGTCGGCCATCCCGTGTACCGCGTCGTAAGCGTCCTTGTTGTCCTGCAGCGTGTCCAGGTTGTGCTCGGGCAGCGCCACGTCGTTGGACAGCACCGCGCGGATACCGATGTCATTGGCGGCCCGGGCCAGGTCGGGCACCCGCCGGTACATGTCGTTGACGCAGGTGACACCGCACTTGATCGACTCCAGGTAGCTGGCGGCCGCCGACCAGTAGGCCGCGTCGGCGTCCAGCGTGCGGATGAACGGGTACCAGCAGGCGTCCAGGTACTCCCACAGCGGCAGGTGATCGCTGAATCCCTTGGCGATCGCCGTGTGGTAGTGCAGGTCGACCAGGCCGGGCATGACGATCTTCCCGGTAGCGTCGATGACCTCGCCATCACCGTCGTAGCGTCCCGCGCCGACGGTCACGATCCGGTCGCCGTCAAGCACCACGTGGCCGCCGAAGATGACGTCGTCAGCCTCGTTGACGGTCAGCACCGTCCCGTTGTTAATGATGATCACAGCTTGCTCACGACCTCACGCAATGTCTCGTGCATCTTGGCCCTGACCAGTTCCTCGTCCACCGTCAGCAGCTGGCGGCCGCGCATCACCACCTGGCCGTCGATGATCGTGGTGTCGACGGCGCTGCCGTTGGCGGCGAAGACCAGGTGGGAGTAGATGTGCCGGGGATCGTCCGGCAGCAGCGGGGTGAACATCGAGTTCCTGGTGTCCACCAGGATCACGTCCGCCTTCTTGCCCGGGGCCAGCTCGCCGCCGTCGTGCCGCAGCGCCCGGGATCCGTTGCTCGTCGCCATCCGGACCATCTGCGGCGCCTGCAGCAGCCCGGCGTCGGCCCGGTAGGCCCGGTGCACGAACGAGCCGAACTTCATCACCTGGAACAGGTCGCAGGTGTTACTCGACTCGGCGGCGTCGTGGCCGAGGCCGACGTTGATCCCGGCGCCCAGCATCTCGGGGACGCGGGCGACGCCGTTGCCGAGCTTGGCGTTGGAGGTGGGGTTGTGCGAGATGTGCGTCCCGGTCTCGGCCATCATCGCGATCTCGGTGTCGTTCAGCCACACGCAGTGCGCCGCCACGCAGTCTGGACCGAGCAGCCCGGCCGCGTGGGCGAGCTCCGTAGGCCTTTTACCAAAACGGCGGATGGAATCCTGTACCTCGGTCAGTGACTCGTTCAGGTGGATGTGGATCCCGGTGCCCAGGTCGTCGGCCAGCGCCCGGGCGTCACGCAGCAGTCCGGGGGAGGCGAGCGGCAGCCACTCGATGCCCACGTACACCTCGACGCGGCCGTTACCGGTGCCGTGTACCGCCTCGTAGGCGGCCAGGTTGTCCTCGAGGGTGTCCAGGTTGTGCTCGGGGAGCGCCACGTCGTTGGACAGCACCGCGCGGATGCCGATCTCCTGCGCGGCCCGGGCCAGGTCGGGCAGCCGACGGTACATGTCGTTGACGGTGGTGACGCCGCTCTTGATCGATTCCAGGTAGCTGTGCAGCGCTGCCCAGTACGCGGTCTCCTCATCCAGCGCCCTGATCGACGGGTACCAGAACTGCTCCAGCGACTCCCACAGCGGCAGATGATCCATGAATCCCTTGCCGACCGCCGTGTGATAGTGCAGGTCCACCAGGCCCGGCATCACGATCATGCCCGCGGCGTCGATGATCTCGCCGTCGCCGTCGTAGCGTCCCTGGCCGACGGCCACGATCCGGTCCCCGTCGAGGACGACATGCCCGCCGAAGATGACGGTGTCGTCGCGGTCGACGGTCACCACCGTCCCGTCCTGAATGATGATCATGATGAGCTCACAACTTGAGCGAAGGCCCGCACGGTCGCCATCCGGTTGGGGCCGAGCGGGAAGACCGTTACCGAGTCCACCCCGATCTCGCGCAGCGTGGCGATGTGTGCCGCCGCCTCGGCCCGGCCGCCCGCCAGCGCCATCCGCTTCACGAAGTCCACCGGCAGCGCCGCCGCGGCCCTGGCCGCTTCCTGGAACTCGCCGCCGGAGTAGCTGGCGCGGACCTGGTCGATGATGGCCTGGTCAAGACCGGCCAGGCGGCAGTAGACGGGGGCGGTTTGCGGGAACCACGCCGCGATCGTCCGGCCGGTCTCGATCGCGGATTCCTCGTCTTCGTCGATCGTCCCGTAGGCGAAGACCGTGACGTGCGGTCTGCTTGACCGGCCAGCTTGCTGCACGCCCCGGTCGATGTGCTCCAGGGCGTAGCGAACGCCATCCGGGTGCAGCCCGGCCAGCAGGATCACTCCGTCGGCGACCCGCCCGGCCAGCTCCAGGGTCTTGGGCCCCGAGGCGGAGATGTACACCGGGATGTCCAGCCCGGGCGGGAACCGGTAGTGCGCGTCCTGCAGTGCGTCGTCAGTGACATGCTCGCCCGTCCAGAGCCCGCGGATCGAGGCGATCGCGGACTCCAGCGACCCGACCTTCGCCGGAGTGTGGCGCAGCGACAGCAGCGGCCGGTCGCCCGCGCCGATGCCGAGGACCGTCCGGCCGCCGGAGATCTCCGCGAGCGTGGCCGCGGCGACCGCCGTCATCGCGGGATGGCGGGTCACCGGGTTGGTCACCGCGGTGCCCAGCGTCAGCCGTGAGGTGGCCCGGGCGGCCAGCGTGAGGTAGGCCCAGCAGTACCGGGAGTGCAGCGAGGAGTCGGTCAGCCACAAGTTGTCGAAGCCGAGGGCCTCGATCTCGGCGGCCATCTTCTCGAACTCGTCCGGGTGGTCGACGCCCTGCAGCGTCACCCCGGTCTTCACTCGGCGCTCCCGCTCAGCACGATGGCGGCGAAGGTGGCGTACACCTGCGTGGCCTCGATGATGTCTTCCACCGACAGGTGCTCGTCGGCGCAGTAGACCGGCTCACCGCCGGGACCGAAGATCACCGTCGGGACCTTGGCGCCGAAACTCGCCGTGTCGCCCAGCCAGCCGGCCGCCTGGAGCGCGGGCTCGGCGTCCCGGGCGCTGCCGCGCGACTTGCGAACCGCGCGGACCGCATCCCTGATGTTGGTGACCACCGTGTCGTCCGGGTCAGCGAGGTACCCGTCCTTGACGTCCGCCAGCGTGACCTCGGCCCGGAATCTCGGGTCCCGCTCGTGAGCCCTTTCAAGGCAGCGGTCGATCTCGTCGCGGACCTGATCGGTGGTGACTCCGGGCTGCGGCCGGCAGTCGACCCGGATCACGCACTCGTCCGGGATCATCGACGGTCCGCCGGGCGCCAACCCGCCGTAGACCCGGCCGGGTGCCATGAACGTCTCGTCGCCGAACAGGTCCCGTACCCAGCCGTCGAGGTCCGGGGTGTACGCCGAGGCATCCAGTTCGAGTATCGCTTGCGCCGCGAGGGCGTTCGCATTGACAGCGCGGTGCTTGTGACAGGTGTGCGCGGAGGTGCCGAGCACGGTGATGTCGAAGTAGTACCGGCCCCGGTGGCCGAGGAAGATCTCGTTGTCGGACAGTTCGCCGAGGACAGCCAGGTCGGCCGGGTAGCTGTCGAAGTAGGCGATCGACCCGAGCTGGTCGCCCATGTGATCAGAGACCGCGGCCATCGCCACGGTGCCCGCTAGGTCGAGTCCTGACCCTCGCAGTGCCTCCATCGCGACGATCTGGCAGACCAGCGCCGCCTTCATGTCCATGATGCCGTGGCCGTACACGTTGCCGTCGATCAGGTCACCGGAGTACGGGGTGGTCGCGGACCAGCCATGCGATACCGGCTTGGTGTCCATGTGGCCGGTCAGCACGACGCGTTTCCCGGCGGCGAAGGATAGCTCGCCCAGCGCGTTCGGCCGGTCGGGGAGGACGGGCTGCAACGCCGTGGCCTCGAAACCGGACTCGCGCATCGTGTCCCGCAGGAACCCGGCGAGCTCGCCTTCCTCACCCAGGACGCTCGGTATGCGGCAGACCTGCTGCACGAGACCGATCAGCCGTTCGGTATCGATGGCGGCGACCAGACGGTCGCTGAGTTCTTCCGGAGTCAGCACGGCCATCCTTTGCGGGTTGGGTACAAGATGTACAAGATCTAAGATCTCAAGAAGTTTAGGCCTGTAGATCGCATCCTACAAGGACCAGAAACCACCTTAAATCAGACATTAACCAGGAAGAACTTGCATTTAACAGCGTTGTAACCTTCTGTGACCTAGCCTCACTTGACTGGCCGCCGGTTCATGTGGTTGGTTCAAGATCTCAGATCTTAACCGTGTTCTTCTTACTGGAGGCAGCGTGGAGTCGCTTGACCAGTTCC
>JBEKHI010000242.1:0-17338 GCA_050012355.1 Streptosporangiaceae bacterium | reverse complement strand
CATGGAGCAGGTCGCGGGCGCCGGTGTGCTGACTCCGGCAGATGCACTTGCGGCGCTGGAAGCCGCCCGGGAGACCATCGAAACCCAGGCGATACAGGCGGACAAGGCGGCGGCCTTCCCCGAGCGCAGCGTGGCGGCCCTGAAGGAAGCCGACCTGATGTCGGCCGCGATACCCGCGATGTACGGCGGCCGCGGCTTCGGCGCGGGGCAGCTCAGTGAGATAGCGATGCGGCTGGGGGGGATGTGCGGCTCCACGGCGATGATCTGGGCCATGCACCAGATCCAGACCGTCTGCCTGGAAGACAGCGCCATCCGCGAGCCCGGGCTGGCCGACTATCTGCGCAGGGCCGCCCGCGAGCAGCATCTGATCGCCTCCGTCACGTCTGAAGAAGGAGTGGGCGGAAACCTCAGGACCAGCAAGGCGGCGGTGATACCGGTACCAGCTGGTGTCGAGGTCAGCAAACGCGCGCCGACGCTGTCCTATGCCGATTACGCGGACAGCTTCCTGGCCACGGCCAGGCGCGGCCCGTCGGCGGCGCCCGGCGACCAGGTGCTCGTGCTCGCCGAGGCGCATCAGGTGACGCTGCGGGCCACCGGCGGGTGGGACGCGCTGGGAATGCGCGGGACCTGCAGCGGGCCGCGGGTAATCACGGCGGTGGTGCCCTCCTGGCAAGTGCTGCCTGAGCGATTCGGGCAGATCGCCTCGCGGCGCATGGTTCCGGTATCACACCTGCTCTGGTCGGCTGTCTGGCTGGGTATAGCCGAGGATGCCGCGCGCCGGGCGGTGAAATGCGCTCGGGCGAAGCTGCGGAATGGTGTGATGGCTCCGAATACACGACTGGGCTGGATTCACGCCCGCTGTCAGCTCATAAGGGACTCTATCCGGCAGTTCGCCGCCGACTACTCGGCGAACCCGGGCGGGACCGGTTTGAATGTGCGCGCGAATGCGCTGAAGATGCGGGCATCGGTCGACACGGTGCGTATTGCGGAACTGGCACTCGAAGTTTGCGGCATGGCCGGCTACTCAGAGATTGGGGAATTCTCGGTCTGCCGTCAACTTCGTGATCTCTATTCGGCGCGCCTGATGATCTCGAACGACCGGCTGAACGAGATCAATTCGGAGATGCTGCTCTTCCAGGATGATTTGTTCTGAGGCTCGGCGGACGCGCACAGACGCGTTAATGCCGCCACCCGTTCCGGCTCTGGAGTTACGCTTATGACCACCGACAGCCTCGCACCGCGAGATACAGATGAGCTCGACACAGACGACGTGGCCGCGCGCGGCTACGATCCGTTCGATTACCTGGTCCACGAGAACCCCTATCCCTTCTACAAATGGATGCGCGAGCAAGCCCCGCTGTACCGCAACGATCAACGTGACTTCTGGGCGCTGTCCCGCCACGCTGACATCAAGGACGCGCTGCGCAACGCGCGCCGTTTCTCCAACGTCAACGGCATCTCGCTCGAACCTGAGCTCTGGGGCCCGCACGCGGTGAAGACCAGCCTGTTCCTGGCGATGGACCCACCAGAACATGGGGCGCACCGCGGCCTGGTGGGATCGGCGTTCACGCCGAACCGGGTCGCGGCTCTTGAGCCCCGGATCCGCGAACTCGCGCGCGAGCGGCTCGAGCCGCTGCGGGATCTGACGACCTTCGACTTCGCGCAGGACTACGCGGCTGGCCTGCCCAACGACGTGGTCTGCGAGATGCTGGGCATCCCGGCCGCCGACTGGGACCTGATCCGGGCCGACACCGACCAGCTGAACCAACGAGAGGACACCCTCCAGGACCGCGGCCCGAACGCGGTGGCCGCGGCCTTGCGGCTGGCCGACTACTTCATGTCCGTCGTCCGGCACCTGCGCGGCAATCCCGGAGACGACATGACGTCCGCGATGATCCAGGCCGACGTCCTCGGGCGCAGGTACACCGACGCCGAGATCGTCGCGTTCCTGTTCCTGATGATCAGCGCCGGTAACGAGTCCACTGGCAAGACCATCGGCAACGCCTGGTACACCGGCTGGCGGTTCCCGGACCTGCAGCGTGAGGGGCTGAACGGACGAGCCGACGACTGGGCCCGCGAGACCCTTCGCTTCGACTCCGCCAGCCAGATGACCGCGCGCACGCTCATGGCCGACACCGTCCTGCACGACACGCCGCTGCCGGCGGGGTCGCGGATCGTCATCCTGCCGGCGTCCGGCAACCGGGACCGGCGCGTGTTCGACGATCCGGACCGCTTCGATCTCGACCGCGACACCTCGAAGATGATCAGCTTCGGCCACGGGCCGCATCATTGTATCGGCGCCGCACTCGCGAATCTGGAGATAAAGATCGCACTGGAGGAGATGGGGAACCTGGTGTCTGGCTACGAGATCGACATCGAGCGTGCCCGCCGGGTCCACTCTCCGCACCAGCGCGGGTTCGCCTCGCTGCCGTGCGAAGTGACGCGCCGTCCTAGCGCCAGGAAATCACCGTGATTGGCTTTGCGGCCGGGCGGTCCTGGTGTGCTAGCGCACCCGTCGCCTCAGCTCGTCCAGGTGTTCCAGCGAAGCTAGCACTTCGTCGGGCGGTACGCCGAAGTCGATGAGGCACGCCACCTCGTCGACGCCGATCGCCGCCAGCCGCTCCAGCATCGCGGCACCGTCATCGACGGTGCCGAAGAGGCCGCTAGTGGTGAAGTAGCGGTTGAAAGCCTGCCGGATCAGGTAGTCCTTGTCGCGGTCGGGCAGGCGGCTCGGGTCGAAGCCAGGCGGCAGCAGTCCGGACGTCTTGACGATCAGGTCGATCGAGCTGCGCAGGTAAGCGCTGAATGGTTCGCGAACCTGCTCACGGACCACGTCCCGGTCGGTGCCTAGGAGAGTGTGCAGCATGAGGGCCACATTCGGTGTGACCGCAGCGCCGTGCGTGTCGGCCAGTTCCCGTCGGTAGAGGGCGATGTTGCGGGTCAGCGCGTCGATGTCCTGGCCGAGCAGGTGCGTGAGCACCCCCGTGCCCAGGCGCCCGGCGGTCTGGAAGGTCCCGGCCGACCCGGCGCTGGTGAGCCAGACCGGGAGGTCGGGCCGCACCGGGGCAGGGAAGATCCGAACGGACTGCTTCTCGTCGGCACCGTCGGTGAACTCGACCTCCTCGCCCCGCCACAGCCGGCGCACCACGTCGACCGTCTCCACGAGGGCGTTCCTGCGGTCCGCGTAGTTCTCCGGCCGCAACAGGAAGTCGACGGCGTGCCAGCCTGAGGCGAACGAGACGCCGACCCGGCCGCGGGACAGGTTATCGACGACCGCCCACTCCTCGGCGATCCGCGCTGGGTGATGCAGCGGTGCGACGACGCTGCCCGCGCGCACGCCTACGCGTTTGGTCGTCGCGGCGACGGCGGCGCCAGTGACCGCGGGGTTCGGATACAGGCCGCCGAACGTGTGGAAGTGGCGCTCCGGTGTCCACACCGCGCAGAATCCGCGTTCGTCGGCGAAACGAGCGCTGTCCAGCAGCAGGCGGTAGCCGTCGTGGCCAGCCGCGCCGCTGTCGGCGAAGAAGAACAGGCTAAGTTCCATGCTAGAAGCGCTTCATCAGGTCGTCGAGCTGCGATTGGTCCACGCGCGCCAGCGGGAAATCCGACGGCGAGACCAAGCCGTCCGGCCCGGTGCGGCTGAGGTCAAGCAGCGCTGTCAGCTCGCTGATAAAGCCGGCCGCCATAAGCTCCACGGTCGAGGTCTGGTGGCGGTTCTGGTCGTGGCGCCACGAGATGGTGAACTCGCCCTCGACGAGGCTTGCCCGCACCTCAAGCGCGTGTCCGCGCCGGGTGGTGCCGGCCTCGTCGGTGCCGAAGGCCGAGTCGGTGACGACGAACACGCCGGTGGCGGGCTGGCTCAGGGGCGGCCGGTAGTCGAAAACGAGCTCCGCCGGGTCGGCGGGCATGGGTTCGCGGCCTTGGCTCAGCAACTGCCAGGCGATGCCGCCTTCGGGGACGGCCCGCACCGTTTCCTTGACCGACCGCAAAGTCGTGTCCGGGGTGGCCTGGGGATCGCTGGCCAGCGCCAGGGGATGCACGCGGGTGAAGGGGCCGACCGTGCGCGTCAGATCGGCTTCCTCGAAGATCGCCACCCGGTCATGGCGCCGGTAGTCGATCACGTGCCTGGACGCACCGCCAACGGCGGTGAGAGCCCTGGCCAGCGCGGTCAGCAGCAGCTCCTCGGTACCGCAGCTCAGCACGGCCGGAGCGGCCTTGAGCAGATCGGCGGTCCGCGCCGCGTCGAGCCGCACGTCGACCGTCGTCGCACCGGCGACCGTGTCCTCGGCTGGGATCGGCGTGGCCGCGGCCGGGCCGACCGCCGCTGTCCAGTACGCACGCTGGTCCTGAACAGCGGGGGCGGCGGCCCGGGCGGTGAGCTTGCGGGTCCAGGACTGCCAGGACGTGGTCTTGGGCGGCAAGGTGATCTGCTCACCCGAGGCCAGCTGCACGATCATCGTTTCCAGGTCGGCCAGCAGGATCTGCAGCGACGGGATGTCGGCGGCCATCCGGTGCACGACCAAGGCCAGCCTGTCCGGGCGCTGTGCGCCGAGCCGGATGTGGACCGCGCGGATCAGCGGCCCGACCGAGAGGTTCAGGCCACGCTGCCGGGTTTCGGCGAGTTCCGCCATACGCCGGTCCTGGTCGGCCTCGGCCAGACCGGTCAGGTCATGGGTTTCGAACGGCGCGGCATCCCCGCTGGGGGCGATGCGGATACGGGTCCGCTCGCCCGCGAGCAGGATCCGTTGCCGCAGCCCATCGTGGTGGACGAGCAGTTGGCCGATGGCCTGGCCCAGCAGGCCCGGGTCGGCCGGGGCAGCCAGTTCGAGCAGTATTGAGTGGTTGAAGTACGCCGGGTCGGGGTGGCCGGCCATGGTGAATGGCCACTGCGTCGGCGCCACCGGAACCGGGCCTGACACATCGCCCTGGTCGGCGTCGACGGCCGGTCCCGCTGCCGCCACGTCGGCCAGGGCCGCGACGGTGGGGTTGACGAAAATGTCGTACGGTGACAGGCGCAGTCCGGCGTCTTGGGCGCGGGCGACGATCTGGATAGCCAGGATCGAGTCACCGCCGATCTCGAAGAAGTTGTCGTGCACGCCGACCCGTTCCAGCCCGACGACCGCCGCGACGATGTCGGCCAGCTGCCGCTGTACCGGGTTCTCCGGCGCCGTGTATTCCTGGTCCGCATCGGACCGCACCCCGTCGGGGACTGGAAGCTTGTCCCGGTCGACCTTGCCGTTGGCGTTCAGCGGGAGCCTGTCGAGTACCACGAACGCCGCCGGGATCATATAGGCGGGGAGCTCTCGCTCCAGGAAGCCGCGCAGCTCGGCGGGGCCAGGAAGCGTCGTGCCGGGCGCCGGGACCAGGTAAGCGGCTAGGCGCCGGTCGCCGGGGGATGGCTCGAACAACGCCACCACTGCTTCGGCCACGTTCTCGTGCCGGGCCAGCACTGACTCGATCTCGGTGGGCTCCACCCGGAAACCGCGGACCTTGATCTGGGTGTCGACACGGGAAATGAACTCGAGCTCCCCGCCTGGGCGTTGCCGTACCAGGTCGCCAGTGCGGTAGAGGCGCTGCCCCGGCTGGTCCGGGTCGGGGACGAACCGCTGCGCGGTCAGCCCGGGCCGGCCCAGATAGCCGCGGGCCAGGCTGACCCCGCCGATATACAGCTCGCCAATCGCGCCGAGGGGCATGGGTTGCAGCCGGTCACCCAGGATCCGCAGGTCGGCTGACGGGATCGGAGTGCCGATCGGCAGGTTAACCGCCTGCCAGGCCTGGTCGGGGCTGCCCGGGTCCAGCCGGTGGAAAGTGGAAGAGCAGGTGGTCTCGGTGAGCCCGTACACGTGCATCAAGGGCACCCGCAGGCGGCGCCAGAGCGCGATCCGTTCCGGCAGCACTCGCTCGCCGCCGATGATCACCAGACGCAGGCAGTCCGGCAGCACCTGGCCGGTGCGGTCAAGCTCGCGCACCCACTCGTGCCAGTACGCGGTGGGAAGCTCCATCACCGTGATCCGCTGCTGCTCGGCCAGCTCGGCCAGGTTGACTCCGCCGCTGATGATGTGCCCGGCCGGGATCACCACCGCTCCTCCGGCGAGCCAGGTCGGGAACAACTCCTCGATGATCACGTCGAAGCCGGGGGAGGCGAACTGCAGGAACCGGTCGCCAGCCCCCAGGCCCAGCCGGGCGGCGATGTCGGCGGCGAAAACTGCCAGCGACCGGTGTTCGAGCACCGCGCCCTTCGGGCGCCCGGTCGAGCCCGAGGTGTAGATGACATACGCTGCCTGCGCGCCCGACGGCAGGTCCGGCAGGTCAGTGTCCGCCACCGCCTCGGGCCGCGGCCCGTCCAGCACCACGACGTGCTCCGGGACGGTCACGTTCGCATCGGCCAGCGCCGCCGCCAGCCGCTGCTGCGTGACCAGCACCCGCGCGCCCGCGTCGGCCAGGATGAACGCCAGCCGCTCGGCCGGGTAGGCCGGGTCCAAGGGCACGAACACGCCTCCGGCCTTGAGCACGGCGAGGATCGCCGTCGGGAGATCGACCGACCGGTCCACCAGGATGCCGACCGGCGTCTCCGGCCCGACTCCCAGCGATCGCAGACGGCGCGCGAGGCGGTTCGCCGCCCGGTTCAACTCCGCGAAGCTGGTCGCGGTACCGTCCCGCAGCACCGCCGGCTCGTGGGGTGCCAGCGCCGCCCGGCGCTGGAACAGCTCCACAAAAGACGGGTCGCCGCTCCCGGATGCACGGGTGACCGCCGCGGCCGGGCCGGTGGTCACCGCCAACCGGACCTGGCCGACCGTAAGGTCCGGCGACACGACCAGCTGACGCAGCGTCCGCAGGAACTGTTCGGCCAGCAGGACCACGGTCTCGGCGTCGAACATCTCTGTCATATAGAGCCACTGCAGCTCCATGTTGTCGGCGCCCGGATTCAGATCCAGAGTGAGCGGCGCCGCGGTCCTGTTGATCTCGACCGGCTCCGCGCTGATCCGCAGGCCCGGGATTTCCAGCGTGCTCTCCGGAGTGCGGACGTCCAGCCACATGTCGGTGAGTGAGGTCTGTGAGGCCTCGTAGCCGAGGCCAAGCTCCCCGATGAGACGATCCAGCGGCAGGTCCTGGTGGTCATAGGCGATGACGACGGTGTCGCGGGCGGTGCGCAGCACTTCGCGCAGGGTCTGCTCCTCGTGCACCTTGATGCGCAGTGGCAGCGCGGTGACGAAGCACCCGATCAGCCGCTCGATTTCCGGCCGGTTGCGGCCCGAGACGATCTCGCCGATGACCAGGTCGTCCTGCCCGAGATAGCGGTTGAGCATGACGGCCAGGACGGCCAGCAGCACCACGCCCAGCGACACCTTCTCGGCCTCGGCGAACCTGCGCAGCTCGGCGGCGAGATCGGGGTCGAGCTGCTGGTAGTGCACATCACCGGCGAACGTCGGCCGGGCCGGGTACGGACGGTCGCCGGGCAGCGCCAGGCGTCCGGTGATGCCATCGAGCACCCGTTTCCAGTGCTCGAGTTCGGCGGTGTGCCGGTCCTGGCCGAATTCACGCTGCCAGGCCGCGAAGTCGCCGTACTGGATCGGAAGCGGCGGCAGGCTCTCCCCGCCGTTAAGCCGCATCGCGTATAGCGCTGCGAACTCCTGCACGAGCAACGCGACCGACACCAAGTCGGCGGCGGCGTGGTCGGTGGTGATCAGCACGACGTGGGTATCCGCGGACACCCGTAGAAGCGACGCGCGCAATCGCTGGTGCTGCGCGGGGTCGAAGGGCTTGACGACCTCCTCGCGCCATCGCCGCAGGAACTCCGTGCGCTGCTCCGGCGCGGAAAGGTCTGACAGGTCGTCGACCGGCGTCGGCACCGGCGTGACCGGGTGCACGACCTGGACGCGGCGGCCGTCGGACTGGACCTCCACCGTCGAGCGCAGCACCTCATGACGCTCAGTGACCTCGGTGAGAACCTGGCTGAGCAAGGCCAGATCCAGGGCGCCCTCTACCCGGAACGCGCCGGGGATGTTGTTCGCCTGCCGGAAGCGGCTGATGGCCCACTCGCGTTCCTGCTGGACCGCCAACGGGGTGGGCTTGGCGCGGTCGCGCGGTCTGATCTGGTCGTTCGGTGCGGGCCCGCGCGCGGCGGCCATGTCCGCGAGGCGCTTCTCGAGCAGTGCTCGCTTCTCAGGTGGCAACGCCGCGATTCGGCTCTGCAGGTCAGCCATTGGTCACCGTCCTCGCGTCTTCACGCAGTACTCGTTCCAGCAGGGAAAGCCCGGCGGTCAGCTCGGCGGCGGTGCCGCCAAAGCCGAGGCGCACATACGACTGGTAGGAGTCGCCGAAGCACATGCCGGGCACGATCAGGACCTTGTGCTCCGCCGCCAGGCGCCGGCAGGTGCGCTCGACGTCAGGCTGGTTCAGTAGCTCGACGAAGGCGGTCACACCGCCGTCGGGTGGCCGCAGGCGCACCAATCCAGGATGGGCTTGTGCCCATTCGGTCAGCAGGCGCAGCTGGCTCGCCGCGTGCTCACGCTGCATCGCCACGATCGTGTCCGCGTTGCGGACCGCGTGCTCGGCGAAGAATTCCAGAACCGGTGAGACGTAAAGGGCGATGTAGTCTCGCAGCAACGCCATCCGCGCGAGCAGGGGCGGGGGCGCCACGCACCAGCCGACGCGCAGACCGGCCAGGCCGTAGCTCTTGGAGAACGTGCCATGCGCGATGCACTTGTCGTACCAGGCGTTCGGGAGCGGCAGCGGGTCCGTGGCGTAGGTCAGTTCGCCGAAGGCGTGGTCCCAGACCAGCCAGGCGTCCGACTCAGCGGCGATCGCGACGAGTTCCTTCTGCTGCTCGGGGGTGATGGACACGCCGGTGGGGTTGTGCGGGAAGTTCACGACGATCATCCGGGGCCGACCGCGCGCCAGCTCCCGCAGCCGCTCCAGGTCGACACTGAATCCGCTGGTCGTATCCAGCGGCCACCGGGTGATCCGGCACCCGCGCCAGGCGGCGATGTCATAGAGCTGCTGGTAGGCGGGATCCACGACGACGATCTCGTCGCCGGGTTCGACCGCCAGATGCGCGACGAGGTAGATGGCCTCGCTGGAGCCGTGGGTGACCATCATCCGGTCCACATCGCCACCGGTCCAGCGCTCGGCCAGCGCGGTGCGCAGCCGGGTGCCGCCGTAGCTCTCGCTGTCGTGGAAGATCATCGCGTCCAGCTCGGCCAGGTCAAAGCCGCACAGTGCTCGCAGTTCGGCCATCGTCAGATCCCTGACGCCGCTGGAGCCGATGTCGTAGCGGGCCAAGTGGTAGTAGTCGCGCATCCAGGCTTCGAGCTTCGCGATGGCGATGTCCATGTTCGGAGGTTCCGTCCCGTCTCACGAGGCGTCGCGTACCGAGCGGCACTGCCCTTGCCACGCTATGGGGCCAGCAGTACGCGGCGATGTCACGTGAAGCCGGGACGGGGTAGTGCGCGGCCGCGGGGCTAGCTTCGCTGGCATGAACATGCTCGATGATCCCGATGGTGTCTTCGTGGTGCTCGTTAACGACGAGGATCAGCATTCGCTGTGGCCGGCGACGATGGCCGTCCCGGCCGGCTGGAACCCCGCTCACGGGCCAGCCGGCCGCCAGGAGTGCCTCGACTATGTCGAGGCGAACTGGACCGACATCCGTCCGCGCAGCGCGCGCCGGGTTACCGGAACTACGGCCGGATGACGGTAGTCGGCCCGGCAGCGCCGGACCTGGGGCGGCGCTGGTTCAAGAGATTCGGTGCCCATACCCAGCGCGAAGACGTCAGGCTGCTGTGTTTCCACCACGCTGGGGGCAGCGCGGCGATGTTCCGGCCGTGGGCACGGCTGCTACCGGAGTCCGTTGAGACGATCGCCGTTCAACTGCCTGGCCGCGCCGACCGGTTCCGTGAGCCGGCGTTCGACCGGATGGGGCCGCTGGTGGACGAGCTGGTCGAGGTGGCCAAGCCACTGCTGGACCGGCCGTTCGCCTGTTACGGCGTCAGCATGGGCGCGCGCGTGGCCTGGGCTTTCGCGCACGCCCTGCGAGTCCGTTCAATGCCACCGCCCCGCGCGCTGTTTGTCGCTTCTAGCGTGGCGCCTTGCCATGACAACGGCGTGTGGGAGTGGGATGACCACCCGGAAGGTCTCGAGGGCTACCTGCGTCAGATGGGCGGCACGCCGCCGGAGTTCCTGGCCGTGCCCGAGCTTCTGCGGGCCTTCATCCCGACGCTGCGGGCGGACCTGGACGTGCTGAGCACGCACGGCTTCGTACCGGCCGTCCCGCTGGACATTCCAGTTCACGCGTTCGCCGGCACCGACGACTTCACCTCTCCACCGGAGCAGGTGGCCGACTGGCGGGCCGAGACCACGGGCTCTTTCGGCCTTGACATCGTGAAGGCCGGCCACTTTTTCGGCGGCGAGGCCGAGCGCGAGGTGGTCCAGGCAATTGTCCGCGACCTGGTTCCCTAGACCGTGACCATGGCGCGCGCCAGCTCGCGGTAAGACTGCGCGAGCTTGCGCGCGCCGGCCTGGACCGTCTCGAACGGCCTGGCCAGCGACACGCGGATGAATCGCTGGCCGCTGCTGGGGTCGGCCCAGTGGAACGGCGCGCACGGCAGAACGTGGACACCGCGGGCCACCATGTCCTGGTAGAGCACCTCTGACCCGGGGCCGCGGGCCGGCAACGCGATCCGGGCCACGCTGATCTGTGACTCCGAGTCGGCCAGTTCCAGCCCGACCCCCGTGATCGCCTCCCGGACCGCCTCACGGTTGCGGTGCACCAGCGCGCGGGCGCGCTCGTAGCCGCCGTCGACCCAGTCCTCGGCCAGCGCCTGCACCAACTGCAGCACCACCGGGGAAGCGGCCAGCAGCGACTCGGAGAACGCCCGCTCGATCGGAAACCTGGTCCGCTCGCTGTACGCCAGCAGCCCGATCTTCAGCTCGTGCGTCGGCCAGAGCTTGCCGGTGTCCTCGATGACGATCCAGTCGGCGCCTGCCTCCTCCAGGACCGCGTAGGTGTCATACTGCGCGTCGCGGACCTGGCCACGGAAGCTCGCATCGATGATGACGGTCTGCTCGTTGCGCACGGCGTGTTCGGCTAGGGAGCGCAGGTGGCCCTCGGGAGTCACCAGGCCAGTCGGATTGTTCGGGTGCGTGACGACGACCGCGCTGACCGGCGCCGTCGGCCAGTCACAGGCCAGCAAGGCCTCCTCGGGCAGAGCCGCCAGCGTCAGGCCGCGGGTGACGAGGAGGTCGGCGATGTTGTCGAACGTCGGGTGCAGCACCGCGATGGTCGCGCCGGCGGGTAGGGAGCGGGCCACGATGTCGGTGGCCAGAGTGGAGGAATAGCAGCTGAGGATCCGGCCTGAGCCGACCGGGGCGCTGTGCTGCCCGATCGCCGCGAGGAACGCCGCGTGGGCCTCGCGCTCGATGTCGGAGAACGGTCGGCTCGACGCCGCGGCGAACATCTGGGGGATCCGGGCGACGACGGCCGCCTGCTGCTCGGACAGGGCGAGCCGGGCGTGGCCATCGGTGAGGTTGAGGCCGCCGTCAACGTCGGTGAGCGCATCCACCTCCATCGCGGTCAGGTTGGCAAGATCGGTCATGACAGTCCCTGGGGTCGCGTGCGTTTCGGGGAACGCCTCGGAGGCTAGGGTCGACCACGGTGATGCTGGTTCTCCAGAAACGCTAGGCGGGGAGTGCCTGTTGGCACCTGTCCCCTCTAACAGGGACCGATGCCAGGCCTTGTCAGCTTCTACACTCCGGAGCGTGACGACCCACCACCTGACGCTGAAATCCCAGGAGAACGCCGCGGTGGTCCCGCTGCTGGCGGAGCTCAAGGAGACCCACGAGACTATCGAGGATCCGGAACTGATCCGGCGCGCGCCGGTGCTCGCGCGCCACCTGCCGGAGAGGCTGCTGGAGTTCCTGGAGGACTTCCGCTTGCGGGAGCCGTCGGCGCTGTGCATGATCTCAGGGTTCGACATCGGCTTCGAGCGGCTGGGCCCGACCCCGGAGCACTGGCGGGACAGCCAGTTCGGCTCCCCCGCGTTCGAGCAGGAGATCTTCTTCCTGCTGTGCGCCGCGGTACTGGGCGACGTCTTCGGCTGGGCGACGCAGCAGGACGGTCGCATCATGCACGATGTGCTGCCGATCAAGGGCCACGAGCACTACGAGATCGGGTCCAACAGCCTGCAGCACCTGTCTTGGCACACCGAGGACGCCTTCCACCCGTGCCGCGGCGACTACGTCGCGCTCATGTGCCTGAAGAACCCTGATGCGGTCGAGACGGTGGTCTGCGACGCGGGCACCCTCGACTGGGCGTCGCTGGATGTGGACGCGCTATTCGCACCGGAGTTCACCCAGATGCCGGACAACTCGCATCTGCCGCAGAATGCCTCGCAGCCCACCGGCAGCCCCGCGGTCGACCGCCTGCGGCGCCGTAGCTTCGAACTGATCCAGTCGTGGAATGAGAACCCGGTCAAGCGGCCGGTGCTGTTCGGAGACCGGCAGAACCCCTACCTGGCCCTCGATCCGTACCACATGAAAACCGACGGCTGGTCTGAGCGCTCGTCGCGGGCTTTCTCTGAGCTCGTCGACCAGATCGAGGCGAACCTGGTCGGCGTGCCGTTGCGGCCCGGGGACCTGGTGTTCCTCGACAACTTCCGGGCCGTGCATGGCCGCAAGTCGTTCCACCTGCGTGGGTCGCGCGCTTGGCGACCCACGCCGGACGGCCGTGTCATCTACTGACGCTCCGCGCCCCCGTACGCGGTCAGCCGCTCGGCGAAGTCGTCGAGCGCGGCATGGTCGATATTGCTGATGCTGACCCGCAGCATGCTCTGGTCGCGGGGCTCGAACGCCGTTCCTGGCATGACTAGCAGGTCGTGGTGGACGACCAGGTCCCGGACGACGCGGTCGGTGGGGCGGTCCGGGAACGGGTGGCGTACCCAGCCGAAGAAGCCACCGGCGGACAAGAGCTCGAAGCCTCCGGGCCGGGCGGCCATCACCTTGGTGAACCAGTCTCGTCTGACCGCGATCTGCTCGGTTTTCGTCCGCCGCCAGGCAGCGGCCATCGTCAGGCCGGCCCAGGCGGCCTCCTGGCCAACGCGTGGTGCGCAGATCGCCACACAGTCGGCGAGCTTCGACACCTGACGGCCCAGGTCCGTGGCCGCGACGATCGCCCCGACCCGGTAGCCGGGGATCGCCAGGTCCTTAGAGAAGCTGTGCAGGCTGACCACGGTCCGCGTCCATTCCTGGTCGGCGAACAGCTCGTGTGCGGGTTCGTCGGTGCCGCGGAATGACCGGTACGTCTCGTCGATGATCAGGGCTATGTCGTGCCGCCTGGCTAGATCCGCGAACGCCGCGATCCGCTCCGGCGGGATCGTCACGCCAGTGGGATTGCCCGGGGTCACCAGCAGGATCGCGCGGGTCCGCGCGGTGATCAGTTCCTCCGCCGCCTCTGGAGCCGGAACCAGGTCAGGCTCCGGCTCAAGGTATCTCGCCGCGATGCCGTGCAACTTGAGCCACATGTCGTGGTTGAAATAGAACGGCAGGGTGACTATGACCTCGTCGCCGTGACCGGCTAGCGCCGAGACGGCCAGGCAGAACGCCTGGTTGCACCCGGCGGTGACGATTACCTGGTCCGCTTCGACCCGTCCCCGGTAGGCACCGCGGAGCTCGGCGGCGAATGCCTCCCGCAGCCGGGGGAGTCCGGCGATCTCCAGGTAGTCCGCGCCATGGCGGTCGCGTGCCACCGCGACGACGTGCTCGATTACTTCGGGGGCCGGAGGGTACTGCGGCGCCGCCTGCGCCAGGTCCAGGAGCGCGCGCTGCCGGCCACGGCCGTCGAGCAGCGCGTAGGCCGTGTCGATCGGCGAGTCGATCCCCTTGGCGGCCAGCGGGTTCAGTCGCATGCCACGCCCGCCTTGGTAGTGGTGATGCTCAAGATCATGTGGATACTCCGATTCATTCGACGGCTTGGCCCAGCCTCGGACCTGGCCGGGATCGCTCCGACGCCCCGATTTACGTGACACCCGCCGTTCCTGGTCGCCCGGTAGCGTCGCGACCATGGCGCACCCATCCCAGGCTTCTGACTTCGCCGAGACCGACGGATGGCCTACGCCACCGCGCACGCCCTATGAGGAGAGCATTCTCGGGATCTGGATCGATGTACTCGGACGGGGCGACATCGGAGTCCTCGACGACTTCTTTACGCACGGCGACCACTCGCTGGCGCCGGCCGTGGTGGCCCGCATCCGCAAGGTCCTCGGCGTGGACGTCCCGGTGATGGATTTCTTCGAATCCCGTACCGTCGCCGCGCTGGCCGCGGTGGTCCAGGACAGGTCCCGGGCCGCGCGCTCGGGCGGTGCGCGCGTCGTGCGGCTTCGTCGTCCGGACGCAGAGCCGGTCCTTTCCTTCGATCAGCAGCGGCTTTGGATGGAGCATCAGCTGCTACCCGGCGTAATCTACAACGTACATGGCCGTCGGCGGCTGCTCGGCCCGCTCGACGCCATCACTCTGGACGCCAGCGTGCGCGCGATCATCGGCCGCCACGAGACTCTGCGCACCAGGTTCCCCACTGTCGCCGGACGACCGGTGCAGGTCGTCGATGAGCCCAGCGACACCTGGCATATCCGCGTCGAGGATCTCTCCGGCACCGTCGGCGACCGCGAGGTGCGGGCCCGGCGCCTGCTGGACGCCGAGAGCGGAACTCCGTTCGACCTGACGACAGGGCCGCTGCTGCGGTGCCTGCTGATCAAACTGAGCGGCACCGAACATCTGCTCGGTGTCACCATGCACCACATCGTCTCCGACGCCTGGTCGATCGGCCTGTTCGTCAAGGAGCTGTCGGCGTTGTATCTGGCGGGCGGCGACGCGGACCGGGCGGATCTCCCTCCGCTTCCGGTCCAGTACCGTGACTACGCCGTCTGGCAGCGCGACCGGCTCGTCGGTGAAGCTCTCGACCGGCAGGTTGCGCACTGGCGCGGACATCTCGCCGGGGCGCCGCCGATCCTCGCGCTGCCCACGGCGCAACGGCGCTCGACGTCCCAGGGAGCCGAGGCCGATCGCGTCCAGGCCGCGCTGTCGCCAGAGGACACGACCGCGCTGCACGGCCTGTGCAATGCGCACGGCGTCACCCCGTTCATGACGCTGCTCGCGGGCCTGGCGACGGTTCTGGGTCGCTGGGCCGGACAGGACGACGTGGTGATCGGCGTCCCGCTGGCCGGCCGCAGCTACGGCGCGACCGAGCACCTGATCGGGTTCTTCGTCAACGTCCTGCCCTTCCGCGTCAACCTGTCGGGCAATCCGACCTTCGCCGAGCTGCTGGACCGCGTGCGCCGTGTCGCACTCGACGGCTACGCCAACGCCGATGCCCCGCTGGACGTCCTGGTGGAGGACCTGAAGGTAACCCGCGACCCCCGGCGTACGCCGCTGTTCGAAGTGGTGCTCAACGTGGTGGGCAGTCCTGAAGCCGAGGAGGTCACCGGGCTCGCGGTTGAGCCGTTGGAGACGCCGTCGCTGTTTAGCCGGTTCGACCTGTCGGTCACCGCGCAGGAAGAGGGCGGCGCGCTGCGCCTCAAGCTTGACCTCGCCTCCGACCGCTCGCAAGCCGACATGATGCGGGTCCTCCTCGGGCACCTGCGCGGGCTGCTGCTCGCGGCGGTGGAGGATCCGACGTGGCCCATCCTCGACTACCCATTGCCCGACCCGGACCGCGTCGCGGCCGAGTCGGCCGGTCCGGACCGGTCCGCTCCGGCCGGCCCGCGGGACTGGGGCCTCGAACGCTTTGGCCTCGGCGCGGAGGACCGTTTCGTGGTCCTCACCAGCGCGCCAGGAACGCTGAGATCAGCGATATCCAGCGCGTTCCAGGCCGGTGCGGCTGAGATAATCTCCGACGCGCCCGTCGGCCAGGATATCGAGGTCCTGACATCGTGGCTGCGTGACAACGCAGTCACCGCCGTCTATCTGGACGCCCCGGTTCTGCGGGCCCTGGCCGGGCGGATACCGGTACCGGAGTTCCCGGCCGTGCGGCAGGTATTCCTGGCTAACGCGGGCGACCTGATCCCTCACGACGTCGCGGCAGCGCGCATACTAGCTCCGAACGGCCGGATCGCGGCGCTCTACCGTATCGGCGCCGACGGCCGTCCGTCGGCGATATATGAGGTGCCAGGCGACTGGGAGTTCCGGCGGGCGCCGCTGCGCGTCCCTCTGGGCGCCGAACTGCCGCACGCCCCGGCGATGACGGTGGCGCGTCCGTCCGGCGAGGTAGCCGGGATCGGCGAGGTCGGTGAGATCCGGCTCGCCGACGGCGCGACCGGCGAGCTGGGCCGCCGCTTGAGCGACGGCTGCGTGGAGTATGTCGGCCCGGTCGGTGGCAGCCCGGTGTTCGATCCACTTGAGACGCTGGCGACGCTGCGCGATGTCCCCGATGTTCGCGACGCGGTGGTGCGCGAGCGGCGAATCGAGGGCCGCGTCACCTTGCTCGGCTACGTCACCGGGCCCGATCCGCGGCTCGGCACCGCGCCGATCCACAGCTATCTGCGGGCCCGGCTGCCCGGCTACCTGATTCCCGAACAGCTGTTCGTCCTCGACCAGCTTCCACGGACGGGGAGCGGCGGATACGACACGGCCGCCCTGCCCGAATTCGATCCGGGGACCAGCTCACTCGACGTCTACGTCGAGCCCCGCACGCCGATGGAGCAGCAGCTGGCCGACATCATCACCGGGCTGCTGACCGTCGACCGGATCGGCGTCTACGACAGCTTTTTCGAACTCGGCGGCTTCTCGCTGCTCGCGACGCAGCTCACCATGCGGATTAAGGCGGCGTTCAGCGTGGAACTGGCGTTGCGGGACATCTTCGAGTCGCCCACCGTCGACGAGCTGGCCCAGCTCATCATCCGGACCCAGGGTGAGATGTCCGACGCCGACGATCTGGAGACATTGCTGGCCGAGCTGGAGGGCGACGACCTCGCTGATGGCACGGATACCGAGTCCACGGCCGGATCGATCCTGTTCGCCGACGCCGTGGCCCGGTTGCGCGAGGCCGTGGCCTTCACCCCGGACAAGCCCGACGAGACCCCCGAGACCACGGCCCGGGCACTGTGGTCGGCGGCCGCCGGAATGCCTCGTCCGGTCACGGCCGTCGCCGATGATCCGCTCGCGCCGTTGTCGGCTGGGCAGCAGGAAGAGTTCGCCGTCCTTCTCCAGCGGCGAATCGCCGGCGAGCCGCTGGCTTACCTGACCGGACGCGTCGGCTTCCTGGGCCTGGAGTTCCTCGCCGCGCGCGGTGCGCTTATCCCGCGCCGCGAGACCGAGCTGCTCGGCGGCGCGGTCGTCGAGCTGGCCGCGATTC
>JBEKHI010000241.1:0-12759 GCA_050012355.1 Streptosporangiaceae bacterium | reverse complement strand
CACCGCCCAGAATCGGTCCGCTGCCGCGCACCGGCTGAGGGAAGGACTTTCCGGTCAGAACCTGGGTAATGCAGCACCCACCAGCAACGGGCAGCCGTCAGCAGATCACGCCAGCAGCACCTGAACCGTTAGCACCACGACCAACAGCAGTGCACGCGGGGTGGGCTGGGCTGGGCCGAGGTGGGTGGTGGCTACCGGGAGTATCTTGTGTCAAATGGCATATAGGACACATACTTGCTGCCCACAGACTAGACAATTCGGGCTTATGTAACCTGCATAACAGCCGCATTGCTGTATAATTATGCGGTTCAGCCTTCAGGTGGCTTGACCCTGGGTGAGGGGCTAAGCTACGCAGTAACCTCATTCCTCATTCATTACTGGTCAGGGGCCTTATGCGTAATAGCGGCATACGATCCGAATGCATAACAATGCGCCCACATGACCATATCGGATGGGTTTTTGATGACGCGGAGGGGTTTGACGCCATCGCCATGCCGTTCCTGGCCGCTGGGGCGGCGCGCGGTGAGCAGATCTTCTACATCGCCGCGGATCCCGGACCCTCGGTCACGTCCCGGCTCGCCGCCCTCGCCCCGCATGGCGCCCATACGGCCAGCATCGCGGAGGTGTACGGGTCCTCGGGAGTCATCGACCCGCAAGCGGTACTCGCGTTCTTCACCTCCGTTTTCCTCAACGTGCTCAGCGACGGATACAGCGGGCTCCGGGTCGCCGCCGACAACACCCCCTTGGTCACGGGAGACGCGGGGCTGACGGCCTGGTACCAGTGGGAAATGATGGCCGACCGTTTCATGGCGCAGAATTCAGCAAGTGCCCTGTGCGCGTTCAACGGCTCCAAGGTCGACGTAAACCGGCTACGGCATCTGGCTACGCTGCATCCACTGTCCTCCGACAGCAGCCCGCAACCCCAGTTCCGCATGTTCGCCGACCAGGACGGACTGCGGCTCGAGGGCCAGATCGACTCCTACGCCATCAGCCAGGTCCCGCTAGCACTCGAGGTGCTGCCGCCGGAGACGACCGTGCTGGTCGACCTCGCCAGATCACGACTGACCCGCGCGTTGGCAGCCGATCTGCGGGACCTGCAGGACGCAGGGGTGACCGTGACTATCCACGGTGCGGCGCTGGAAGATCTCGACGCGCTCGCAGCCGCCAACCTGACGCCGACGGGCGAGCACCTCATCATCCAGCCCCAGCCCCTCGGGTGACTATCCGCCAGCCGAGAACCCGTCCGGAACGTGCAGTCGGCCGGCCCAGCAATCCGGTCAGGTAACGGCCGAGGTCGGAGCCGGCGCTGGTGACGGCGACGACGGCGGAGACTTTCCATCCCGCCAGCTGGGCGTGCATCTGCGCGGAGTCCGGGTAGATCTCGTTCACCGGCAGCGTGGCGAGGTTGGCGATGCTGACCTTCGCCGACTCCGCCCAGAGCTGGTTCAGGTACATGGCCTCGGAGCTCAGCCCATCGCCGTCGGTAGCGGCTCCACCGGAATACGTGGGCCCCATGTAATAGCCGCCGATCATCGAGGCGGGCTGACCGGTGTCCGCTTGCCAGCGGAGCGGCGCGGTGAACGTCGCCAGCGGTATGGGAACGACAAGTACGTGCGCGCTCGCCGGCAGCCGGAGCGTATCGAACGTCGTGGTCCAACCCGCCGGTAGCGCTGTAGCGGGCGCGACCGGCAACGGCATGGGCATGAGCGGGACGATGGCGATCGCGGCCAGGGAGACAATGAGCGGCTCCACCCGTAGCCATCGCGCACGCGCCGCGTCGAATCCGAACGCGAACGCCACCGCGGCCGCGCCATCGGCGACGATAGAGAACCGGTCGGGCAGCACTGACCCGGTGACCGGGAGCGTCTGCAGCCAGTACCACGGGAGCTTGATCGCCTCGTGCTCGTGACCGCCCGCCAGCAGCGTCCCGCCCAAGGAAAATACGGAGAGCAGCACGAACGCCACTGCCGTCACGCGGACCGGGAGCAGCCGCCAGAAGAGTATCGCCGCGATCGCGAGCACGACGAGCATCGGCCAGCCCAGGTACGCGAGGTATTCGGGGAGTCTGCCCTGAAAGTTCTCAGCGAACGCGGCACTGCTCGTGGTGTGCAGCAGCAGGTATGACGACGGCTGCACGAAGCCCGCCAGGTCGTTCTTGTAGTAGTCCGGCGTGAACGGGCTGCTCGTCTGGCGGAGCGGCCCGAAGAACTGCACGCCCAACGGATAGCCCGCGATCACACCGGCCACGACGATCGCCGCCGCCAGCCCGGTGAGCGTGTCCCGCACCCTGCCCGCCACCGCCCGCGGGCGGGAGGCGGCCAGGACAGTCACCATGATCACCACGGCGATTCCGGTGTCGAATAGCAGTTCCTCGGTGATGAAGACCTGCGCGGCCGTCAGCAGCCCCAGCCAGGCTCCGCATCGGGCCGCCGCCCGTCCGGTCCCGCAGCGTCCAGTGACCAGCCGCAGCGCGAAGTGCACGATCAGCGGCGGGAACACCGCGAACTGCAGATCGTAGTGGCCCAGGCTGGACTGGATCAGCGCCGGCGAGAATCCGTATACCCAGGCACCGAGCGCGGCGGCCAGTATGCCGACATCCCACCGGCGCAATACGGCGAACATCGCGAGTGCTGACCCAGCGAACCCCGCCGTCATCAGCAGGGTAAGGCTGACTTGCGGGCCGGCCAGCAGCGTCACGGGAGCGAGCAGCGTTCCCGGCAACAACATGAAGGTGTTCCACATCACGCTGACGCCTTGCGGAGCATTCATCCCGTCGGTCGTCAGGGCCGGCAACCGGAAGTGAGCGATCGCGGTCGCATCGTACCGAAAAAACCAAGTGAATTGGTCGGCATCGTATGGGTTGCCCGCGACAAGACGAGATGCCGGGTCCCTCCAGAGCCACATCGTCACAACGATCGCGGCGAGCAGATAACACACTCCGGCCACCGCGAGCACACGGCGCTCGCGGCGTGTGCGCATGGCCGCTGCCACGGTGGGCGCTTGGATAGCCGTGGACGAGGCCAGCATAAGCCAGTAGCGTAGCGATTCCCCATTGCCCGCCAGAGGTTTTCGCCCGAACGAGAGAATGCCTTAATAAGTATTGCGGACCGCGGCACAACTCAAGCGGATCGATTACTTTAAGTAGCAGTCGACCACTATGAGCTATAACACTTGATCCGAGCTTGGCAACCCCGTGATTTTTTTATCATCATGCACCACCCAGAGTGATGTACCGATCACGTTCACGCATGTTCCCCGCCACCAAGCTGCCATCACGCTACGATCTCAACTGCATAACAGCGGACCTACCTGCGACGTTATATATGCGAAATAGTTTTTTCGATAGAATTCCCAGGCCTGAGAATCGGCACGGAAGTTATTACAGCGCAAGCGAAATCTTCTGATTTCTTCATGCGCCCATCGCTAATCGGTCTAATGTATCGCCAGAAGCGGGCATCAAACATTAATGGAGGTGGATCTAGATGGCCTTCGGGCACAGGTCTGCATGGCGCCGTCGCGGAAGCAGGCAACGCTTCCAGCGCATCGCGGTAGCCCTCGCCATCCCGGTGGCGCTGGGACTGACTCTTGGGATCATTGTCGCGATCCAGAGCGGACACTCGAACAAGCTCGGCCAGACGGCCGCAGAGGCTAGTGCCAGTGCGACGCCGGCGGCGACTACGAGCACAAGTACGACCACCACGGCGGTCAACGTCAACTGCGACATCATCATCCCGGCGAATCCGCTCTCGGCGAAGGGCCTGGCGACCCCGTACCAGCTCACTGGCACGGATGGGGCGACCCCGGCGGCGTCGGGCTGCGAGATGACCAACTCGGCCAACCTGGGGGCTTTCGTCCAGGCGACGATCCTGAACACGCAAACTGGAGCGCTCGCCGTCTACGACCCACTGGTCATCACCGAGGGCACCACACCGGCGGTCACACCCACGGTGCCGACGCTACCGGCGCATTACGTCGCGACGGTCGACATCGGATTCAACGGCACGGACCTGTTCCAGGTCGGTGCGACAGCCAATGCCCTGAGGCAGGGTGACTGCGTCAACGGCACGGCTGGCTCGGTGTTCGGGCAGGTGTCGTTCTGCAACGGCACCAACTTCTTCAACGAAGCGCACGCGCTCGAGAACGAGGGCAAGCTGGTGGTGCCGGTTGAGGGCACCTCGGACAAGATCGTCGCGACCGGCCTGGCCGGCAGCACCGGGCAGAACTGCCTGACGACGCACGACTTCGACCTGGTGGACCAGGACCCGTCGGACAACGTGACCACCATGTACCTGCTAAACCCGGCGACCGGCCAGACCGCGCAGAACACCACGTCGAACGCGGCCAACATCGCCGGGTCCACGCTGCTAGCCAACGGCAGCGACAACACGCTGCTCGACGCATTCGTGGACCCGACCCTCGGCTGCACCCCGTTCGAGGCCCCTGACCTGGCCAACAACGACACGCCGACGTCCTCGCAGGCCCTGGACGAGCTGCTCGCTCAGAAGAACGTGCCGACGCTCCCGGCGCTGGTACCCGAGAACGACGAGATGGTGCTGAACGGCGCGGGCGACTTCGACGCTCAGAAGGACGACCTGTACCGGTCGGAGCTCGGTATCACGCCCATCTCCGCAGCGAACAACGTGACCTCGAGCCCGGCGAACTACTGCCAGAACCTGGTTGACCAGGCGCCGTTGTTCCTACAGGACAACGAGACGCTGCTGTCGACCGGCCAGTCGCCGGTGACGGCGGTAGGCGACAACCTGTTCACCTTCCTGGCGAACCGGCTGAGCATGTCCTTCACCAACCTCGCCTGCCAGAACTTCGGCCTCACCAACCCGGTCACGGTCACGCTCAACGGCAACGCCGTGGCGATTGCGGCCACGTTCAACACCACGCAGCAGAAGGCGACCGCCGCGGCCACCACGCCAACGCCGACTCAGGGACCGCGCGTGGGTCGTCCTCATCACGAAAAGATGAACCCGTCGGGGATGTAAGCGCCCCTGACGAACAATTGCCCGCATGAAGCTGGTGGTCCCGGCCTGGCCGGTTGGCCGGGACCACCAGCCGGGCATGCTCCACGGTCATCGAAGGTCGCGTCGCGGATCGACGCCCGGGCGGCTCATTAACACCTGAGAAAGGAACTCGGTCTCGTGAATTCCCGTAAAGGTAATCGTCGATTCCGGAGGAACCTGTGGCTCATCGCCGCCGCTGGCGGCGGCGTCTCCGTTCTCGTTATCGGCTACGCCAGCATCACCGCCCATAGCGGTGGCAAGGCGGCCGACTCGGCCAGCGTGTCGACCTACGGCAACGGCTCGCAGAACGGTTCCGGCGGGTGGGGCAGAGGTGGCTACATGATGATGCCCGGTCCCACCGGGTCCGCATCGAACGGCTCGACACCCGAGTCGGCCACCAACGCGGCCGCCACCACCAGTGAGAACTGGGCGGGCTACGCCTCGGCCGGGGATCCCGGGACGTTCACCAGCGTGTCCTCGTCATGGACCGAGCCCGCGGTGACCTGCGGAGCCACGAACACCTTCTCCAGCTTCTGGGTCGGCCTCGACGGCGACGGGACTGACTCGGTCGAACAGACGGGTACCGAGGCCGACTGCGACGCGGGCGCGGCCAGCTACCAGGGCTGGTTCGAGATGTTCCCGAACGCTCCGGTCTTCTACGACAACACCGTCGACCCTGGGGACGCGATGAGCGCGACCGTGACATCGGATGGCGGCGGCACGTTCACCTTGACGCTCGAAGACGCGACCCAGGACTGGACTCAGACCACGAACCAGACCTCGACCACCGCGCAGCTAGGATCGGCCGAGATCATCGCGGAGGCCCCCAGCGACGGCACGGTGCTGCCGTTGTCGAACTTCGGCACCGTGGACTTCACGAACGCGACCATCAACAACACCGCGGTCGGTGACGAGAACGCCAGCGCCCTGACCATGGTGTCGGCCGGAGGCGTCACCGAGGCCACCCCGTCCGCCCTGACCGACGACAACGCCTTCACCGTCACCTGGGACAGCGACGGCGAGAGTGACAGCGCTGCGACGGCAGCCGCCGCTAGCGCGTCCCCGTCCGCCGCTGCGGCGGCGGACGCCGAGGGCGAAACGTCGGGCCAGCAGCATCATCACCACCACTTCTAACAGCTAATAGTCAGTCAGCGGCAGCCCGTCGATGCCCCATCGACGGGCTGCCGCTTTTGGCGTACCGGCGCACCGACGCGGACTCACCCGCCCTAGTGGGGAAGATCCAGGCCACGGGCTCCCGCACTCAACCCTGCTGTGCGGGACTCAGGGGATGGGGTAGCGACCGGGCATCCGTGCCATTATCACCCTGCTGTCGCGCCGGGCGTTCCTGGTGAGTGCCGCATTACCCGCACTCTTGCCTGGGCAGTGCAGCACTCACCATGATCACCTCGAACAGAGGGGCGCCGGCGGGGACAGCGCAACCGGGTGATACCGCACCAAATCGCTCACGGCGCGGGCCGCCCCCGCAATGCGATGTGACGGTTCCCGCTAGGAGTGGCCGTCGTCTATCTGCGTGGCGACCGCGAGCACCGTGTTGATCGGGATCGCGTAGCCGGTGATGTCGAGGCCGCTCCCCGAACCTCCGACAATGACGCCGATCACCTGGCCGTTCAGGTTTACCAGGGGGCCGCCGATCGCCGACGGCATCGCGGTCTGCAGCACCGACGCCATCAGGCCGCTCCGGGTTGTCTGGCCGACGTCGACGGTCGTGTCCAGGCTGGCCAGAGTGCCGACATCGATGGTCACCGCGTTCTCCCTGCCGGTGGTACCGACCGCGGTGTCGTAGACTTCGCCCCGCGCATGATAGGAGGACTCCCGGGAGGCTTCCGTGCTCTTGATGATCGTGGCCGAGTTCCCGACCTGGACGGTCGAGAACGCCCTCCCGTTAGCGCCCTCCATCTGGAGCAACGCCAGGCCGGCCGCCTTGTCCACGCCGATCACCTTGGCCTTAAAGGTCGCGCGGGAGATGACGTACTCCGCCGACAGGTTCGTCGCGCCCGCGGAGGGCTGGTAAGTAGTCAGCACCTTCCCGGACTCCGTGAGCACCAGGCCGATTCCGACCGAGGTCCCGCCCGACAGGACGTGCACCATGCCAATAGCCGTCGACTGAAGGATGTTCTCCTGGTTGTCCTGAGCGGTGAGGTCGTCGTCCTCGATGAACGCGTTTTTCGCCGTCGACGGCTTGGGAATCGCCGAGAGAATCACGTTGTCACCAAGCCCGATAGCCCGGCCGACGCCGAAAGCGAATCCGGCCGCGAGGATGACCGCCGCCGCGATCACCGAGAGCCGGAAGCGCTTGTTCTCCCAGGCTTCCGGGACCGCCTGGCCGGACTTCGCGGCATCACTCGTGTCCGCGACGTCTTCCTGAACATGCATCGTCTGGCTCCTCCCGCTCATAGCCTCTACGGGGTCTGCACGGCGGCGGTCGCCGTCTGTACGGAGGTGTTGAAGGTCGCCGCGACCGCCGTGCCCGTGCCGTTCCGCTCGAGCGTGACGGGATTCGTCAGGTGGAACTGCTGGCAGCCAAGGTCGGTGAACGACAGGTTCAGCTCGTCCGCCATGAAGGTCAACAAGTTGTCACCTACCGCCGTGGCCGGCGACTGACCGGTGGCGAGCAGCTTCTGGTTGGCCGCCAGGAACGGTGTCTGGATATCCACGAGGTTCTGGCAGTACATCTCCGGGTCGCTGGTCTTGTCGCTCTGGTTGCTGACCGGCGCCTGGCCCAGTTCCTCGCGGTACATGTCGGTCTTCGCCGCATCGAACTCGTCGTCGCCGCTGCGCACCATCGCGGCGCTCTCCGGCACCAGCGCCGCGGTCTTCGGCTGATACGCGCCCGACAGTATCTCGTCCAGCGCCTGGGAAGTGGTCGGCTGGTCGTTATTGGCCAGGTCAGGAGCCTGGAACGGGTTACACCCAAGGAGCGGATCGAGGTACCGGTCAAGCATGGGGCTGTAACTGAGGCTGTGCAGCAGCGTCGGCCCCGCCATGTTGCCCGCGTTCGACGTGGTGTCCTGCGCCGTCTGACCGGTGAGCGGGTTGAGCAGGTACTCGGCGGTCACGTTGTCGCCCGAATCCTGGCCGGCCACCTCGAAGTTGCGCGTGACCGGGCACGCCTTGCCGGTGCCCAGGTCACCGCCCGACGAGATGATCGTGTCCGAGGTACCCGGGGACGGCACCTTGAGCAGCCCCTGCCGCTCGTCCTTATTTACCGCGCTGAAGAAATTGATCCCGTTGCAGAACGACACCTGCCCGAAGATCGACCCCGCCTGGCCGTTGACGCAGTTGGCATCCGTGAGCGTGGTCGGCGTCGCCCCCACCTGGAACAGGTCCTTGCCGTTGAACGCGAAGTCGATCGTCACGACCGCGTTGGCCGGGATATCTGGCACCCTGGGCACCACGGCCGGCCTAGTGCCTTTCGTGACCACGAGCGGGTCATAGACCGACAGCACCCCGGTAGACGGGTCCAGGATCGTGGCCTGGACGAAGGCCCCCACCTTCGCCGCGTTCGCCATCTCGCACCCCGACTCCGCCGGGGTCCGCCCGTCCGTGCCGGTGAGCTGGTAGGGGGTTGCCAGGCCCTTCGCGGTAAGCGGGTTCGCCGGGACGATGATGTCACAGTTGGCGCTGGTCGTCCGGACCGTCGCTGGAGTAGTCGTCACCGACGTCGGAACGCTAACCGAGGGACTCGGGCTTACCGGAGTACCCAGAGCTATCTGTTCAATACCCGAGTTACTCGAGCCCGCTTGGAAGGCGAGCACCCCGCCGATCACCAAGCCCAGCGCCACCGGCACAGCGAGCTGGACCGCAATACGCGCCATGCCACGTCCTAGCAGGCGGCGCCGCCATGCGGACCCACGCCCGTTAGACACCCGATCCACCTCCGACGTACGCCGTTTCACCCTCGGAGGCATACGTTAGACCAGCTAGGCGGGCATGAGGCGCCATTTCGGAAGATCAACCCTTGCGGACTTCTAACGTCGCAGATAGGGTGCGCGACCGAAGCGTGATAACGACGTGATACCCGCGAGATAGATACCATCGGCACCTCCGATCAAGCCAAATGTGACCGAAAGTAATTGGGCAGTCACGTATCTGGATGAGGCGCGGCTGGCAGCCTTGAGGGTCGTAGCGTTTGAGCGACCCACTCCTACGCAACAGCGTCTTTAATTTATTACTAGATATTGCGGGACGGGGCGCCGCCTGATCTAACCAAACGCAAGGACCCGGCTACATTTAGCACAACTTGTTACCAGATTATAAACAAGCCTGCGCGGCCTCTTTGCCTAGTGGTATAAGCACATCGGGTCGTCGCCCCGCATAAGCGGATCCGGTCATTTTTCCCGGAACGCTGAACCGGCCGGCCCGATCCGCCGTTTAATGTGTGTTACCTCCTCGTGATGTGAGGTCAACCCGCCCCGGGCGCGGCGGGGCCACTCCAGGTAGTGAAGGGTCGGGAACATGCTCAAGCTGCTGGCCTTTACGCTGCCTTTGTGTCTCGACACCTTCGCAGTCGCGTTCGCGGTCCTAGGAGAAATGCGCCTGACTCGTGCGCAGCGGATACGCGTCGCCGCGTTGCTCATCGCGTTCGAGGCCGGAATGCCGCTGGTCGGGATGGCGCTGGGGGCGCCGCTGTCTCACCTGGCCGGCAACCCCGCCCACGTGTACATCGACCCTTACCAGGTCGGCAGCCCGGCCGAGGCTTACCAGCTGACCCAGGTCCAGCGCACTCACCTGGCCGACACCGTCGACCTGACTTTCGTCGGCCGGTACATCCTCCCGATTGTCGTCCCGGTGGTCGTCGGCGCTCTTGGCATCATGATGCTGGACGAGAGCTTCAATGAAGACGACGATGACGACGACGAGGCAGAAAAGGCGAGGGCGCTGGTGGCAGCCCGCGGCCTTTCCGTCATCGGGCTTGGCATCGGCATCAGCCTGGACGAACTGGTGGTGGGCTTCACGATCAGCTTCACCAGTCTGCCGGTGCGCGACGTCATCACCGCCATCGTCATACAGGCGTTCCTGGCCATCATGGTCGGCCAGCTTCTCGGCAAGAAAGCCCGCGCTGGCCGCCTCGGGGTCAGCTCAGAACGCATCACCGCCGGCGCCAAGCTGCTGGCGGGCGGCGTGCTTGTCGCGCTAGCGGCCATCCTCCTAGTCGGCCCCCCGGTCGCCAGCCACCTGCTCCCCCACTTCATCCACCATAAGGTCGCCCACTATGTGGCGCCTCCGGCCGTCAGCACCAGCCAGCCGTAAGTCACCGCCTAGGTCCCAGAACAGACCTGCCATCAGGCCCAGGGCCTCACGGGCCAGCGGCGCCAGCAGGTGCTCGTCGGGGGCGTGCTGGGCGCAAGCTGGGTAAGAATGCGGGATCCAGACAGTGGGCATGCCGAGCGTGTCGGCGAACGCGGCGTTCGGCAGGCTCCCGCCTAGGTTCGGCAGCAGGGCAGGCGCGGAGCCGACGGTGCGTTCCAGCGACGACAAGGTGAACCGCACCCAGCGATTGTCCGGGTCCACCCGGGTAGCGCGCATCATCGATTTCCACGGCTCGACGCTCACCATGCCGAACCCGTGGGAGTCCAGGTGCGCACGCAGCATCTCCCCCAACGACGAGACATCGGTGCCGGGAACGAAACGCAGCTGGCAGAACGCGTGCGCGGACCCGGGGATCGCACCGACCGGTACATCCGGGTTGCCGGACGACAGCGAGAGAACCTCAAGCGTGTTCCAGGCGACGACCCGTTCGGCGGGGGTCAGCCCCGGTTCACCCCAGTCCTCATCGACGGCCGGGTCACCGGGAGCCCCGCCGATGGGGATGTCACGGAGCGCGGCGCTGACCCAGTCCGGAGGCGCCGGCGGGCGCAGCGCCGGGACCAGCAGCCGTCCTCGGCCGTCGACTAGGCAGGACAGCGCGTTCGCCAGCACCGTGGCGGGGTTACTCAGCGCCCCGCCCCAGTTGCCCGAATGGTAGGAGCGGTCCCGCGGCGCGACCCGGAGGGTAAAGCCAGCCGCTCCTCGGCTGCCCAGGAAGACCGTCGGACGGTCGGCCGCCACTCGCGGGCCATCGGAGCCGATAAGGAGGTCGGCGGAGAGTTCGTCGCGCCGTTTTGAACAAAATTGTTCTAGTCCTGGCGAGCCAGTCTCCTCGCTGGTCTCGATCAGGACCGTGAGGTTGAAGCCGAGGTCGCCGCCGCGGGCGCGCAGCACGTGTTCGAGCGCGGCCAGGTTGATGGAGTGCTGTCCCTTGTTGTCGGCGGTGCCGCGGCCGTACCAGCGGTCCCCCTCGACGGTGACCTGCCACGGGTCCAGCCCCGCGCGCCAGCGGTGCGGCTCGGCAGGGACCACGTCGCCGTGCCCGTAAGTGAGCACGGTCGGCAGGTCATCACCCTCGTGGCGGTGCGCGACCAGGAACGGGCCGCCGCCCGAGGGGTTGTCGTGGATACGCGGGACGGCGCCGACGCGTTCCGCCGCCGGGGCCATCTCGCGTTCCAGGTAGGTACGGAGCTCGGCGGTTCCCGGCTCCGTGCGGTAGGCCACGCGTCGTTCCAGATCAGCACGGAACGCTCCGGAATCGAAATACGCGGCGACGGCGCTAATGGCGGCGGAACGAGTCACGGATTGACGATAAGCCAGGTGGCAACGGCGGGGACAGTCGCCGAGCGATTCGAGAGCAGGTGCGGACGGGAGCACGGGAACGTGATCGAGTCGCCCGTGGCGAGCGTGACCACGTCGGACTCGAAGTCGACCGTCAGCTCCCCCGAGGTGACAGTGCCGACCTCATAGCCCTCATGCTTGAGGAGCTGGCCGTGAACGTTCGAGCTAGAGCCGGGCGGATACACCGACTCGAAGAACTCCACGCCAGGAGCCGGAACCGGCGACAGACTGCGGAAGGTGACTCCGCCGCCGAGCCGGATCGGCGATACCTCCCAGGCCCGGCGGATCACGTAGGACCGCGAATCGTCCGGCTCCTTCTCCCGGCCGGTGTCGAAGACCGCGGCCAGCGGAACCCCGATCACCGTGACGTACGCGATGAGCCGGCTGACCGAGGGCCTCATGACGCCGCGTTCGATCTGCGAGACGGCGCTGGGCGAGATGTCCAGCCGCCGCGCGACTGCGTGCCCCGCGCATCAAGACAACCTACGACCCCACGCTTACGAACAAGGATCTGGCGCCGCTGACCAAGCAGAGCTGGTCCTGGTACAACATCTTCGCGTTCTGGATGTCCGATGTACACAGCGTCGGCGGCTATGTGACCGCGGGCAGCCTGTTCGCGCTCGGGATCGCGAGCTGGCAGGTGCTGATCGCGCTGGTGGCCGGCATCGTCATCGTGCAGGTCTTCGCCAACCTGGTCGCCAAGCCCAGCCAGGTCACCGGCGTGCCTTACCCGGTGATCAACCGGGCGATCTTCGGAGTGCTCGGCGCGAATGTCCCAGCGCTGATCCGCGGCTCGATCGCCATCGCCTGGTACGGAGTGCAGACCTACCTGGCATCCACCGCGCTAGACATCGACTGGGCCGGCCCCGCTGTTTACCTCGTCATGGTGGTGCTGGCTGTCTACCTGGTAACCAAGGCGGGCTGGAGCCACATCAGCCTCAACCTGTCCACCGGGCCTAGACTCGACCCGCTGCACAGCTTCTACACGACGATCAACGCGGTCGCGCTGGTAGTCGCGTACTTCGCCGGACCGATGCTCAACTTCGGCGACTTCGCCAGGTATGGCCGGTCGTTCACC
>JBEKHI010000240.1:0-12768 GCA_050012355.1 Streptosporangiaceae bacterium | reverse complement strand
GATTCAACTTCCTTAGTTCCGTCAGAAGAGCCGGAAACCCGGAAGCCCGCTACCCGCAGAGGCGAAGGTCCCTCAACATGTTCTGGCTAACCGCGCCTGTCTTGGCCGACGGTGATCGGCCGCCGTTCGCCGTACTTGTCTCGCCGGACCCCACGGCCATGAGCTTCCCGATGCCATGGAATGGACATGGGCTGCTCTCAGGAACCCCGCGATGATGATCATGACACTCCCAGATCGAGGCAGCTGGCTGGCGGCCCGCAGGAGCGCTGGCACCGGGCTTGGTGCGTGTTCACCTCTGAGTCAAGCCTGCGCGCGCTGTGCGGGAAACAGCCGATCCAGGAAGGGCTCATCACCACAGCCGATTACCCCGCGCCGCTGTCGCGGGAAAGGGGGCGGCTAGCTGGTCGAGGCAGTCGGCGAGGTACTGACTCCAACCGCTCGCACCCAGGCAGGATTCTAAGACGGCCACCCGCTACGCCGCCTCCCCGATGATCTGCCGGAGCAACAAGATCATGCTGTGTGGATCCGGGACCGTTAGATCAGCCAGCCCCGCGAGCGGGCCCGTTCCGGAGGGACTTATCGCGACGGCAAGCTTAGGCCGGCCGTTGCGGGCGGACCAGGCATTCACTTCCCGGACGGCGGGCAGGTCGCCGACGTCGTCGCCCGCATAGAAGACTGCCGCCGTCTCGTCGCCGATGAGCTCACGGATCGCGGTGCCTTTGTCGGTACCTGGAATGCAGATTTCGAGGACTTCTTTGCCGGGGCGCACCTCTAGCCCCGCGGCTGCCGCCGCTTCAGTTACCGGCGCGTGCAGCACCTCGAGAAGGCGATACGGTTCGGCGGTGAGCCGAGTGTGGATGACGAGTGACAGTTCTTTATCCTCGATCCATATCGCGGCATCACCAGCAACGCTGGCCAGGAGTTCGGGCAGGCTCAGGCGGAGCTCATGGATGCCAGCGGGAGGCACCGGCGCGCGGAGCTCCCCGTTCTCCCACCGTTCGACGCCGTGATGGCCGTATATGACTATGCCGGGAACGGCATCGAAGCCGCTGACCCGCAGCAGCGAAGCCACGCTCCGGCCTGTCACGACGGCGAGAGCTGCTCCGGTCCCGCGCACATCGTGCAGGACCTGGCGGACGCCCGCGAACGGACGTGCGTCGTCGGGGTGTGGTGATATCGGTGCGAGCGTGCCGTCAAAATCGAGTGCCACCAGCGCAGACGGTGCCAGCCGGACCGCGGTCATGACTCCCCAACATCAACAAGGACTTTCACGTGATTGCCCGACGAAGCAAGCTCGAAGGCCTCGGCGACCTGAGCGAGTGGCCGCGTGGCGGTAACGAAGTCCGCGGTTCTGACGGCTCCTGCGCGGAGCAGGTCGGCCGATTCCCGGTAGTCTTCGGGGAGATAGGTAGCACTACCCTGAATGCGGATCTGGTGGTCTTGCACGATCGGCAGCGGGACAGTGACTTCCCGGGACGGGACGCCGACGACAACGACCGTCCCGCCTTTATCGGCAATGGCGATCGCCTGGTCCATCGACGACTGGATGGCGACGCAGTCGAACACGATGTCGGCGCTGCCCCCGAGCGCCTTTCTCACCTCTCCGACGACATCAGGCGCGCCCGCGTCGACCGTCGCATCGGCACCTAGGGCGGCGGCTCGCTGGCGTTTGCCGGGATTTGGGTCAGTACTGATGATTTTCCCCGCACCGCGGGCGCGGAGTACGGCGAGGGTGAACAACCCGATGGTTCCGGCCCCGAGAACGGCGACGGCCTGGCCGGCGACGTCACCGGCGAGGCGTACGGCATGCACGGGCGTCGACAATGGCTCGATGAGCGCCGCGGTGTGATCGTCCAGGATGTCAGGCACGGGGTGCAGGCGGTCCACGGCCAGGGTGAAGTGGTCCGCCATGCCGCCCTGGGGATAGCCGCAGCCGAAGAACTGCAGGTTTTCGCAGAGGTTCTCACGTCCGGAGGCGCACATTTTGCACGTCCAGCAGGGCAAGTCAGGCTCCACGATGACCCGCTGTCCCGGCGTGTAGCCCTCGACGCCTGGGCCTGTCGTTTCGATGACCCCGACGACCTCATGGCCCGGCCGGTAGGGCAGCGATACAAAGGGGTGACGCCCGTGGGCGGCGTGCAGGTCGGATCCGCAAACGCCGACCACGAGCGTGCGGACCAGGGCCTCGTTCGGGCCAGGGGAGGGAATGTCGGCCGTCTCGACCGCGATCCGGCCCGGGTAGACGACGACGCGTCGCATGCTGGTCACGGCGACTTCCTTTCATCCGGCGGGCGGCATCTGGCCAGACTGAGCCAGTGCCGTGAATTGGTCAAGGTCGGCGAAAGTCCGGCGTACGCCCCGTTCAAGCAAGGAGGTCAGGATCGCGCTATATACCCCGGTGAAACGGGGGTCTTCGGCGAGTTCGCCGAAGATCGTGCGGTTGTCCTCGAGAAACGCGGTCGGATGCCGGCGCTGCCGACGTGCCGCCGCTTGAAGCTGCGGCGCGAGGGCGTCGTCGAGCTCGTGCGGTTCACCGTTCTCGTCGGCGCCTTCGGCGTAGCGGGCCCAGGTAGCCACGACGGCCGCGGAGCGGGTGACGGGCTGGCCGGCGGCGAGCCGCTGCCTTATGACGGGCAGCAGAAACTTGGGGATGCAGTCGGATCCGTTGGAGCACAGCCGGGCCACGGTATCGCGAACCTCGGGATTGGAGAATCGTTCGATGAGCTGGTTCGAATACCGGTACAGATCCACACCGGGAACGGGCCGGAGGGTCGGGATCGCTTCCTGCGTCATGTAGTCCAGCAGGAACCGCGAGAACAGCGGATCGGTCGTGACCTCATGCACGAACCGGTATCCCACCAGGTGGCCGGGATAGCACAGGGCCTGATGGCTGGCGTTAAGCAGCCGCAGCTTCATCAGCTCATAGGGCTCCACATCGGGAACGATCTGTACGCCGGCGTCTTCAAGCGGCGGCCGGCCGTCGGCGAAGTCATCTTCGAGCACCCATTGCGTGAACGGCTCGCAGAGCACAGGCCACTGATCGTCGATGCCGAACCGGCGGCTGAGCTCAGCACGGTCTTCTTCGGTCGTCTTGGGCGTGATGCGGTCGACCATGCAGTTGGGGAACCGGACGTGGCCGGTCATCCAGTCGGCTAGCTCAGGATCGCGCAGCCGCGCGAACGCCGTGAACGCACGCTGGCTCACGTGGCCGTTGCCCTGGATGTTGTCGCAGGACAGGATGCTGAAGGCGGGAATGCCGCGCGCGCGACGACGAGCCAGCGCTTCGGTCACCAACCCGAAAACGGTGCGCGGTACTGCTCCCGGACGCAGGTCGGCCGCGACCAGCTCATCGGACGCGTTGAACTCACCCGTGACGGCGCTGAGGTTATAGCCGCCTTCGGTGACGGTGAGCGACACGATCCGGGTCGCCGGCGCGGCCATCTTCTCGATGGCGGCTTCTGGATCGTCGGGCGCGAACAGGTACTCGACGACCGACCCGATCACGCGGGCGTCCCAGGTGCCGTCACCATGGCGGATGACCAGGGTATACAGGCCATCCTGGGCGGCCAGCACATCACGCATCCTCGCATTGGATGGCTGCACGCCAATACCGCAGATGCCCCAGTCCATCGCCACGCCGCCGTTCATCAGCGTGTCGATATACATCGCCTGGTGAGAGCGGTGAAAATTGCCGACACCGATATGAACGATTCCGGTGGTAACGTCGCGGCGATCGTAACGAGGAAGGGATACGTCGGCGTTCAGCTGGGTCAGGGTCTCCTCGGTCAAACTGGTCATACTGTTCCTTCCTCCCAGTCCGCGGGCCCGCCTGCCCGTTCGGTGGATATCTGGGCGGTCTTGAGGGCGGCGATGATCCGCCGGAACCTCGTGTGGCGTTCAGCGTGGAAGGCGGCCGCCGCCTGGTCCGGTTCGGCCACGAAGCGGGCCGACGGTGCCAGCGGCCCCTGAATATCGGCGAAACTCAGCAGGCCCGCGGCGTGGGCTCCCAGGAGCGCCGCTCCCCGGCCGGACGCGGCGGGCACGTCCACGGCGTACAGCGGCAACCCCAGCACATCCGCGAGCAACTGCCGCCAGGCGGCGGCCAGGGTGCCTCCGCCCGCTAGCCGCAGAAGCGGCGGGCGGTCACCGGCCAGCAAGGTATCCAGCGCGTCGCGGATGGCGAACGCGGTTCCCTCGAGCGCGCACCGCAGAAGCGACGTCCGGTCGGCGGCCATCGACAACTCGGTCCAGGAACCGCGCAGCGCCGGATCGGTATACGGCGTGCGTTCGCCGGACAGATGCGGGATGAAGATGGGGTCGTGAGGCTGACCCGGATGCTCGGCGCTCGCGTACAGCTCATCCCAGGTGGCGTTCATGATCTCTCGCACCCAATTGAGGCTGAGCCCAGCGCTAAGGGTGGCGCCCATGTGGTACCAGCCGTCGGGGGTCGCTGACCGGTAAAGGTTGATCCCGGCGTCAGCCCGGCTGACCGGTGCGGTCACCGGGCGAATGACCTGCGCGCCAGTGCCGATGGTCAGCTGGATGTCACCGCTGCCGACGACGCCGCTGCCGAGGGCGGCAGCGGCCGTGTCGGCGGCCCCGGCCGCGACGGGGATGCCCGCGGGCAGCCCGAGCTCGGCCCCGGCCGCCAGCGTGAGCTGGCCGGCAGTGGCTCCTGACGACGGCAGCAGCGGCGCCAGCAAGGCGGCATCCAGACCCAGCGCGCTGACCGCCTCAAGGTCCCAGCGGTTGCCCGTCAAGTCATAGAGCAGCGTCGCCGAAGCATCACTTGGCTCGGCATGGAACTCGCCCGTGAGGCGGGCCCGTATCCAGTCTTTGGGCTGCAGCGCCCAGCGGGTGTCCCGGTACGTGCGCGGTTCGTTCTCGGCGATCCACTTGAGCAGCGGTCCGGTCATGCCGGGGGCCAGCGGGTTGGCCAGCCTGCCCAGCACGCGAGAGCCGAGTAGCTGGTAAGCGCGGAGGGTACCGGTCGCACGGCTGTCGGGCCAGAGCAGGGCCGGGCGTAGCGCCACGCCCTCGCGTGACGTCATCACCAGACCGTGCATCTGGCCCGACAATCCGATCGCTGAGGGCTGAGCGCCAGCCGCGTGGACGGCCTCGCGGGCACAGGACGTCACCGCGTTCCACCAGTGGGCCGGCTCGCTCTCGGCGTACCCGGCCCTCGCCGAGGTCACGGCGTAGCCGGCGGACGCCTGAGACAGGACCTTGCCTCCGGTATCGATCACCACCGCCTTGGCCGAGCTGGTCCCCAGGTCGATACCCAACGTGCAGACCGGACCGGCGTTCACTTCTGCCAGCAGTCGATGATGATCTTGTGAACCGTCCGGTCGCTTCGCAGCGCGTCAAGGGCGCCAGCGTAATCATCGAGCTTGAAGCGGTGCGTAATGAGGCCGTCGGTACGCGCACGCCCGGTCCGCAGTGCCGCGATCGCGGCGGGGAACGAATCGATCTCCGCGAAGGACCCTTTGATCGTGATCTCGCGACGGAACACATCGTAGGGGCTGACGCGCACGAGGTCTTCGGGCTCGGTCACGCCGTAAAACATCACGGTTCCGCCGCTCCGGGTCAGCGGCACGCATTGTTCCGACACGGCTGCCGAACCGGTGGCATCAACCACGACGTCGAAACCGCCGTGTGCCGCCTTCAGCTTGGCGGCGTCACCGGCAAGATCCCCGCGATCCATCAGGAATGTCCCGTCGATTCCCAGAGCCTCGGCCCGCCTGAGCTTAAAGGCCGACGACGCCGCTACCGTCACGCTGACAGCACCGCCACGCGCGATGAGCTGGGCCAATAGCAGGCCGGTTGGACCCGCGCCGAAGACCAGGGCCGAACTCCCCGGCGGCGGACTCAGCGTCTCCACGCCATGCATGGCGCACGCCGTAGGCTCCGTGAACACGGACGTATCGGGGTCGATGCCGTCCACGGAGAACACCAGGTTGGCAGGAACCACGACATACTCGGCGAATGACCCTGGCCAGTTCGTACCGAGCCCCTTGAGGTTGACGCACATCAAGGTCCGTCCGGTCCGGCAGTACTCGCAATGCCCGCAGTTCATGTTGGGATTGACCGCGACGTATTCGCCGACGCGGAATCCCTCCGTGCCCTCGCCCAGGGCGTCCACCGGTCCGACGAGTTCATGGCCGGGGGTCAGCGGGAACTCGGCGAAGAACTTGCCGTTGTGGATATGGAGGTCGGTTCCGCAGATCCCTGTCTGCTGCACTCGTACGCGCACCTCACCCCGTCTCGGCTGCGGTGTCGGGATCTCGGTGATGGTGAAACTGCGCGGCGAGTCGTAGACAACGGCTTTCATGCTGCTCCTAGGCGGCTGTACTGGCTGTTCATGAGGCCCGCGGCGTGCGGGGTAACTCCCGGGCCGGCGCCGCCTGTCTGCTGCTGGTCAGGTGGTGCAGCAGGCTGCCCGTCATCGTCCTTCTGCCGCCGCGCAGGGCGGATGCGCGCCGCTGCTGGTCGACGTAGACCGCGGCGATGAGCACGCCTCCCACCACCACCTGCTGCCAGAACGGCTGGATACCGATGATCACGAATCCGTCCTGGAGAGTGGCCGGGATGAACAGCCCGACGATACTGCCGAAGATGGAACCGTAACCGCCGAACAGGCTCGTGCCGCCGATGACGACGCCGGCGATCACGCTGAGGTTGGTCGTGCTCTGGCCGGCGATCGTGGTCGACTGGTAGAAGGCCAGGTTGAGCCAGCCGGCGAATCCGGCCAGCAGGCCGGACAGGGCGTAGATCGCGATCAGTTGACCGTCGACGTTCAGGCCGGAACGGCGGCCCGCCTCGGGGTTTGACCCGATCGCGTAGGTGTGCAGCCCGAAGCGGGTCCTGTGCAGGAGCACGATGCCGATCACCACGACGATCGCCGCGATGACCGCCAGCCAGGGAATCTGCCAGAAGATGTTGCCGAACCCGATGTCGTTGACCATCACGTTCGGGATATCGCGCAGGTCCACTCCGCCGGTGATCACCTCCGCCAGGCCGAGGGCCGCTCCGAGCGAGCCGAGCGTGACTATGAGCGGCGGAACCTTCGCCTTCGCGATGAAGAATCCGTTGAGCAGGCCCCAGGCGAGCCCGCAGCCAACGGCTACCAGGCCGCCGACGATGGCCGCCCCCCAGCCTTGCGTGCCCATCGCCGCCATCGACTTGTCGGCGACGACGCCGCTGAAGACCAGGACGCTACCGACCGAGAGGTCGATGCCGCCGGTGATGATGACGAAGGTCATCCCGACACCCAGGACCGCCAGGATGGACGTGTCCTGCACGATCCCGCGGATGTTGAAGACCGTCAGGAAGCTGTGCGGCTTCAAGGCCGAGAAGATGATGATGGTCACGGCGAGCACGCCGATGATCTGCAGCGCCTGGATCCGGCTGAGCCGCGCCAGCACGCCGGACGATTCTTCTTCGCTCGGCACGACTTCGGCCGGCGGCGCGGTGGTCTGCCCGGTCATGATCCGTTCTCCTGCGTCACAGCGCCTGTCATGGCCCCGACCAGCTCCTCCATCGTTGTGTCTTTCGCTCTGTAGGTGGCCACCCGGTGGCCGAGCCGCATGACCTCCACCCGGTCGGCGACCTCCATCACGGCAGGCATCGAGTGGCTGATGAACACCACGCCGAGCCCCCGGTCGCGCACCCGGCGGATCAGGTCAAGGACGCTCTTGGTCTGCACCACTCCGAGGGCGGCGGTCGGCTCGTCGAGCAAGATGACCCGCTTGCCCCACGCCGCCGCACGGGCTACCGCGACCGCCTGCTTCTGGCCGCCCGACATCGCGCCGACAGTGCCGGAGAAGTTGCGCACCGTCGCGCCCAGGTCATCGAATGCCTGCTTACTGCCGGCGCGCATCGCCGTCTTGTCCATGAACCCCAGCCGCCCCATGATCCCCGAGCGCATGATTTCGCGGCCCAGGTACATGTTCTGCACGGGATTGAGATGCGGCGCCAGGGCCAGGTCCTGGTACACCGTCTCGATCCCGTACTGGCGGGCCGCGAGCGGTCCCGATATGGTCACCGGCCTGCCGTCGATCAGGATCTCGCCCGAGGTCGGCGTCTCCGTGCCGGACAGGATCTTGACCAGCGTGCTCTTGCCCGCGCCGTTATCACCGATGAGAGCGACAACCTCGCCCGCGTCTACATCGAAGTTGGCGCCCGACAGCGCGCTGACGTGACCGTACACCTTCGTAATGTCCCGTGCTTCCAGCGCAAGGCTCATCGAACTACTCCTTATCGACGACGGTGCCGACGCAGGCGACGGAGCCGCCGAGTCCATCATCGGCGCTGAAACGCCGCTGTAACTATGCCGCAATGGGTTACGAAGAGGGTGCCTCTTCATGTCACCGATGTCAAGACCTCGACTCGAACCGATATGAGCTGTCCAGAGCCATCAATCTGACCGTAGCAAAGTTTCTCTTGACATCGGTGACATGGCTGCCGCAAGATCAACGCATATGTTTCCGCGAGGTTGCCAACAGCTGAACATGCTGGTCGGCGGGATGTAAGCAGGCCGGGCCCCGCACGCTCTGGGGGGCTCTCGCCCGACGCCATCCGGACCGGCCGCCGAACCCAAGATTCACGCAAAGGAGCAGGTATGAAGCGGTTTTTGACGGTATCAACCGCGGGTGCGGCGGCAGTCACGCTGCTGGCCGTCACAGCGGCGTGCTCGTCATCGAGTTCCGGCGGATCCACCGCCAGCGGGTCCAAAACCAGCGGTAAGTCCTACAACTTGTCGTTCATCCAAGGCGTGGCCGGCGACGGGTTCTACGTCACGATGGGCTGCGGGATGCAAGCCGAGGCCAAGAAGCTCGGCGATGTCACCGTCAACATCCAGGGACCCGCGCAGTTCGAATCCACGCTGCAGAACCCGATCATCGAGTCGGTCACCGCGTCCCACCCCGACGCGATCATGATCGCCCCGGACGACGTGTCGGCCAGCCGGCCGCCGATCGCCCAGGCCATGGCCGCCGGCATCAAGGTCGTTCTCGTCGACACCACACTGACCGACACGGCCGGGACGGTCTCGCAGATCTCGTCGGACAACACGGCCGGCGGGGCGGATGCCTTCGCCGCGATCCAGCAGCTCGTGCCCAATGGCGGCCAGGTGTTCGTCGTCAACACGCAGCCCGGCGTCAGCACCACCGACGACCGCGTGGCGGGCTTCGCGGCCGCGGCCAAGGCCAACCCGAAGTTCACCTACGACGGCGTACAGTACGACAACGACACCGCGTCCCTCGCCGCGCAGGTCACGCTCGCGGAGCTGCAGAAGAACCCCGGCATCGTCGCCATCTTCGCGACCAACCTGTTCTCTGCCGAGGGCGCCGCCACCGGAATCCGTCAGGCCGGCCGGTCCGGCAAGGTGAAGGTTGTCGGATTCGACGCCGAGCCCGATGAGATCACTGCGTTGCAGCAGGGCACGGTGCAGGCGCTCATCGCCCAGTCACCATACGTAATCGGGACCGATGCAGTGGAGCAGGCGGTCGCGGCGCTGCAAGGCAAGCCGACCACACCGAAGATCGGCACCAAGTTCACCATCATTACGAACGCCAACCTGAGCTCGGCGGCCAGCCAGGCAGCGATCTACAAGACGTCCTGCTGATCCGCGTCTGTGGTTATATATCCTCAGCGAATGGTCCCCCGGCGTCCCAGCCGGGGGACCATTCAATGCCGGAGTGGCGTCGCTCGAATCTGCCGAACAAGCTCCCGCAGTCGCCAGAGCAGGCGCCCAGTCTGGAGGCGATCCTCGATGACCACCATGCGCGACGTCGCTCGTGCTGCCGGAGTCAGCGCGAAGACCGTATCCCGGGTCTTCAACGACGATCCCCACGTCACCGAAGAGACCCGCGAGCGGGTTCGCTGGGCGATGGAGAAACTGAACTACGTTCCCAACCTGCTGGCCCGGAGCTTCCGCGCTGGCGCGGATGCCGCGGTGGGCCTGGCTGTACCCGACATCGCCGATCCGTTCTTCGCGGCGATGGCCGGCAGCATCGAGGTCGATCTGGTCGGACGTGGCATGGCGGTCGTGATAACCAGCCTGTTCCACGGAGGCCGCGGAGGCCAGGCCGCCGAACGGGAGCGCTCGGCCTTGGAGGCGCTGTTGCGGCGTCAGATCAGCGGCCTGATCGTGGCCTGCGTGAGCGCGGACCAGTCCTACCTGGCCCCCTGGCAGGAGCGCACGCCCATGGTGTTCGTCGACCGGGCTCCGAAGGGGCTCTCCGGCGTATACGTGATCGAGGACGACCTAGGCGGCGCGCGCGAGGCTGTCGCCCATCTCGCCAGTCACGGCCACCAGCGGGTGGCCTTCCTCGGTGTCTCTACCCCCGTGACAACGACGCGGCGCCGGCTGAAGGGCTACCGGTCAGCCTTGGCCGAGAACGGCCTGCCCGACAGTCCCGACCTCATCTGCATGCCCGCCGAGTCGGCCGACATAGCCGCCGCCGAGCTAGTGAAGCGGCTACAGGGACCGGACGCACCTACAGCCGTCTTCTCCTCGAACATTCCCTGCACTATGGCGCTCGTCCAGGCGCTGCGGCGGGCGGAGCGTACCGATATCGCCATAGTCGGTTTCGGTGACTTTCCCATGGCCGCGGCCCTTACACCCGCGGTCACGGTCATTGACCAGGATCCGGCCGGGCTCGGGCATATCGCTGTCGAGAGGCTTCTGCAGCGCATCGAGGATCCCCGCGCCCAGCAGCGCCCCCGGACCGTTCTCCCGGTCCACCTGATCCCGAGAGGATCGGGCGAACTGCGTCCGCGACCTTGATCAGGAAGGGGGATACCGTGAGTGAGCCAGGAACAGCGCCATGGCGCCGCGTCGAGCAGAGCCGGCTGATCGCCTTCGGGCGGGGGGCCGCATTGCCGGACGGCGGGTTCGGGTGGCTCGGCACCGATGGGGAAGTCGACGAGACGCGGCCGTGCCCGCTCTATGTCAACGCGCGCATGACCTACGTTTTCACGCTCGCGCACCTGCAGGGTGTCGCGGGGGCGGGCTGCCTGGCCGCGTCCGGACTAGGCGCCCTGGTCAGCCGCTATGCCGACCATACGAACGGCGGCTGGTTTTCCAGCGTGGACCGCTCCGGGCAGGTCGTCGATTCCGCCAAGACGAACTATGCCCACGCTCATGTCCTGCTGGCGGCGGCCAGCGCGGTGGCCGCCGGGATACCCGGTGCTGAGGCCGTCCTCGCGGCCGCCTCGAGCGCCATCGAGCAGCACTTCTGGTCCGATGCGGAAGGCTGCGCGCTGGAGTCCTGGAACGCTGACTTCACCGAACTCGAGCCGTACCGCGGTGCCAACAGCAACATGCATTCCGTGGAGGCATACCTCGCTGTGGCCGACCTCACTGGCAACTCCGTCTGGCACGCCCGGGCCGCCTCGATCGCCGCCCGCCTTATCGATGGTCACGCCCGGACCCATTCCTGGCGGATACCAGAGCACTATGACGAGAAGTGGCAGCCCCAGCCGGACTACAACCTCGATCGCCCCAACGATCAGTTCCGGCCTTCCGGCACCACCCCAGGCCACTCCTTCGAATGGGCCCGGCTGCTGCTGACCCTGGAGGCCACCCAAGACGCACCCCCTGCCTGGCTGCTGGAAGCGGCAACCGCGCTCTTCGACACGGCCGTCGCCGACGCCGAACGTCGCGACGGTCACCCGGGACTCATCTATACCGTCGGCCCGGACGGCCAGCCGGTGGTCACCACGCGCCTGCAGTGGGTCGCATGCGAGGCCGTCCTCGCCGCCGAGGCGCTGCACCGGCGCACCGGGGAGGACCGCTTCGCCACGACCGCGGCGCGGTGGTGGGGTGAGATCGACCGGTATTTCCTGGACCGGAAGGGCGGCGGCTGGTGGCAGGAACTGACCCCGGACATGACCCCGGCGACGTCCATCTGGCCGGGGAAGCCTGATCTCTACCACTCCTACCAGGCCGTGCTGCTCCCATCGCTCCTGCTGAGCCCGGCCGCGGCTACCGTACTGGCCAGACAGCGGCCCGGCGCTACGCGTCCCAGTCCGACACCGTGAACGGACTCACCGCCGTCCTGATCGGCGGACCTCCGGCAACGGGCAAGAGCACCCTGGCCACGGCCCTGGCTCCGTGTCTCGACGCCGCGGTGCTGGATCTCGACGTCGCCACCGCCCCGCTGACCCGCGTGGTGTCCGAACTGGCTGGCGTACACGACCTGGACGACCCCGTCCTGGCCAGGCTGACACGTAACGCGCGCTACGACACGCTCCTCGACCTAGCCGAGGCCAACCTGCTGGCGAGCCGCTCTGTCGTTCTCGTCGCCCCTTTTAGTGCCGAACGAGCCATGCCTTCCGCCTGGGCCGCGACCGCACGACGGATCCCGGCCAGCGCCACGATGGTCTGGCTGCACCTCCCGCCCAGCGAACTGATCCACCGCCTGACGCAGCGCGCCCTCGCTCGTGACGAGAACAAGATCCGTGACCCCGAGTCCTACCTGGCGGGTCTTGACCTTGAGCCACCGGCAATTCCTCACTTGGCACTCGACGCCTCCCAACCAACCACTGAACTGGTCAGATCCGTCCTCGACCACCTCTCCCGTTAAGTCTTGCCATCGATGGCAAAGCCTGGCACAATCGAGTTATGCCATCGATGGCAAGACTTGAGATAGTGGCGCCTCAGCCACCAGGAACCCGCGGTTCCCGGCCGCCCGTTCACCGGTCGGCCACCCCGTGAACGGGGTCACCAGGCTGCTCGATGTCGCGAACGCCGCCGGGGTAAGC
>JBEKHI010000239.1:0-12769 GCA_050012355.1 Streptosporangiaceae bacterium | reverse complement strand
GCTAGTTTCCATCATCTTGCCGACAGGCCAGTCCGGGCCGCCGGGCGGCACCGCAGGCTCGGGCATATCAGGCAAATTGCCGGGCGGTCGTCGGGAGATTCCCGAAGGTTAAACGGCAAGCTCACACCGCTCTCCTAGGCCGGACGTCGCCAGCTATAGGTCCGTGCACCGTCGCCGCCATACACGTCGAAACAAAGTAAAATCGCTCCAACAGTGCGAGTATTCGCAGTTATCAGGATGTTTTCGTAAAAAATGACGAACCTTGTTCGAACAACGTGGACAAAGGTGAAGGCTTTGCAGTCCGCCGCTCTGAAGGCAGCCGAACACCGCTGACCTGCGGATACACCATTCGAGGCGGTGGCGCAAGATATCGTCCCTGTGCCAATCTCGTCGCTGCTGAGGAACCCGCGGTTGGTGTACGACACAGCACGGTGCATCTAACGGGATTTACCAGATGGTGAAACGGCGCGGCGATCAGGCCGGGGTGGCGGTGTACCCGTACCGGTTCCGGCATCACTTCAGCCATATCTGGCTGGAGCGTGGCGGTGCCGAGGGTGACCTGATGGAGCTGAACGGCTGGTCGTCCCCGCAGATGCTGGAGCACTACGGCGGCAGCGCGCGGCGCCCGGGCTCGCCGCCACTACGACCTCATCATGAGAGACTGACCCGCAATCCCGGCCAGCCGTGACGCGATATCCGCCTGTATTTTCTGGGCAGCAGGTCAGGATGGTCGGCGAGACGCGCCGGAACGGGGATTTCTGTCATGTTAGGCGGTGGTCCACTCACGTCCGTTTGCCGTCGTGATCCGCTGGAAGTCCAGGCCTGGGAAGTGGGTCATGCCGATCGCTGCGCTGGATCCTTGCAGGGCCGTGAGGAGTTCCTCGCGTGCCCGCAGTGCGCGTTCGGGCTCGGTCTCGGAAAGGAACGAGATGCCCTGGTCATTGAGCTGCAAGGGATGATGGACGACGTCTCCGAGCAGGTAGGCGGTCTCACCTCGGGACGACACGCTGACTACGTAGTGACCGGGCGTGTGGCCAGGGCTGTGATGCGCGCGGATGCCGGGCGCGAGCTCGGCGGTGGCAGTGTCGATGAGACGGAGCACCCCCGCGGCCTGGGCGGCCGCGAGCCCCGTCCTGCCCTCGAGCTCGCCGGGCGCGGGGGCGATGGGCTGGGTTTCCCACTCGACGGCGGCGCACATGACCACCGCGCTGGGAAAGAACAGGACACCGCCAGGAGCGACCCACCCGATATGGTCGGCGTGCAGGTGAGTGAGGAAGACGGTGGTGATATCCGCCGGGGCGACACCGGCTGCCGCCAGCGCGCCGGGCAGCAGCCCTCCCGCGGCTATCGACTCCGGCGGATCCGTGAGCCCGGCCGCGTCGGCGATATCTGGGGGGAACGGGATGCTGGACGGCCCCAGGCCCGCGTCCACAAGGACGGCCAGGCCCGCTGCCTGGATCAGGAAGCACCCCACGGGGATGTGGTAGGTCCCGTCGGGCTGCAAGAGTTCCGGGCGGGCGGCGAAGTCGAGGCCCGGGTAGTACATGGGCGGCAGGTGAACCTCGCCGTCGTTCAGGGCGCTGACCTTGATGCCGCCGACGTCGATGACTGTAGACAACAGGCTTCCCTTCCGGGCTGATCAGGAGATCCCGCTGCTGGGATGCTGCAAGCATCTCGCACGCCAGTCAGTACCCGCATCCGTCACATACCGGTCGCCGGCCGGCCGGTGCCGGGACACGGCCAGCGTCACCGCCATCTCCCGCGCGGGCGCACCATGTATCACCCGTGCACTAGACCTGATGAACTCGCCGTTCTCTGCGAGTTCGAGCGTGACGGCAGGCAGGTCGGCATCCGGGGTGACGCGGATCAAGTGCGGGACGGGGTCCGCCGGGGCTACTCCAGGCTTGGCGGGGATGCTCTTGGGGCGGCTGCTTGAGGAGGAGTGGTTGCGGTCTGCGCCATCTCGTGTGCGTGTTGATGGTGGTGAGCTGCGGGCCGGGTGCTGCGGCAGCGGGGCGCCGGTTGTTCTGTTGCATGGTGCCGGGGTGGACAGCCGGCTCTGGGACGGGGTGTATCCCAGTCTGGCCTGCCATTGCCAGGTGATCCGCTATGACGCTCGATTTCACCCTGGCCTATCCTGGCCGGGTATCGGCGCTGGCGCTGGCCGGAGCCTCGGCCAGCGGCTACTGCTGGCCGCAGGCGCCGGAGCTTGCGGCATATGCTGCCGCGCGGCGCGCCGGTGACGCGGAGCGCCTCGCCGAGCTGGAACTGGTCATCTGGGCATCGCTGGGACCACAGGCACCCGGCTGGCCGACGATCATGGCGATGGTGAGCGAGAACGCGCACAAGCGGCTCAGTAACGAGAAGCACGCGCTCTATCCCGACCGGGATGCGTTCTCCCGGCTCGGCCAGATCGACGCGCCGGCCCTGATTGTGCACGGTGCCGATGACCACCCGCAGATCGGAGTCCTCGCTGCGGCCCTCACCGCACGCATTCCCGCCGCTCACGGCGAGGCCATCACGGGGGCAGATCACTACCTGCCGCTACGCACCCCCGGACGCCTGACCGAACTGCTCCTCGCCCATCTCGCCAGCCTGCGCCACCCGGCGTAGCAGCCAGCCGCAAAGCCAGACCGATACGCCGAACTGCACTCTCCTGCACCGCCACCGCCACCGATAGCGGTTCACATTGCGCGCCGACTCGGCGCTATAGGGCGCCGCTATCCGCCTATCGTTTATCAGTACTCCTATCTGGTGACCAGTATGCTGGTGACGCTTCGCCGACATCGTTCACCCCGGATTTTCTCCCGGGATGAGCCTTACCTGATCCGCTTTATTCGCCGCATGGGTTCTTACTGATGTAGCTGTTTTCACGGCTATGCTCCGATGCAACAGTTTCGGCGCGGCGCAGCCCACTCAAGGATCACGCCCCGAGATAATCCCTAGCTGGATTGATTAGTTATGAAGTGCCCACGCCTGGAGTCCGATCCGCCATGAACTATGACGGAGACGGATTGACTATCGTCGGATTGGCGATTGAGCTCATCGGGCTGGGCGCCGGCGCGCTGGCCGCCTGCCTGTTTCCACCAGGACCGGCGTCAACACCGACCCAGCTGAACGCTCGCATTTCATCGCGAAGGGCTGGCATCTGGTGGCAGTTAGGCCGCCGGGCCGCCGGGCCGATGGTCGTATGCGGTGCGGGCCGCGGCGATGGCGCGGCGGTGTCGTTCCGCCCACGCAGTGAGGATTGCGAATGATTCGCCTAGTTCGCGGGCGATGGGGGTAAGGCGGTACTCGACCTTAGGTGGCACGGTCGGGTACACGGTCCTGACAAGCAGGCCGTCGCGTTCCAGCTTGCGCAGGTTGAGGGTCAGCATCCGGCGGCTGATCCCCTCGATGGCGCGCTCCAGCTCGGTGAAGCGGATAGGCCCGGCGGCGGCAGCGACGATGATGCCGATGCTCCACTTGCCGGCGATGTGGTCAAGGACCTCACCGATCGGGCACGCCTCTTCCTCCTCGGCCTGGATGGGCACAGCGGTGTTCCCCTGGGACATGAACGTGCCTCCTTCCGCCCCGCCCCGATAGTCACAGATAATAGCTCCTGTTACAAATCATCAACTAAAAGAAGGCAGGGAAATGACCCAGGCTGTTCAGTCGACGCCCCCCGGCCAGGGCGCCGATGAGTTCCGGCTTGACGGGTATGTTGCGCTGGTCACCGGCGCGGGCAGGGGGATCGGGGCCGGAATTGCCCGGGCCTACGCCCGGGCCGGGGCAGACGTGGTACTGGTCGCCCGGACCGCGACCGAGCTCGAAGACGTCGCTGCCGCCGTGCGGGCAGCGGGCCGGCTGGCGTCGGTCATCCCGGCCGATCTCACCGACGTGTCCCGGGCAATGCAGATCGTCGAGCGCGCTATCGCCGGGCACGGCAGGCTCGACATCCTGGTCAACAATGCCGGCGGCGCGATGCCCGCCGCCTACCTCGACACGACCCCGGAAGCTCTTGACGCGGCGTTCCACTTCAACGTCGCCGCACCGTTTGAGCTCGCCAAACGGGCGACCCCGTATCTGCTCGACAGCGGCCGCGGCTCGGTGATCAACATCACGTCGAGAATGGACCGCCTAGCCGCTCGCCAGATGGTGACCTACGGGACAGTCAAGGCCGCACTCGCCCAGCTGACCCGCCTGCTGGCAGTGGAACTCGCGCCCGGCGTCCGGGTGAACGCGATCGCCCCCGGCGTAGTGGAGACCGACGGCCTTCTAGCCGTGCTCAACGACGAGCTGCGGCGGCAGATCGTCTCGGCCACCCCGCTGCACCGGCTGGCTACGGTCGCCGACGTCGCGAACACCGCGAGATGGCTCGCTTCACCCGCCGCGAGCTACGTCACCGGCAAGGTCATCGAAATCGACGGCGGCGCTGAAGCCCCCACCTTCCCCGACGACACGCCCGACCTCCAGCCGGCGAAAAAGCAGTGAGCATCCTCCCGGCGAGCAGCAGCCACGCTGACAACGAGGCAGAGGGAAATACCGCCGCCGCGACCTGGTAGAACGACTTTGCGCGTGACCTCGGCGGCATGACCAATCATCCGCTACAGGAGCCGCACCGTGTGTCACGAACGCAGAGATGAGCCTGTTCGTGTCTGATGCATGCTAAATCGGCGTTCGGGCCACAGGCTGTCGGCAGTGTGTGGCTAGGCGCAGGTCGCTCGACCAGGCGAGTGGCCCAGCGGTGAGCGTCGCGTGCCTTGCCTGCGGCGACGACCGATACGCCGTAGTGGGCTGCGTCTTTCAGGTCGAGGAGCCGCGGCTAGCTCGGAGCCGTTGCGCACGACGTCAAAACCGACTCGCTACCGAGCGGCTTCCGATCCTCAGACGCGGAGCGTCCTTCGGTTCGGGTCGACTTGCTACCGACTTAGCACCGGGTGAGCTTTGCAAGTGGTGATCCAATTCGTGAATTCTTGAGAATAGAGGCCCGGCGGCAGACCAGTTGTCCGACGCCGGGCGTGCTTGTCATACTCCGCCGGTGCGCCGGAGCGCGGCCCGAGTTAGTTCTGCCTCGCCGTAGCTGTTGTCGTCCGGGTTGATGGTCACGCCCGGTGCGACCAGTTTGTCGATCTGGTCGAGGATGTCGGCCGTGAGGGTGACGTCGGTCGCGGTGAGCTGGGATTCGAGCTGTTCCATGGTGCGAGGGCCGATGATCGCGGCGGTGACAGCGGGGTGGTTGATGACGAACGCAATGGCCAGGTCGATGAGCGTCATTCCCGCATCGCCCGCGAGCTTGCTGAGCTGGTCGACGACTTCCAGTTTCCGCTGGTTGGCCGGGCTGGTCATGTCGAAGCGGGCACCGGGCCGCGCCGCCGAGGCGGGGGAGGAGTCTCTGGTCCAGCGGCCGGACAGCCAGCCGCCGGACAGGGGACTGTAGCTGAGGATGCCCATGCCGTGGCGGCGGGCGGTGGGCAGCACATCGGCCTCGATGCCGCGGACCAGGATGGAGTACGGGGGCTGCTCGGTGACGAACCGTTCCAGGCGGCGGTCGCGGGCGGTCCACTGGGCTTCGACGATCTGGCTGGCGGCGTAGGAGGACGAGCCGATGTAGCGGACCTTGCCCGCCCGTACCAGGTCGGTCAGCGCGCCTAGGGTTTCTTCGACGTCGGTGTCCTGGCTGGGCCGGTGCACCTGGTAGAGGTCGATGTAGTCGGTGCCCAGGCGGCGCAGCGAGTTCTCGACCTCGCGGATGATCCACCGGCGCGACCCGCCCCGCTCGTTCGGGCTGGTGCCCATCGGCATGAAGAACTTGGTCGCCAGGACGATATCGTCGCGCCGTCCGGCTAGGGCCTTGCCGGTGATCCGCTCGGACTCGCCCGCGGAGTAAACGTCGGCGGTGTCGACGAAGTTAATGCCCGCGTCGAGGGCGCGGTGGATGACGCGGATGGAGTCGGCCTCGTCTTGATTGCCCCACGGGCCGAACATCATCGTGCCCAGGCACAGCGGGCTGACCGAGACTCCGGTACGGCCCAGGATCCGGTTCTGCATTATTAGTTTCCTTCCCTGGCCGCGGGCGCGACCTCATTGACCGCGGCGAGCGCGTTGAGCGTGCGGGGATAGCCGATGAACGGCACCAGGACCGCAAGGACGCCGAGTAGCGTATGCCGGCTGTTGCCGACGTTCATGTTGGCCGCGACATGGCCTTTGACCTGGGCGTCGCAGCCGCCGAGAGCGGCGAGAAACGCGAAGGTGAGCAGTTCGCGCACAGGCACGCTGATGGCATCGCGGGTGAGGTAGTCACCGAAGCAGTTAGCGGACAGGAACCACTGGAAGGGCAGGTCGTCCGTGGCCGCCGTCGCGTACATGTGCGCAACCCGGTCCGCACCGACGATCTGCTCCTGCATTTCCCGGCCGCGTTCGGTGCGGGTGGCGAGCGTGGTGGTGGACTGGTCCGGCAACGGCAGCGGTACGCCACGTTCGACCAGAACATCGTTGGTCGCGTGGATAAAGTCGAAGACCTTGCCCATCCCGGCATACGGCACGGCCTGGTAGACGATTTCCCGGGCTTCAACCGGGGTGACCCCGACGGTAAGGGCGGCGCCGAGCATAACCCGATACTCGCTTAGTCCTTGGCAGCCGATGAGTGCGGCGAGTTGCACCATGAGCCGGGTCCTGGTGTCGAGCGCGGCATGCCCGAGCACCTCATCGAACGCGAAGTTATCGAAGACCTCGATCAGCTCTGGGTCGGTCACCTTCAGAGTCGAGACGTGGCCCGGGAACAGCTCGTCGTGGTTCTTCTGCGCGGTTTCACTGATAGCCATCGGTTTACCTCTTTCGCCGTTGTCGGCCTTAACCAGGCAACCACTGACCGATCAGCGGGGGGGAGGGCCGGATTGTCGGGGTACCAGGAGAACCCCCTTCGCTGGCGGCTGGGCGCGGAGGCTACGCGGTGCCGCCAGGGCCGGGACTGGCCTCGGCGAGGGTGGCAGCCCAGCTGTCGAGGAGCTTGAGTGCGTCGTCGGAGGGGGTGCCCGGCTCGGCGCTGTAGGCGGAGATCCGCAGCCCGGAGTCGGCAGCGAGGTCGAGTGCCTCATAGGTGAGGGTGAGGTCGCCGACGACGGGGTGATGGAACCGCTTGATGCCGGTGCGGTGGAAGCGCACGTTGTGAGCGGCCCACCACGTGCGGAAATGGTCGCTACGGGTGGACAGCTCGCCGATGAGGTTCGACAGGGCCTTGTCATGCGGGCTGTGTCCGGCTTCGGTGCGCAGCATGGCCACCACGTCCTGGGCCTGGCGTTCCCAGTCGAGGTAGAACACGGGGGCGGCCGGGTCGAGGAACAGGAACCGGGCGTTGTTGGCCGGCTGGGCCGGGCTGCTGAGGACCGGGGCGAGCAGGGCCGCGCCGAGCCGGTTGGCGGCCAGGATGTCGAGTCGGGCGTTGCGGACATAAGCGGGCGCGGCCATCGAGTCGAGGATGCGCCGCACGCTGGGACGGACCTGCTGCGGTGAGGGGCGGCGGGGAGCCCGCGGGACAGCGGCGCTATCGGCGGCGCGGGCGAGGTCGAACAGGTGGGCGCGCTCGGCCTCGTCCAGTTGCAGGGCGCGGGCGATGCCTTCCAGCACACTGTCGGACGCCCCGGCCGCCCGGCCGCGTTCCAGCCGGGTGTAGTAGTCGATACTGACCCCGGCCAGGAGCGCGACTTCTTCGCGGCGCAGCCCGGCGACGCGGCGATTGCCGCCGTAGGCAGGCAGCCCGGCCTGATCCGGGGTGATCTTGGCCCGGCGAGAGATCAGGAAGTCGCGCATCTCGTTCCCGTTGTCCATTACCCCAGGTTACGACCGGGACCCCAAGCCAGGGAGGGCCTGCCGGTACCCCGAACGACAGACGCATGCCTCTGGGGAGCGAGGACCAGCCTCGCCCCCCAGAAGGTTCAACGTCACCAGACCGAGTGGCCCGTCGACGACTACATGCGCGTATGGCGATTCAGTCGCCGGTTTCGATCAGCGTCGCCGTCACGCCGCCTGGGTCCGACGAATGCCCGACGGCTGTGCACAGCTGGCTGCTTCCGCAGGACACTCCCTCCAGCATGTCTTGGGCGGTGCTGGGGTTCGGGCTGGAGGCGATGGTCCACGCTGTGCCGTCCCAGACCTCGACCAGCGTCTGGTAAGCGCCAAAGTTGCCGACATCGCTGGACTGATACGACCCGACAGCAGTGCACGAGGTCGCCGATGTGCATGACACCGAGCTCAGCTGGCTTCCCTGCGTCGCACTGGGATTGGGGGTCGACTGGACGGCCCACGCGGACCCGTCCCACGACTCGGCGAGCGTGACCACCTGGCCGTTCTCGAAGTCCTGGCCGACCGCCTCACAGGAAGTGGCCGTGGTGCACGAGACGGAATTGAAGGCGGCCGACCCCGGAGTGGCCTGGTCCGTCCATGAGGTGCCGTTCCACACCGCCGCGTTCTGGCCGGATGGCCCTTCGCCGACCGCCTCGCAGAAGTCTCCCGACAGGCAGGAAATCGAGGTGACATTTGAGAATCCCGCTACGGCGGGACCAGCCGACCACGAAGTTCCGTCCCAGATATCCACGTTCCCGAAGCCGTCAGACGACAGGCAGAAACTGGTGCTGGTGCAGGACACTAGCTGCGTGTCAACATCTGAAGGCCCAGGTCGTTCCTGGACCGTCCACGACGTGCCGTTCCACATCTCCGTAGTAGCACCTACCGCGCCGCCTGCTCCGACCGCTTCGCAGAATTGCGGGGAGACGCAAGAGACGTTCAATAGTGAATTACCGACGCCACCGGACTGGCTTGTCGGATTGGGGGTCGACTGAATTTTCCAGGACTGCCCATTCCAAGTCTCCGCGAGGTTTACCTCGTTGCCCGCGCTGTCGTAATGGGTGCCGACCGCCTCGCAGAAGCTCGCCGAGACACATGAGATCCCGCTCAGCGTGTTGTAGGTGGCGCCGCCCGGCGCGGCCGCGTGCTGAAGCTGCCAGGCGGTCCCGTCCCAAGCCTCGGCCAGTGCCTTCGGGTCGTTCGACGTAACCTGCACCTCGAAATAGCCGCCTGCCTCGCAGGACCTGGCCGCTGCACAGGAGACCGCATTCAGGTGCGCGAACGTGCTCTGGGCGGGATTCGGGGTGGTCTGCGCGGTCCACGCTGAGCCGTTCCACCGTGCGGCGACGGTGACGATATCCGGACTGTCGTTGTACTCGCCGACCGCCTCGCAGAAGCTGCGCGACGAGCACGACACGCCGCTGAGGTTGCCGGTACCGGCCGGATCCGGGATCGACTGCGCTGTCCAGGCCGACCCGTCCCAGGTGTAGGCCGGGCCAGAGCCGACCGCCTCGCAGAATGTCGCGGAGGCACACGACACCGAGTTCACCGTGGCATTATCTGACGGCACGGTCTGCGTCTGCCACGAGCTACCGTCCCATTGCTCGGCAAGAGTGATGCCCGATCCCGCGTAACCGCCGGCCCACGCCTCGCAGAACGTCGGCGAGGTACATGAGACCGTGTTGAATTGCTCGGAGTCGAAGTCGTTAGGGTCTGGATTTTGCGTTGTCTGCAGGCTCCAGGCGGTTCCGTTCCACGTGGCCGCGAGGGTCACATTGAGGCCGGCGTTATCGTCAAGGTACGTCCCCACCGCCTCGCAGAAGCTGGGCGACGTGCACGACACCGCGGTCAGCTCCGCACCGGAGGAGTCGTCAGGAACCGGGAACGGTTGCCACGTCCACTGCAGCCCGTTCCATGTCTCGGCCATGCTTACCTGGGTGGGCCCGGACTGGTATTCCCCGACGGCCGCGCAGAAGCCGGCTGTCGGGCAGGACACCCCGAGAAGGCTCGGCGCGACCGAGGGAGCGGTGTTGCCTGGCGGGTTCGGCGTCGCCTGCCGCTGCCAGCTTGCCCCGTTCCATCTCTCCGCCAGGGTGACATTGAGACCCGAGGCGTTGAGGTTGGTTCCGACCGCGGTGCACGCGCCGGGAGAGGAACACGAGACAGATTCGATCTGCCCGCCCGACAGCGTCGCGTTCGGCGAACTCACAGCTGTCCAGACGCTGCTGGCGGCCTGCGCACCGACAGCACTCGCCCCGACCATGATGATGACCAGCGCTGCAGCTGTCATCCCCCTCTTTACGCTCTTTACGCAGCCCGCAACGGTAAAGCGTTTTCGCCCGTTCATTGTGTCTCCCCGTTCCGCTTCCAGTCCCCTACCAAGTGCCCCTCTTGCTTTGGTGCGCCACAATATTAGCCACTTTATGGTGTTTCGTATAGATGTGATCGTTCATGTGGCTGCACCGGGTCGGCGGGCTGCCCAAACCCGGTGTTGTGCGAGGGCATCGCCCGGCCGGCGGGCTTTCCGGCAGATGTGCCGAGGAATGAAATCGGCCAGCTCAGGTCGACTATGCACTCACCTTCTTGCTGGAAGGCCAGGCCGCAATCGTGCCCGCCTATTGCTTCTGACCTGCGGAAACGTTCATGTGCGGATGTGCGCCTTTTCGCGTAACCGCAAGGAGAGAAAAACAATGGCCGCCCTGCGGCAGCATGCCCGGCAGCGCAAGCCGCTGCGGTCCGACGGCCGGTTCGGTTCAGCGTCCGCGGCCCGCGGGTCAGGCCACCCAGGACAGTGTGTCGGCGGGCCGGAGACTACCGATCCGTCAGTTGCCGAACGCGCCGGCCGTCAGCCATCGCCAGAATCACGGCCAGGATGATCGCACCGGCGGTGACCGAGGGGTGCAGCGGCGGACGTGCCGATCCGAGAGGCGAATAAGGCGGTACCACCACCCATTTTTCACGCGGCTACAGCGAGCGAAGAGCCATCAGGAACTGACCGGAAGGTCCCTTCCTCAGCCGGTGCGCGGCAGTGGACGGTCCTGGTGGGTGTTGCACTACCCACAGTCTTTGGCGGGTAATGCAGCACCCACCAGCAACAAGGCATCACTCGGGTGACCACTCCAGCAATACCAGCACCAACAGAACCAAGACCATCAGGAGTGGCCGCTCTCGGGCCTCGCAGCATCCCCGCCCGCAGCTTCAGCGCACTTTCACGCCACCGTGACCATCCTCACGCGAAGAGACCAACTATTTCCGCGCCGGACTCAGCAGTCACGCCTCCTCGGACGTCTTTAAGGGCGTGACACTCAACTTGACCCGGCCCGCCGGCCCCCCCGGTGGCGGCGTCGACGACCTCTATCGCGAGCACGCGATCGCCATGGTGCGGCTCGCGGTGCTGCTGACCGGGGACCAGGCGACCGCCGAGGACGTGGTCCAGGACGCCTTCATCGGCCTCTACAAGGGCTGGGCGAGGCTGCGTGATCAGGACAAAGCCGTGGGCTACCTGCGTACCGCCGTGATCAACGGCTGCCGCAGCGTGCACCGGTCGCGCCGCCGCGTCTGGCTGCCCGGGCGGCCGCCGCACGACTCGCCCGTCTGGTCTGCGGAAGCCGCCGTCATCGACTCCGAAGAACGACGCTCGGTACTCGCCGCCGTCGCCCGCCTTCCCCGGCGCCAGCGCGAGATCCTCGCGCTGCGCTACTACCTCGACCTGCCCGACAGCGAGATCGCCGCGATGCTCAAGATCAGCCGGGGCACCGTGTCGTCAACGGCGTCCCGCGCGGTGGCCGCCCTCACCCGCCAGCTTCAGGAGCGACAGTGAACACCACCGAAGATCGTCTGCGCGACGCTTACCGCGCGGCCGCGAACACCGTCCACCCAGACAGCTTGCCTGGCCTGGGCACCCAAGTCGTCCGCGTCGCCCGGCGCCCTCGGTCCCGTCGGCTCCAGTTCGCGCTGCCAGCGGTCGCCACCGCGGCGACCTGCGCGCTTGTCGTGGCTGCCACGACACTCGTGCCGCACGCTCTAGCCCACCACACCACGACCCTCCCGGCGCGGCCCGCCGCCTCGGCCCGGTCCGCATCGGCCTCCGCGTTGCCGCCGTACGCGGTCGTCAGTCAGGGTGACGGTGATTCACTCACGGTGTACGACACCGTCAGCGGTGCCGTCGCCGGGACCATGAATGCCCCGTCCGGGCAGCAGTTCGTGGACGTGGCCGCGGACGGGAATGACCGGACCTTCCTCGTCTCGACCAGCCTGGACGCGGTTACGTCCTGCACGGCCACGTTCTATAGGCTCCAGCTCTCCGCCAATGGCCAGCCGCTGTCGCTGACGCAACTGCGCGCGGTGGCCGGCTACACACCGACGGCGGTGGCCGCGGACGGCGGCACGTTCGCGTACTCCGTGGCCCACTGCGCCACGAACAGTTCGGGGCATCTGAGCCCGGACGCGGTGATCGGCTACATCGGCGCTGGTAGCCGTCAGTGGACCTTCACCTTGAGCGAGGACTACGCGAACACCCTGGCGGTTTCCACCAGCACGGGCAAGCTCGCGTTCCCGATGTTCGTCCCCGGTGAGGGTCTGGTCCAGTCCGGTCTGGTGCTGGACACCGGGTCCCGGTCCTCGACGGTGGAAGGTGCCAGCCGTATCACGCTGAGCGGCCACGGGAGTGTGCAGTCGGTCGCGATGAGCGCCAACGGCGGGACGCTGTACGCCTGCACACAGCAGGGCACGACGATGACGATCGCGGCCTACGACACGGCGACCGGCACGCGGACCAGCGTGCTGCGCGACTGGCGGGTGCCTCAGCGGACGACGACTATCTGTGACCTGTCCACCGACGCGTCGGCCGGGTACCTGCTTGCCTCGGTCACCACGACCGGTGCGGCCACGGACACGTCGGTGGGGCAGTCGACCTTCACGCTGACCGGCTACCGGCTGGGCACCGCGA